>JBGVQS010000048.1:0-4111 GCA_045127595.1 Candidatus Scatosoma sp. | reverse complement strand
GTTATCCTGCGGATAGTGAATTTTCGCTTTCGGCGAAGTATGGGCAAACTTAACTTCACTTTTTTAGCAAAAAAAGAGCAAACACATAGGATTTTCAGCCTTGAGTGTTTGCTCTTTCTGTTTGTGATATAGAACAATTTTAATTGCAAGCTTCTTCTACGAATAGGAAAGCCTTTCTTTTAATTGATGGAGCACCAAAAGCTTTTCCAACAAATTTCTATCCGTGTAAAAATAATGATTAGAAGCTTCAAAACCGATATAAGCGTTTTGATAAACTATTTCGAGTAAGCGCTTCGTGCTTGCCGTTTCTTCTTCCAAAAGCTGCCGTATTTCTTTTGTGTGGGTTTCCTTTTGCCCTTTCAAATAAGAGAACTTGGTTTGTAAATAATCGGACTTGAAATGCGCGTAGGCGGCTTTGGCAAACAGCTTTAATTCAAAGTTAGTATCCTGTATATTTTCGTCCAAAAGCTTGTATCCTGCTTCCCACTTTTTCAGCAATTTTTCATACTGGGAAAGATATACTTCAATCGGATAAGGCTTCGTCCACGTTTCGTAATCGTCAAAGGCGTAGCACACCATAAGGGAAGTTTTTTCTTCCGCTTCCAAAGACCAAAGGTTTGCACAGCCCAACGTTTTCGGGGAATAATACAAGGAATCAATGCTGAAAGGATATTCTCTGAACCCATCGCAAAAACATTGTACCGCTTCCCTTACCGCTTGGCTGTTTTGACCGTAAGTTTTTTGATACCAACCTTCCAGAGAAAAGGCTTGCGGCGCTTGCGCGTACTTGGCGACCATTCCAAGCATCGGCGAAGGATAACCTCCTAACGTCCAAGTCAGCATATAATCGTTTACGCCGATTTGTGTAAGCTTTTGCAAATGCTCGTAAAGCAAATCGAATACGGGCAGGTACGGAACGGCGGAGCATTCCCAGCTGTTATTAATTTGAATTTTTGCATAGACCTTATGCCCCAGATCCGACGCTTTTTGTAAGGTCTTTTTGGTGATTTCGCTCGGGCCTGGGTTGGAAATCGAATAATCAATAATCCTGCCCTTTATACCGCCTTTTTCAATTTCTAAATCGTACTCGCTAACGCACATGACGGAGATGTTTTTATCCAACAGCTCCACACCGCGCAAGGTCTGTTCTTCCGTCCATTCCATAAACGAAGACCAGCCCCAAAGGTTTGCAATTAATTCCGCCTTGCTGCCGCTGTCTTCAATCGCTTTTTGTATTACGTTGTTTACCGCCGCCGCTGAACGTTCGGGCGGTATATTTTTACATACAGGACAATTTGTCCTTGGACGGTAGTTACAATGGGTGAGATTTTCACTCATGGTGATTGTAATAATGCCGCCAAGCCCGTCCACTTCCGTCAGCAAGTCTTTTACCGCATTATATAAATATTCCTGCACCGCCTTTTGTTCAAAGCACAAGGCCGCGTAGCCGTTCTCCGTCCGTCCGATAAGCGACGCGTATTTCCCAAGCTTTTGCATCGGCAATGCGCGCGGCTCGTTGATATACAAATACAGCTTGATTCCGTGCTCTTTAAGACGGGCAATCAATCTTTTCATTTCCGCCCTGCGCTCTTGATAGTCAGCGCTGAATGCTTCATCAAAGGGGTAGGGGGAAAGAGTAGACAGCATACCGTGCAGCCATACGCCGTTAACGCCCTGCCTTGCATATTCGCGCAATAGCGCGTCGGATAAATATTCTTCGCTGTTTTGGGTAAATACGTCTCCGCAAGGGGATAAATACCCGTGAACAATTCTTTTACCCGAACATTCCGCGGCGGCGGTGTTTGTTGCTTTTTGGGTGAAAAAATCAAAGGGCTTTGCTCTATCCAAACGCATATACGAGCGTACCATGTCCGCGATGAGCATGGTTTTTTCCGCTTCATCTTTCGTCAAAGGAGCATATTGAACCCTTTCACATTCAGGCTTAAAATCCCCCAGCTTCACAGAAAGGAAATCTTCTTTTTCTAAATAAAAAGCAAGCGTTTCTTCCGTGATGCCAAGCAGCTCCAGAAGCTGCTCGTAGCACAACAAAAACCAGTTGTTGCGAATAATCGTAATATATCCGCGTACTTCCCAGTTTTTATCATACTCTACCCCCTGCAAGCCGAGCCGTTTTGCTTCTTGGAGTACCGTTTGTTCGTCGCAGGAAAGAACCTTTGCAATTTTATCAAGCGAAACCAGACCGTAATTACGGAAAATTACGGTCTGCCATTTCGTAGGGAAAATATTTTCGGGCATTTTTACCCGTTGTATCTTCGGCAACATTATTTAATTGCCTCTTTCAAGTATGCCAACGACTGTCTTACCATTTCGTCGCCGAGTTCTTTATTCGCCTCGCGCGCGCTTTGTGTAAACCAGTGCTTGATATCGTCAATTCTATCCAGCTTGATACAATCGGGATAGAGCGACATCAAAATCGAGCTTTCGTATTTGCCTGCGTGGTCGTAGCCCGTTGCGTTTTGCACTGCCGCGGACATCGTGGGGATCACCTTAATCCACGAAAAAGGATTGTTTGCCCCTTCCAGCTCTTCATAGTAGTTGGCGTAAGCTTCGCTTCCCCACCAGCCTTCGCCGAGTGTTTCTTCCAAATATTCCATTGTCGCGCGTTTTGCCGCCGTGCGATAGCAAAGCGTCATGGGCATTTCATTTTCCTGTTCAAACTGATGATGGATAACGACGTAGATATTTCTAAAACCCGAATACAGCATACTTTTGAATACGTAATAAACGTAATCTTCAAAAGCGCGTTCGGGAACGTGTACCGTACCGCTTTTTCTACCGCCTACCGCATAGCTCGCAGGGCTATACGAAATGGTGGGCGCAACCATAATTTCCTTTTCTTCCGCCAGCTTTTTCACTAAGCCCTCGGCTACCAAAGTGTCACAGCCATACGAACAATGCGGGCCGTGATATTCTACCGTACCGCCTACGATAACAAGCGGTATATTCTTCTCTTTTACGTAATCCGTTTCACGCGGAAAAGAATGGTCTAAAATCATAGTTTTTACTCCTTAATATGCAAGCGTAGTATAGTATGCCAAATTTACCTGACGATTGTCAAGCCTACCATATTGTACCACAACAGGCTGCGAACTTTCAAGCTTTATTGCGTATTGTGTTTCTAATGGCACGATAAATCCGCACATATCGCTTGCGTTATTCATTCTAAAACAACGCACGCGTTGGGGTTCTACTTCCCAAAGGATACCCTCAAAGGGGGCTTTATCGGCAAAGTAAAGTTTTACTTTGATAATCGCTTTTTCGTTTGTATCGTTGACGATAATAACGCTTTCGTGCCCTTTAAGAACGCCTTCCCCTTCGGGCGGAAGCTCACAATCGGGAATCACCCAGTCCTTTTTTCCTACAATCATTTCTTCACCTATCAGAAACCGAGTTCGATGATGCCTTTTTTAAGGTAATCGGTATAACTTTCGCAACCGTCTTCCCGAATAGCAACGCCCTTTTCCCAACGGCAACCAAAGGTAGGGCCAGAGATGAAGGTGTCGATTTGGAAGGTCATATTCTTTTCCAAAGGATAATGGGTGGAAGTTTCCATCCAAGGCGCTTCAACTTCAATCATACCCGTCCCGTGACAGGGGCCGTAGACGTAGTTCTTACCATAGCCAGCGTCCTTATACATTTGCAGGAAACGCTTTGCAACGTCGTCCGCGTACACGCCTGCTTTCAGCTGCTGCTCCGTCCGCTCGTGCATCTTACGGCAAAATTCCACCAAATCACGACGCTCGCCTTCAAGCTTACCCATGCAGACAGGCAAGCCGATGGACGGCGAGTAGCCGTCGATTTTTGCCGATAAATTCAGCTGTACAATGTCGTTTTTACCGATTTCGCGATAACGGGAACGGGAGATGGCGTGGCGGGTGCTTGCCTCGCTGAACACGTACATGGGTAGGCCTTCGTACTCTGCGCCGTGTTCATAAATCACCTTTTGAGCGATGCCGACCATTTGCAGTTCGGTCACACCAGGCTTCAACGCCTTGATTACTTCGTCCGTTGCAATTTCGATAATGCGGAAGCCTTCTCGAAGACAAGCGATTTCGTTTTCACTCTTAATCTTACGCAAATCCACCATAAT
>JBGVQS010000047.1:0-1930 GCA_045127595.1 Candidatus Scatosoma sp. | reverse complement strand
TAATAAAAGGCTTCGCCTTTTTTGCAGGTGTGTAGCTTATTGCCAAGCTGTATGGCGATTCGTCCTTCTAATACGTATCCGAATTCTTCGCCTTCGTGGGGAACGTCGCCCGTCGTTTCCGCGCCTTCGGAAAGCTCGACAAGGACTGGCTCCATCATATTCTTTTGTGCGTTGGCAATCAACCATTCCCAGCGGACGCCGTCCGAGTCCTTTTCAATAAACTCGTCCTTAAAAAAAACGATTTTTTCTTCGGGCTCTTCACGGAAAAATTCCGATAGATTGCTGCCAAGAGCGGCTAAAATGTCCGTCAGGGTAGCAATTGACGGGCTGTTAAGGTTGTTTTCAAGCTGCGAAATGTAGCCTTTGGTTAGCTCACAACGGTCGGCAAGCTCTTCCTGTGTTAGACTCTTTTGGTTTCGCATTTGTTTAATCTTTGCGCCGATGTCCATTTTGCACTCCAAATTCCCGCCAAAGTTTAGTAAAAGTAAACTTTTGGCTCTATTTAGGTAAAGTTTGTTAAAAATAAACGAAAAGTTTAGTTAAAATAAACCGCCGATGAATTTATTATATTGAAAAACGTATGCTTTGTCAATCATATATAAGTACTTTTTTATAGAAACTATAAAAAAAATTCGCACGCGTGCGCACGTGCGAATATAGGGGTGGGGGAGTCGATTAGAAAATAACGCAAAAAAGGTCTACCGAAAGGCAGACCTTCATAATTATAAAAGTGTCGTAGGGGTTTACGCCATTGCAGCAAGCTTCTTTGCAAGCTTCGCTTTTCTGTTGTTAGCGTTGTTCTTGTGGATAACGCCCTTCGTTACCGCGCTGTCGATAGCGGATACGGTAGCGGGGAAAAGCTGTTCAGCTGCAGCCTTGTCGCCAGAGTTAACGGCTTCAAGGAATTTCTTAATCTGCGTCTTAAGAGCAGACTTGATTGCTTTGTTCTGCATGGTCTTCTTTTCGATAACCAAGACTCTTTTTTTAGCGGATTTAATATTAGGCATAATGTTCTCCTTGCTTAACTAGCATAATTTTTTTTAATGTTTTCTTAATGCAAGGTTTATTCTAACATAAAATTCTACGAAAGTAAACTGTTTTTCGGTGTAAAAATGCGAAATTTAGCAAAAAATTTTAATTTTTTTGAATAAAAGGAGTAGAAAGGGGTGCTGACGGGCGGAATCGGCTTTTTTGATAGCGGTGTAGGTGGCTTGACTGTCCTGAAAGAATGTGAGATGGTTACCTGCGGTTTGCCTATTTATTATTACGGCGATAATCAACGTGCGCCGTATGGAAATCGTCCTATATATGAGATGCGCGCGTATGTGCGCGAAGCGTTTGAATTCTTTCGTAGGGTGCGGGTTGCCGCAGCGGTGATTGCTTGCAATACGGTAACTGCGCTCCTGATTGATGAATTGCGCAGGGAATACGATTTTCCCATTGTTGGGGTAGAGCCTGCCGTATTGCCGGCGGCGAAGGAGCGTAGGCGCGTGACGGTGCTTGCCACGAAAGCGACCTGCGAAAGTCGGCGTTTGCAGGAGTTGATTGAACGGGCGAAAATACTTTTTCCGAACGTAAGCGTTAGTGTGCTTCCCTGCCCAAAGCTGGCTGGGGAAATTGAAAAAGGGTGCGTCCGAGGCGAATGGAACGTTGACAAGTATCTGCCGAGTGCCGATACGGACGGGGTGGTGCTGGGGTGTACGCATTATATTTTTGCCCAAGACGAGATTGAAAAATTCTACGGGGCAAAGGCCTTCCACGGAAACGCGGCCGTGGCGAACAGGCTGTCTTGGATTTTGCAAAATAAGGGGATAAAAAAGTGCAGTTTGACGAGTTTTGACCACTTTTGTACACCGACGGGAAAGTTAAGTGCTTTATCATTTATTTTTGCGCGAAAAACACCAAAATCAGGGCTTAAAAAGCATAAAAA
>JBGVQS010000046.1:0-1622 GCA_045127595.1 Candidatus Scatosoma sp. | reverse complement strand
ACAAAGGAGCACTCTATCCAAGTGCTCCTTTTTTTATTACTTCATATATTTTTGAATATAATGATGATGCCGACGTTTCAAATTCGAGCGTGAACATATAAACGAAGTGCGCCGCGATGAATCTTCCTAAGCCATAAATTGCTGCCAAAAGCACTTGACTTCGTTTTTTGTTTATGCTACTATATAAATGGTCTTCTACTTGTGAAGAACACCACTATCCTCAGGGTAGTATGCAGGCACAGTTGAAATACCGTGCGCCCGCCGTCTGATAGCGGCATCGGGATAGGTGGTTTAATCCTATTCACAATTATCGCCGTTCTTTTTTAGATCGGCGATTTTCTTTTTATTTTCGCTCCATTGCCTTGTACGCCTCATAACTTTATCCAAAATTTTTGATACATCACTTACCGACAAATCATTTTTTAATTTTTTTATCAAAAAACTATTGACTTTTCCCGAATTATCGCATATAATAGTAATAGTTCCGTTGGGAACGCCTACGCTAATCACAAAGTGTTTAGCAAAAGATACTCAACTTTTGTTGGGTGTCTTTTTTATTTCTTTTTTCTTCGCCTCTTTTTTGCGATGACGAATTTTACTTTTTTTCAAAAACTATTGACTTTTCTTTCCTACTATGATACAATCATTAAGCCACTAGCCCCATGTAACAGGGCAGCAACGGGACTTCCGCGTTGACAGAGAAGAACGCCTGGCTTTTAGCGTAGACTTCTCACCTAACCGTCCTTTGGGCGGTTATTTTTTTGTCTTTTTTCTATTTTTGTCAAAATCGAATAAAATTGCCCCGCAAAGGAATGATATTCTTATTTGCAGGAAAGCCTACGAAAAACGCGGAAACACCCGATTTTCGCCCGATTTTACCCCATATTTTAAGAATAAATGAAAAGAGTGTGCAGCTGCACACTCTTTTTTATTCCTATCAAAATCACAAATCCAACAGCTGAGAAAAATGACTTAAAGAGATTTGCGTTTTTTCGTACGCCGCCGCGCCGCCTACGCCGATTGCCGTAAAGCCGCCTGCAAGCGCCGCTTCAATACCAGCTTCCGCATCTTCGACAACGTAACAATCCTCGGGGGCAAGCCTTAAATATTCCGCCGCCTTCAAAAAGACTTCGGGATCAGGCTTGCTGTTTTTGATGTTGTTGCCGTCAGAAATGGCGTCGAAATAGTTGCCGTAGCCGATTTTTTCCAAAATGGTACGGGTGTTTTTACTGGAACTGCCGATTGCCAGCTTATACCCCTTTGCGCGGAGAGCCGCAAGCGTTTCACGCACGCCTTCCAAGCAATCCGCAGGAGTGAGCACCTTCAAAAGCTCACGATAGACGGAGTTTTTCTTCTCCGCCATCGCCACTTTTTCGTCCTCGGTATAGCTACGCGTTGCGCGTTCGAGAATGATTTCAAGGCTTGCCATACGGCTTACGCCGCGAAGTCGGTCATTGATTTTTTCATCAAAATAGATACCTTCTTCATCCGCAAGCGCTTTCCACGCCCGATAATGCAATCCGTCCGTGCTGACGATTACACCGTCCAAGTCAAAAATAAATGCTTTCATTGCTTACTCCTCGTCGTCATTCTTTCTCTTTTTCAACAAAAGCCCTGCGCCA
>JBGVQS010000045.1:0-1597 GCA_045127595.1 Candidatus Scatosoma sp. | reverse complement strand
GTCCACACGCTTTTCCTTCCCACCGCTAACGCCGATTCCATCAAGGTTTTTTTCAGCGCTGACAACCTTCTTCATTGTATAATTCGCAAATGCGTAATCAAACGAGTCGGAAACTTCTTTGAAACGGATTTTGCTGCTTGGCTCACCGATAACAACGGAGATGATTCGCATACCGTTTCTCATCGCAGTTGCGGCAAGACAAAAACCTGCTTCGTTGGTAAAGCCTGTTTTCCCACCGTCGCAGCCGTCGTAAAATTTTACCAAGCGGTTGGTGTTGGAAATTTCTGTAAATCGGTTTTCAGGATGCTGAAACTTATCCATCCATATTTTACCAAAGGTAAAATACTCATCGTGTTTTATAAGTTCGCCAAGCATTTTTGCAACGTCCTTTGCGCAGGAATATTGCGGCTCTTTGGGAAGCCCAGTGCAATTTGCAAATAAGGTATCTTCGCAACCAAGCGCTTTTGCCCTATCATTCATACGCTCAACAAACAAAGAATCGTTTCCTGCAATTTTTTCCGCCAACGCAACGCAGCTGTCGTTAGCAGAGCATACAACGATACTTTTGATAAGCTCACGAACAGGATATTTGGCGTTTTCTTCTAAAAATACCTGCGAACCACCCATAGACGCAGCGTTTTCGGAAATCATAACTTCGTCGTCATACGATAAGACGCCGCTGTCAATGGCTTCAAACGTCAATAAAAGCGTCATGATTTTACACATACTTGCTATCGGCAAATGTCTTTTTGCATTTTTTTCAAAAACGGCAATACCGCTATGCGCTTCGGAAACGTACGCGGCTTTGGCGTTCGTACATAAGGGCATCTCCTGCGGATTGTCTACGGGAAGAAAATCTACGTTATCCCTTTTATTATAAGGCTTTTCGTCCGTTTTAAGCGGATGCTCGATGCTTTGCGCTCGTGCAATTTTTAACGAATGTCTACCACCTTCCCTATCCTTAAATCCAACGCCAAGTATCGAGCTTAAAACAACCCCTATGGCAAGTGCTGCCCCTGCAATTTCAACCGTTAAATTTTTCATATATTCCCCCTTTTATTATGCTTGACATAATAATTATGCGTGACATACATCATTGTTGCAGCATTTTGTCGATGGAAATGCCGTACCCACGCGTCGGATCGTTGACAAATACGTGCGTTATTGCCCCTATCAGCTTTCCGTCTTGAATGATAGGACTACCACTCATACCTTGTACAATGCCGCCCGTTTCTTCAATAAGAGCGTTGTCCGTAATTTTAACGACAAAATTTTTATTATCCCGCTGCATTTTGTCAACTTTTACAATTTCAATTGAATATTCCTGAGGAGTTTCACCTGAAACCGTCGAATAAATGCTTGCTTTGCCAGGTTTTGCGCTTTCAGCGCTTGCTTTTGCGGCACGAAGCCCTTTTGTATCAAAGGCGCCGCTTATTTTACCATAGATACCGCAAGTGCACAGCTTTTCGGCCTTTCCAAGGCTTTTTTCAGCCAAAATCATACCACGAAGCTCACCTGCTTTTCCCTTAATTCCCTTCGAAACCCCAACAATATTGCAGGAATACATTTGACCATCCGTTAAAGAAAGTGTACGGGA
>JBGVQS010000044.1:0-1590 GCA_045127595.1 Candidatus Scatosoma sp. | reverse complement strand
ATAAACTCGCAAAAACGGGCTGGCATACCACAAAGAGCGAGTTTGTCAACGCGCCGATCATCGAAGAGCTGCCGCTTGTTCTGGAATGTAAGCTTGTCAGCTATGATACGGAAACGGAGATTTGTATCGGCGAAGTTGTCAATGTCAATGTGGACGACAGCATTTTGGACGCAAACGGCAAAATCGATCTGACGAAATTTGAGCCCATTTGTTACGATTGCGACACGCATGGATATTATAAGCTTGGCGAAAAGGTCGGTAAGGCATTTTCCGACGGATTAAAGTTGAAATAAGAGGCCGGTATGATCATTAAATTCGACGAGATAAAAGAGACGGAACTGAAAGCGTTTTACGGTGGCGAAGGCGCGCTTATCGCCAATATGTACGTGGACGAGAAAAATAAAATTTTGCGCGGTAAACTCGTACCTGGTGCCACCATTGGCTTGCATAGACACGTTCCTTCTTCGGAAATCATCTTTATTCTTTCAGGGAAGGGTAAAGCGATTTGCGACGGAACGGAAGAGTTTTTATCGGCAGGCGATTGCCATTATTGCCCGAAGGGGAGCGAGCATACGCTGATCAACGTCGGAAAAGACGATTTGTGTTTCTATGCCGTCGTTCCGCAACAGTAAGGAATAAATAACGGATTTTTTCTTTTTATGTTTCTTTTTTATGCTCTTTTACAAAAAAATGTTGAGATATTTTTCCCATATCCCAACATTTATTATAAACCGATAAGAACTTTGTTTTAACGCTGTTTCCACCGATTTTATTCAGTTTAATCGTCGTTGCACTTCGTCATATAACGGTCTTGTACGCTGTTTGTTAGGCATCAACTCCGATAACGCGTTCTTTTCCGAAAGCTTTCACGCATAAAGAGGCGACGGTGGAGGAAACTTTACCGCCCGATACCTACAACTTCGTTACAGTCGTTACCGTTTTCATCGAACCATTTTTTTATCCATTTGATGATTGCATTACGGCGTTATTTTTACGTCAAACATAGCGTTATACCCCGAACAGCAATTCGCCGTAAGTGGGATAGCACCAATAGTCTGCCGCGACAAGATTTTCAAGTTTATCCACAAAGGAACGGAGCGTTTCCATTTTGCTTAAAACTTCATCTTTATAATACAGTGAAAGAGCCTCTACGTTTTCGATTGAACTCGTACCTGCTACCGCCGTTTCCAAAGCTTTCGTTGCGTAATACGCTTTGTCGGACAGCTCGTTGATTTCATTCAAAGTTTCATTTTCGTAGGCAAAGCCCTTATTTCCGCGTGCTTTCTTTGCAATAACCGTGTCATCCAAAACCTTTGCGTATTTGCTCACGCAGGGAAGAATATCTTTCTTTGCCATATCGAGCATTGTGCAAGCTTCGATATGGATCAGTTTGCAATAGCTTTCCTGCAAAATTTCAAGACGGGAAAGGATCTCGACAGCGGTAAATACTTTATGCGAAGTGAAAAGCTTGATATTTTTTTCATGTGCGAAATAGGGGAGAGCTTCTGGTGTGGTTTTTAAGTTGAGAAGACCGCGTTTTTCCGCTTCTTTGAGCCACGCCTCGTCATAGCCGTTGCCGTTAAAGATAAT
>JBGVQS010000043.1:0-17780 GCA_045127595.1 Candidatus Scatosoma sp. | reverse complement strand
TCCGTTTTACCTTGCCTGCCGGATAGCAGGCCGAATAAGACCAGGAGGTGAAAAAATATGGCTAAATACGAAATGCTCTATTTGATCAACAACGACTTGACCGATGAAGCAAAAGAAGCCAAAATCGCGAAGTTTGAAAACGTTGTAACTTCGATGGGTGGCGCTATTGTTTCGACGGATAAGTGGGGCGCAAAGAAAACTGCATACCCTATCAAGTTTAAGAACGAAGCTTATTTTGTTCTTATGACGTTTGAAGCAGACGGCAAGGTAGTAGAAGAGCTTAAGCGTATCGCATTGATCGACGCTGACGTTGTAAGACGTTTGATTACGAAGCTCAACTAATCGAGGAAAACAGTATGAACAAAGTATTTTTAATTGGCAACTTAACGCGCGACCCTGAAATCAGAGAAACCCCTTCGGGTGTTTCCGTATGTCGCTTCTCTATCGCTGTCCAGCGCCCCTACTCGGGTCAAGACGGCGAACGTCAGACGGACTTCTTTAATTGTACCGCATGGCGCGCTACGGCAGAAACGATCGCGCGTTACACCAAAAAGGGCAACAAGGTTGCCGTAAGCGGCAGTGTTCAGCTGCGCAATTACGAGGACAACCAGGGCGTTAAACGCACCGCTGTGGACATCATCGTGCAGGATATCGAATTCCTCACTCCGAAATCCGCAGGCGGCGATTTTGACGATGTTGCCGACGCTCCTCGCGCATCCGCACCGAGAAAGAAGGCTACCCTTCAGGCAATGGATGACGACAGCGACATTCCTTTCTGATTTTCAGAAAGCCCACACTAATTAAAGGAGTTTAAAATCATGGAAGAAAAAGCACCTGTTAAAAAGGTATTTAAAAAAGCGCCCCGTAAAAAGGTATGCGCGTTCTGCCAGGAAAAGCTCGACGCGGTAGATTATAAGGACGTAAACCGTCTTAAAAAATATATCACCGAAGGCGGCAAGATCCTTCCCCGCAGAATGAGCGGTACTTGCGCTGCGCATCAAAGACTCGTTGCGTCCGCTATCAAGCGCGCAAGAATCACGGCTCTTCTCCCCTTCAAAGGCGAGTAATTTCCGTCTATAAAAAATACATGCCAAGATCGAACGGTCTTGGCTGTTTTTTTGCTCTTTTTTACTGTTCAACTCGTACCTGGTAGGCACAAATTCTTTTTTTGGGATAAATATAGCCAAACGGTACGTTTTTTTGCTTGTTTCATTTCCATTTCCTTGCAACAAAATATTTTTCACTTTGCTATATGAATTGTTGACAGCCTAAATAAAACATGCTATAATTATTCCGTATGAATATTTAGCCCGTAGGGCTACCAAAATAAGAAGGTACTTATGAAAGGAAACAAAGGAAAAAAATTTTTTAATGCGGAACGAAAATCCCGTTTGCTGCCCGTGATCTTACTTTCGGTAATTTTACCCGTCATGGTCTTTATTGTTGCCCCCTTTGAAATTTATTGCAACAATATCGAGGAGCTGATGTTCTCGGTGGAGCAGTTCATTTTGATTCAAGCAGTTTACGTGTTGATTTGCGCCGCGTTTTTCTTCTGCTTGCTCTTCTTCATTCCGCGGGCGGTATATCGCTTTTTATATCCCGCGCTGATTGGAATTTTGCTCATGCTCTTCGTGCAGACGAACTATCTCAATGCAGGATTGAACTCCCTTGCAGGCGACGATATGGAAGGCACGAAAATCTCCACGGCAACCTATATCGTAAATACGGTCGTTTGGATTGTGGTAATCGGCGCAGTCGTTACGGCGTTCCAGTTTATTAAAATTGAAAAATGGATGCGGCTTGGCGCGCTTGTCGTTACGTTTGCAATTACCGCAACGCAATTAATGAACTTTGCGGTGATTTCGATCAACACCCCCGACGCTTACAAGACTTCCGTAGATAGAATGTACGGCAAATACGAAGATAAACCCCGCTTTTTGACCTATAAGGACATTGATACGGTGGCCTCAAATAGAAACGTGCTTTTGTTCTGCGTGGATAGAATGGATACCGTTTTATACGCCGATCCCGCACTTGAAAGATACCAAAGCACTTTCGAACGTTTGGACGGATTCACCTACTACTCCGACGCAGTTTCTATGTATGGATACACGTTCCCGTCGGTGGCGTATATGATGTCGACAATGGAATACGACCACAGCGACCACGTTTCCTTTTTCAAGCGTGTTTACAACGAAAACGAAACGATACAAACGCTGCACGAAAACGGCTATAACGTGCATTTGTTCAGCGAAACCTATTACGATTACGCCAACGCGAACGATTTGCCCGCCTACGTTCAAAACAGCGTGGAAACGGACAAGGATTCGATCAAGGTCCGCGTTAGAAAAAAGCATAAATTCGGGCTTAACTTGGCAAAAATGTCCTTGTACAGAAGCCTGCCTTTCGTAATGAAAGGACTCGTTGGGCAAGTGGATTCGGATACCTGCAACGGCTTTATCGTTTATGAAAGCGACGATTTGCAGGGAGAAAAGACCTACTCCTACGATTTAAAGAACGTCCGCGACGAAGTAAAGCGTTCCGAAGGCTTCACGCTCAAAGGAGAAAAGAACTTCTCGTTCATTCACGTGAGCGGCTGCCATTCGGCAAAATACGACGAAAACTGGAAAAAGACGAAAAAAGGCGACTACGTTGTTTCCGCGAAAAACAGTATTGAATTTATTGCCGATTATCTCGATAATATGAAACGGGTATCCCCCGATTTGTACCGCGATTCCACCATCGTCATTATGGCGGACCACGGCAAAGTCGATCAACGACATAAAGAATTCCGTAAACCGATGCTCGCGGCAATGTACGTCAAACCCTCTGGGGTTATCAATACTCCTTTCCGTACTTCGGAAGCACCCGTTTCCGCGGTGAATATTTGGCCGACGATTTTCGAATCGGAAGGTATCGCATACAACACGAAGCTTGGCACGTCGGTATTTACCGTTGAACAGGAATTTGTAACGAACGGCACTTATCCCGAACGTCAGTTTATTTGGACGAGAAGAAACGTCAACAAGACTTCTTACGACGCGATCACCTATAAAATCAACGGCTCGGCAAGAGATTTCGATAATTGGAGAAAGGATTCAGTCGTACACGTTTCCCATCCCTTATTTGCAAACTAAACAGATTTTACGTTAAAAGGATTATTTACGATGGATACGATCATACACTATATTTGCGTACCGCTCGGTTGGTTGATGAAGGGCAGTTGGATGCTCGTAAAGGATTATGGGCTTGCCATTCTTCTCTTTACACTCGCAACGAAAATCGTTTTGTTGCCCATTTCCATTTGGATTCAGAAAAACTCCATTCTTATGGTAAAGCTGCAACCGGAAATCAACAATTTGAAAGTGAAATATCACGGCAGCTCGGATATGATTGCGGAAGAACAGGTAAAACTGTTTAAACGGGAGCATTATCATCCTATGCTTTCCTTGATACCGCTGATTTTACAAATCGTTTTGCTGCTTGGCGTGGTGCATATTATTTATCATCCCCTTACCTATTTGTTTGGGGTATCGGATAGCACCGTCAACGCTATGGCGGAATATTTAAACGTCAGCACCGCAAAATCTTCCTTCCAGCTCGATATTGTTGCCGCACTGCAAAGCGGTGAGATCAACGCCACTACGGTCATCCCCGGCGTGTCCGCGGAAACGTTGGCACGGCTCTCTTCCAAAGTCGGCGCGTTCGATTTGAAATTCCTTGGTTTGCACCTTTCCACCGTACCCACGGAAACTTGGGGCGTTTATACGCTCGTGCCCATTTTGGCAGGGTTCTCCTCTTGGGTGCTGTGCCATACGCAAAACCTTGCGAACGTTATTCAGCACGAACAGGGTAAGCTCAACAAATACGGTATTATGGCGCTGAGCGTTGCGCTCTCCTTGTACTTGGGTTTATTTGTTCCTATCGGTATCGCCTTGTATTGGATTGCAAGCAACCTGTTCTCCGTCGCACAAATGTATTTGCTCAACGTTGCCATCAACCCGAAGAAATACGTCGATTACGAAGCTTTGGAAGCCAGCCGACAAGCCTTAGAAGACCTAAAAGCGTTCGGTGCGGAAGATAAGAACAGCGAAGAATACAAAGCCAACAAACAACGCGAAAAAGCCGATTTGAAACGCTTTAAGAGCATTGTTAATAAGCATATCGTATTCTATTCGGAAAAGAGCGGTTTCTATAAATATTACAAGGATTTGATTGCGGAGCTGATAAAACGTTCCAACCTGTCGATTCACTATATCACGAACGATCCCAACGACGTCATTTTCGAAGTAGCCGAAAAAGAACCGCGCATCAAGCCCTATTACGTTTCCTTGAAAAAGACGACGACCTTGATGATGCTGCTTGAAGCGGATATGTTCGTTATGACGACGCCCGATCTCAATAAATATTATCTCAAACGCTCCTTTATCAAATCGGATATCGAATACGTTTACGTGCCCCACGATATGATGAGCGTACACATGAGCTTCCGCGAAGGCGCGCTCGACGCGTTCGATACCATCTTTTGTACCGGCCCGCACGTAGAACGGGAAGTCCGCGCGACTGAAAAGGTCTACGGCTTGAAAGAAAAGACGTTGGTGCACTTTGGCTATCCCCTTGCCGACGCTTTGGAAGAAGCGGGTAAGAAAGCCGCCTTGGAAAGAACGGAAACGGGCGTTAAAGAAGTGTTAATCGCCCCGTCTTGGCAGGAAGACAACTTGCTTGACTCTTGCGTTGACGGCATTATTGAAGCGCTGTATTCGGACGATTATCACATCACGGTACGTCCCCACCCCGAATATGCAAAACGGTTTGGCGCGGCGCTCAATAATTTGGTGCAAAAATACGCCGATTATGATGAAAAGAAGCTCTCGTTCGAGTTGAATTTCTCGGCAAATAAATCCATTTATTCTTCGGACGTATTGATCACCGACTGGTCGGGCGTAGCGACGGAATTCTGTTTCGCAACCAAGCGCCCTGCGGTATTCGTCAATACGAAGATGAAATGCCCGAACCCCAACTATACGAAAATCGATCTCGTGCCGGTGGAAATTTCCTTGCGAAACCAAATCGGCGTAGCGATTGAAAAGGACGAAGTAAATACTCTGCCGCAAGTATTACAAACGCTGTCCGATAAGGCGGCGGAATATGCAAGCGTGATCGAAGAAACGCAAAACGAGCTTATCTTCAATCACGGCGAAGCGGCAAAAGCAGGCGCAAATTATATCTTGCGTTCGCTCTCCCAAAAGAAAAAAAATAAATGAGGTGAAAAAATATGCTTACTAATTTGTTGTACATTGATCCCGCAGCTACTACCGTATTGCTTTCTTCGATCACGGCGATTGCCGTTGCTTGCGGTGCGACCTTTATCATTCTCGGTCGTAAGTTGAAGAAAGGCGTACAAAAAACCTTCCATATCGACGAAAATGCAAACAAGGACGTGGAAGAAGAACTCGTAGTTTTGGACGAAACGGCTGAATCCGCAGCAGAAGCGGAAGCGGCTACAACCGAAGCTACCGCTGAAAAGGAAGAAGAAAACGCATAATTACAGCAGGCAAAAATAACCGCCGAAGTCGATTGACTTCGGCGGTTTGCTTTTTTATTTTTCAATTAAACGATTACGTTAAAGATATCTTTGTATTTTTGGATAAGTTCGTTAAAATAGGTCTGCGCCGACAAATTTCTTTGTTGGAAAGCCGCCAATAAACCATCCCCAAACGAACGAAGCCCCTTTTGATAAAGCGCAAATTCTTCTTTCTGCGGCAATACGTTCGCCGATTGAGCAATCGCGTAGGCATCCTGTTTTACCGAATCCAACGACTGAAACTGTTCTTGGGTCAATTCATGGGAAAGCATGGGACGAATTCCGTGAACCGTTGCCGACGTCAACTGTTCGTTGCTTGATAAGAACCGAAGAAAAATCTTCGCAAGTGTTCTTTGCGGCTCGTTCATATTCCCGTTCAAGAACGCGTACTGCTGTGAAGAACTAACCATTCCGCGTGCTTGTTGAATAAATGCAAAATCCTGCGCGCTTACTCCTTCGTAAGACGTCTCGCCGTTATCGATAGCGGCAACTACCTTTGAAAGCGTCGCGTCGTCTTTAATCGTCGTACATTTTTCAATCACGGAGCTCAAAACAGGCGTTTTCATCATGCCGATATTCGGAGTTTTTCCATACATTTTAAGCACTTGCTCCAAAACGGGCTTTGCTTCCGTCAGCATCCATTCTCCTTCAAATATCATTCCGATCGGGGAATTCCTTGAATCGTACTCCGACATAAGAAAGTTCGCTTGCGTTTGTGTAAACGACACAGACATACTCATGGCGTTGCGGTCAATATAGTTTTGATTGGTAAAAAGCTGATGGAAAACGTTCATTGCTTTCAAACGGCCCGTTTGCGACAAAAGATCGATTGCCGTATTCTTTTCCGTTTCCCCCGACCAGAAATCGGTGTAGCCGGAAACGCCTTCGTATTGCGCCCACCAAACGTCCGCTAACCATTCCACGTAATATCTCGCAATCTGCCCATTATAGGTCATGGGCGTTATCCCACGGTAGGTCATTTCTTGGCAAAGGGTTATCCATTCATCCGTGGTATTCGGCAACGTAAGCTCACACTCTTCAAAAATATCTGCGTTATACAAAATCCCCCAGTAATCTTGCGAATAGGGCATATAATACCCCTTTCCGTCTATCATGGAATAGCTTTCAGGGAGCTTTTCCAAAATCGTTTTCGCTTCGCCGTATTCCTGCAAGGGCGCAGTCAAAATATCCGTTATATCCGCCAAATAATTCTGCCCTGCAAGTTCTTTCAATTCTCCATCCGTCGTTTGAACAAAGAAAATATTTTCCTTTGCGTTTCCCGCAACCAACCTTTCTTTTATTTGCGTAAAAGAACTTTTATTGTCATTTACTGCCACGTTTACGCCTAACTTTCCTTCTTCAAAGGATACGTCGGCATACATTTTTTCGAAATCTTCTATCGCTTCATGCAGCCAATCCGCACCGTATCCGCCCATACTTGCGAAAATGGTTAATTCCGACGTTGCTGGGGCAACTTCTCCCCCGCCTTCACCGGGTTCTTCTTCCTCTCCAAGCGCAGGAATCGGTGTGAGCTTTGCTTCATAGCAAGTCAAGCAAACGCTAATGCCGACGCCCATTTCCGTTTCCGTCGGCTCGAACCATGTCTGGAAAAATTGCCAGTCGTGGCCCGTTTCAGGCAAAAATTTATAATCCACGTCTTGGCATTTAGAGCATACGCGTTGATCGTAGCCCATGGAGTCGCAGGTCGGCGCGATTCCCGTTTCATAGTTCCCATAAGAATGGTTGCATACGCCCCCTTCCACGTGCACTTTACCGCAATTCACTTCACGGTTGGAAGAAAGCTTTACAATCAATTCTCCGTTTTCGTTGATATACAAAGTATCAATCCCCACGCCGTCCGCACCGCGCATTGTTTCGCGGAATTCTTCCCAAGTGCCCTCAAACCCGAGTTCTTGCGCTTTCGCAAAAACGGCTTCAATCGTCCATTGGGTAAGCTGGTTGTTTGACTGACTGTCATTCATCGCAGGTCCGCAGCCCGTCGCAAGAAGCATTGCGCCGCCAATCGCCAAAGAAAGCAATTTTCCACATTTTTTCATGCCTTTTACTCCTTAAACTTTTTTAAAGCGATATTGCTAACTATTTTTATGCTTTATTATAAATTAGTTTAACACTTTCCCATTTATTTGTCAATATATTTTTATATATTCCGTATATAGTAAACTTGTTTTCACGTACAGCAATAAAACTTACGGAAACAAAGAAAACGACCGTTTCGCAGTAGCTCCCCGATAATAAATAAGTACCTATATTATGAACATAAATATATTTACTTTTCGTTTTCTATATCTTCAAAATTAACGGCGATTCCCTCCGCGCAATAATTTATTGCTGAACGCAACTCGTTTGTAAATTCTCTTGACAATAGTATATATTCATTTATGAAACCGCTTATATACACATTTATTCCATCTCTCGACGTTATATAAACAAGCACCTCTTTAGCAAAATCTTTAATAAAATCTTCCTTTCTTTTTTGTTCTTCTCCAATCGGAATTAAATAGAACGAATAAAAATATTCTTCGGGGATAAGATCTTCCGTATAGTTAAAAATAATTTTGCAAGGAGAAGCCATTCTTAAATAATCCAACGAATTTCTAACCCCGAAAAAGTCGGACAAATGCTCATAGAAATACTCTATATTTAACTTTTTGCCACCGTATTTATTGATAATTATATTTTCTTCTTCCGCAATCGTCCTGCTGTCTTTTCTTATTATCGGCAGATTATTTTTTTCGTTATATTCCGCCATTTTTTGTTGCATCATATCGGTATCGTCAATAATTTTCCGATATAACTTTTTTTCGTCCTCTTTTTGTTGTATCATATTTGTATCGTCAATAATTTTCCGATATAATTCGTTTATATCCACTTTTATTTTTATATATTTACTTTTCATTCCCTATCTCTTTATAATAACAGCGTTTCTCTTTATACTCTATAATAAATTAGTGTAGCATTTCCCCATTTATTTGTCAATATATTTTATAAAAACAAACTTGATATAATCATATTTTGCTTACTATATTTATAAAATGCAAAGAAGCCCATTACAAGATTAGGGGCTTCTTTTTCTTATAATCCGTATGCTTTCTATTTGCTTGCAAATACTTCTTCCATACTAATCCGCACTTCTTTTCCGTTTAAAAACCGCATCAAGAGCGAATTTGTGTTTTCTTTTGTAAAAATAGCAATAAAATTTTGTCTAAGTACCCATATTATTTCATTAAAAATATCTTCGTTGCTTGATTCTTCCTGCAAATTTTTCTTTTCTTCCATCTCAATCGGCTTATTTTGCTTCATAAAAAATTCCTTCCTTTGTATTTTTTCAGTTCGCGCGCTTAGAACTGTATCTATATTATACCTCACGATGTTGGATGAAATCAAATGTTTTGTGCCAACATCGTAGATAATATTTTGTAGAAAGGAGTCTATTTTATGGGAATTTTGTCGAAACTGCCAGAACAGCTCTCCGAGTTGATGAAAGAAAATAATTTTACGCCGCTTATTTTGGCTGAAAGGATAGGCGTTACACGAAACGCTATTACACGATATTTATCGGGTGCACGGCTTCCTTCTTTTTCGGCATTTGTAAAATTAGTAGAAACTTTTAACTGTTCTGCTGATTTTTTGCTTGGATTGATTGAATATCCGCCGACGAACGTTCAATTTCATTCTATCCCGCCTTTTAGTAGACGTTTTCGCGCTTTGCTTGATTCTTATAAAATGTCGCAATACGCGCTTCATCAAAAGACGAATTTATCCTACGACAATTTTAATAAGTGGTTAAAAGGAATCACTTCGCCTTATATTGATAACCTGATAAAGCTTTCCCAAGCGTTTGACTGTTCAGTTGACTATTTAATAGGACACGTTTTATAAAATGTTAAAAAGACCGTTTGACGGTCTTTTTTCTTACGGTTCAACAGCTTCCTCGTTCCATAGGAGTTCGAACCTTACGGCAGGAAAAAGCCCCGCGACTAATGTCGCAGGGCTTTTTCCTGGTGCACCGTAAGAGGTTCGAACTCCTAGCCTTCGGTTCCGTAGACCGACGCTCTATCCAGTTGAGCTAACAGTGCTTATATAAGCGTTCTTCAATCAAACGCTTATATAGTATAGAATTTTTTTTTACTTTTGTCAACTGTTTTTATGCCTTTTTTAAAGTTTTATCAAAAAAACCTGTTGCTGCTCTTTAATCCATCAAAAGCGCCGCCGCGCCTAAAAGCCCCGCAGAGTTTTCTAATTCCGCAATCTTGATTTCTACCTGCGGACCAAGCTCGCCTGCGAAAATATCCCTGTTTAAAAGCGCCTGCAACGGCTTTACAAGCGCATCGCCTTGCGCGCATACTCCCCCGCCAAGCAATATAACCTGCGGACGGAAAATATTCGCGAAATTCGTGATCCCAAACGCCAAGTGCGCAATATAATTTTCTACCACTTCTCTTGCGTAAGGATCGCTGTCTTTATAATCAAAAGCCACTTTGCCCGTTACCTTTTCCAACGAGCCGATTTCCCACATTTTACTGTCTTTATGCGCTTCCATTGCTCGCTTGGTATCGCGAATCAATGCCGTAGCCGACGCGTACGCTTCCAAACAACCCTTTCTGCCGCAGGTGCATTGTTCGCCGTTCGCAACAATTACCGCATGACCAAGCTCCGCCCCAGCCGATTTATTGCCTTCCAAAAGCTTGCCTTCCGCAACAATGCCGCCGCCTACCCCCGTGCCGAGCGTAAGCAATACCACGTTTTCAAAGCCTTTCGCCGCGCCGAATTTAGCTTCCCCGAGCGCCGCTACGTTCGCGTCGTTTGCGATTTTCACCTGCAAGCCCGTCAACTGCGAAACTTTTTCCCCGATACGGAAATCCTTCCAACGCAAATTATTCGAGTAAATCACGTTGCCCGCTTTGCTGTCGATCATACCGGGAACACCCATGCCGATCCCTTCGACGTCGTCCTTGTTTAAGCCCACTTTTTGCAACAGCGTTTTTACGAGCGCGGATATGTTCATCGCAACCCTGTCCGCTCCATTTTCACTTTCCGTCGGCGTTTTATCCGCATAAATAATGTTACCGA
The DNA here is from genome assembly GCA_045127595.1 of Candidatus Scatosoma sp. Classification (GTDB taxonomy): domain Bacteria; phylum Bacillota; class Clostridia; order Christensenellales; family Borkfalkiaceae; genus Scatosoma. Next base: position 7,105 of record JBGVQS010000043.1, on the reverse strand, counting down.
GATCGTCCACGATACCGCCTTTGATAAACGTTCCGCCAAGATCAATCCCCACGTAATATTTACGCACTTGTGCAAGCACGAGCTTCATTCTTCCGCAAAGGGTAATTTCTCCGTCCCCCGCAGTAACAAAATAGCTGTCCCCAAGGGCAATTTTTTCACCGTTTATGCTGCCGCCGCCCTCTACGCAAGTAAAGCATTTAAACGAGCCTTTGTCCGCTTTTAAAGTCTTTTCTCCTTCCACCTGCACAAGCGTGGTGGTGAAATAACGGCTCGCGCCAAGCAACGTGCCCTGTTCCGTAGGCAACGCAAGCGGCTGATATTCGTACTTTTGCAAAGTCGTAACTTTCAACGCTTTTTCGACGTGCAATTCACGTTCGTTGCCATTTTTATCCTTTCTGCCGTAATCGTACACGCGATAGGTCAGGTTGCTGTTTTGTTGAATTTCGCAAATCAAACAGCCCGTCGCGATTGCGTGGATCGTTCCGGAGGGAATAAAGTAACAATCCCCCGCCTTTACCTCAAAGAAGTTCAAAAGCTCCGTCAAGGTATGATCGGCGATTGCCTGTTCGTATTCCGCTTGCGTAACGTCCTTTTTAAAGCCAAGGTAAATCCCCGCGCCCTCGTCCGCTTCCACAATGTACCACATTTCCGTTTTACCGAAGCTGTTTTCATGCGTGAGCGCATATTTATCCGATGGATGCACCTGCACGGAAAGATCCTGTTTCGCGTCGATCAACTTCACCAAGGTCGGGAAGAAGGGGAAGCCGTCGCAATTTGTGCCGATTTCCGCCTTGAAAAGAGCTTCCTGCAACGTTCTGCCGTCCGCTATTTTCGTAGGGCCGTCCTTGTGAAAAGACAATTCCCAGCTTTCCGCGACAATGCTCTTGTCTGACGTTTTTCCATATTTATCTTTCAGTTTTGTGCCGCCCCAAATATTGTCTTTACATTCGGGAAAAAGTTTAAAAATTTGCATACCTTTTACTCCTTATTTTTCCTACTTTTAATCGTCGTAATCTTCGTCCGTAGCTTCGGAATCTTCTAAAATCTCCCCTACGTATCCGTCGTCGTCCATCGGTTCTCCCATCAAAAATTCCCCCGTAAACGCGGACATGGTACGTCCATATTCGTTCCCGTAGTCCTCACGGTTATAACCTGCAATCCGTTGCGATTCTTCTGCAAAATCCGCTTCTTCGGAAATCATACGCTTTTTCGCAAGGTAGGAATACACGAGCATACGAATCCCGAAAATAACGATTACCAAACAAACCAAACCGCCGGTAATGGCGTTGAATTTGGTTGGATCTACGTCGGGCGGAAATGCGTCAAACAGCGCCGTTTGCAAGGACAAAATAGAAACGAGCGCCGTCGAGAAATTGATATAACGTACCGCACGAACTACGCGATTATCATAGCGTTTCGATTTAATGAAATTATACACCGCAAGCGCCACCCTATATGCGGTAAACGCCGCGAACGCGTAAATCGTACCGACCGGCACGTAAAAACCGCCGCCGTGCAGAACCATTTCCACCACAGAAATTGCAAACGCTAACGTCAAGACAAGCAGCATAATGCCGCAATATTTATACAGTCCAACGCGGGAAGCACGCAGCTTCACGGGATCGTGCTTATATTTCCGTTCGTTGCGGTTATTTTCAAACAAAATCCCCCCGCGCGCAACGGTCAACAAAATATAATACACCGCCAACGCGCCGTACCACATGGAGTCAGACACCACCGCAATCACGCAAAGAAATACCGTATAGCCGATATTCCCCAGCAACGAAAACGCCGATAAAAACAAGGTTCTAAATTCGTAATTTTTAAAGAAATTACGGGTAAACTTATATTTATCCGCCGCGACAAGGAATTTCTTTTTCGCGCGTTTCCACGACTTAATGCCGATATACACCGCATAGATAAACAGCAAAGCGCAAACGGTATACGCCATGTACGCGTAAACGTTATGACCGTAGCCGAAAATTGCCGCGATTAAAGCAAGCGGACAAACGATCACAGCCGAACCGTAGGTGAGTAGCTCGATCCAGTTCGGCGGATTATTCAGTTTTGCTAAAAAACGTTTCCACTTTCCCTGTTTCATGCTACGTTATCCCTTACTCTTTTCAAGCCGTCTTATAAATCAAATGCAACAGCCGTTACGTCGTCCGTGAATTTTCCACCGCAGAACACCGTCAGCGCCGATTTTAATTTTCCGATAAAATCCTCCGCGTTTTCCGATTGCAAAAGTACGCTTTCCGCACGTTCGATTCCAAAGAATTCTCCTGCCGAATTCGCGCACTCGGTTACCCCGTCCGTGATCAACGCAAGCACGTTCCCACGTTCAAACGGCAGCTCACGTTCCTCATAAGCAAACCCTTGTATCCAGTTGGAAACGGGGGGGGCGGGGGATTCAATTTCGTGTATACCGTATTCCGTTTTTAATAAGATCGGCGCATTGTGTCCCGCTACCGCATACCGCAATTTTTTTGCTCCTTTATCTATACGCACCGAAGTAACGGTAATATACGAACGCTCGTCTTGGTTGAGTTCGTTAAATTTCTCGCTTAATTTTGAAAGCGCGAGCGCCAAATCGGGTTGCGTTCTATCAAACGCCGCTTTAAAGAACGCCGAGAGCATACCTGCCGAGATTCCTTTCCCCGAAACGTCGGACAGCACGCCGTACGTCTGACCGTTCAATTCGTACACGTCAGGCAAATCGCCTCCGATCCCATGGCAGGGAATATACATATACGCATAGGGCACGCCGCCCATGCTCTTTCCCGCAGGCAACAGCCTACGCTGCATCTGTTGCGCGGTCAGCATTTCCCGCTCGATTTCCATGCTATACGTACCGTCGGTAATCCCTAAAAAGAGCTTGCCTTTTTCGTCGGCGGGAAGTACCCGTATGCGCACGGAAACCTTGTCGGTATGTCCGCCCCGTTTTACGCTCGTGTGCAAAGTTTCCGTCTTTTCCGTTTTCTCGCGCACAGCGTCCTGCATCACCCGTAAAAAGCTGCAAAATTGACAAGCAGTGTTTTCCCCGCATTTGCCCTGCTCTCCGCAGCCGAGCGCTTGCGCAAGCGAGCCTTTCTTTTTTGCGGTATCGGAAAAAGAACGCCGAAAAGCCGCGTTTGTGAATTTCACACGCAGCTTATCGTCAAACACGAAAATCCCTTCGGACATCGCGTCGAATGCTTTTTGTAACGTTCCTACCGCCATATTTTTTTCTCCACCCGCTATTATACGGTCTTTAAGTCATATTTGTATGAAAACTACAAGAAATTATTGGTAAAATTTCAATCCCTTGCAAATTTTTGCGTCAAAAACAAGCTCTTTATACAGCTCTCCGTCCAACTGCACCGTACAGGGCTTTGCAGGAGTGAAGCGAACCTGCTCGCAAAGATAATGCGTCGTTTTCGGGTAGGGCAAAATTCTGCCCTTCATCAGTTCGAAAAAGGCTTTTATAATCGCTCTTTTTTGGGGAATACAGTCCACAACGACAACGTCCATTTTTCCGTCGTTTGCTTTCGCAGTCGGGCAAATACGGATTCCGCCGCCAAACGTAGAACCGTTACACACCGCTGCAATCAAAACGCCGTGCTTGCGCACTTCCCCTTCGCATTCCGTTTCGATTTCATAGCCCTTGAACGCAAACAGGCTTTTGAGCAGGCTCATCAAATACTTGATTTTGCCACGGATTTTTCCCTTTTCGCAGCGTTCCAAAACGTCTACGTCCATGCCAAGCCCCGCTACGTTCATGGAACGCCTACCCCCAACGTCGATATAATCGATGGGCTTTGCTTCTCCGTCTAAAATACGTTCGATTGCTTTCGCCGCGTCCAACGGCAAGCCTACATGCTGTGCAAAATCATTACCCGTGCCGCAGGGAATTAACCCAAGCTTGCATTTGGACGGATTGTTTAACCCGTTGAGCACCTCGTGCAGCGTTCCGTCGCCGCCCATGACAATGATTTCTTCTTCGCCGCATACGGTAAGCTCTAAGGCAATACGCACCCCGTCCCCCTTCTTTTCTGTGCAGTGTAAAGTAAACTCTGCGCCGCGCTCGGTCAAGACGCGTTGGACGGTTTCTAAGCTTTTATCTACTTTTTTCTTCCCCGAAACGGGATTCACAATAATATGATACATGCCGTTTTTTCGCTTTTCACGCACGCGCGCGCACGGATTTTGCGTTTTTCCTTTGTATATTCGGCTTTTTACCGATTTTATTATACAACAATTTTTAAAGAATTGCAATTTAATTGCAATTTATTTTTAATTTTGCTATACTGTAAATGGAAATTTTTTATCGGAGGACGGAGCATGCGCAAATTTTTACCAAAAAAATTACAAAATCTTGCACAAAAATGCCCCGTTCCCCTTTTCGTAGTCGGCGGAGCTGTACGGGATTTTCTCCTTGGCGCAAAGCTCTTGCCCCCGTATTCGTTGGATTTGGATATTTGCGCACCGTTGGACGCGGAAAAGTTCGCCGCTCTTTCGACCGAGAACGGCTTTACTGTAAAATCCGTCTATAAAACCACGGGAACGGTCAAGTTAAAAGACAGCGACGGGGTTGAATACGAATATTCCTGTTTCCGCTCGGATAAATACGTTCGAGGCACCCATGTACCCGTTGAAATCTATTTTACCGACGATATTTCCCTTGACGCACGCAGGCGGGACTTTACCGCAAACGCCGTTTATTACGACATAAAAGCCGACCGTTTTGTCGATCCGTTGAACGGAATAAACGCCATTAAAGAAAAACGCTTGACGACCGTTGCGCCTGCAAAAAAAGTCTTCGGAGAAGACGGTTTACGCTTAATGCGGCTCGCGCGGCAAAGCGCACAGCTTGGATTTACCCCCGACGAGGAATGTCTGCAAGGGGCGCGAATAAACGCTGCGCTTATCGACGATATTACCCCTGAACGTATTTTTACGGAGCTAAACGCCATTTTACACGCCGACCAAAAATACGGCAATAAAAACGGTGGATACGAGGGGTTAAAACTGCTTGATGAAACGGGTGTTTTAGAAAGGATTTTACCGCAATTAGCCCTTGGAAAAGGCATGGCGCAACGTGCGGATTTTCATAAATACGACGTACTTGAACATTCCTTTCGAGCGGTAAAATACGCCGACGATTCTATTCGGCTTGCCGCGCTTTTGCACGACGTAGGCAAACCTTTTTGTAAGCTCCGCGACGGAAATTCCTACGAGCACCCGGCGGAAGGCGCGAATCTTGCAAAAGAGATTTTGACAAAATTGAAAGCGCCCAAAAAATTGACGGACGAGGTTTGCGCTTTGGTTCTTTGGCATATGTATGATTTCGATTGCAAAACCAACGAAAATAAGCTTCGCCGCTTTTTCGTGGCACATTATACGATTTTGGAAAAGCTATTGCTTTTAAAGCAAGCGGATTTTTCCGCTTGTGCAGACGATACTTCCCCTGCGCCCACTTGCGTTAAATGGCGCAAGCTCCTTCAAAAAATGCAAGCGGAACACGCGCCTCTGACCTTAAAAGAGCTTGCCATTTCGGGGAACGATTTGTTGACGTTGGAAGTACCTCCATACCGTATCGCCGAGTTTTTACGCCGCCTTTTAACTCATGCGGTATGCTTTCCAAAAGACAATGAAAAAACGCGGCTTTTGCGCTTGGCAAGCGGATATTTAAAGGAAGAAAAAAGATAAAACTGCCATACAGGTACGAGATGAACAACAAAAACCGTTGAGAATATGAAGCACCCAAAAAGTTGGATAAAAATTAAATTTAAGTTTAAAAAATTTGAGATTGAGTTCTGTATTGTACAGGACTCATTTTCATGTAACCGTTTTGCAAAGCAAAACGGTTATATGAAAAAAGAAACCGCCCAAGCAGTTTCTTTTTTTGGTGGAGCGAGTTAAACGTAAGTTAAATCTCTTACTTGAAAATCTCAATTATCTTTCCATTCAAATCATTTTAGAGCTAAAATATTTTTCTTTGTATAATCATATATCAAAAGATTGTTTGAGATATTCTACTAATTGCTTAGCCGTATTTTTATCCAGGTGTATAACTTGACTTTGTTTCCCTTGCTCTTGTCTTTGAGCACTTCCAAATGTTTGAATACGAACATATTTTTTATCCAGGTAGTGATACTCATTGTATTACGCTTCACAATAAGTCAATCCACCTTTCATTGTATAGCTGTTACCACTTCTAGTAATACCACTGATTATTGCCATATTTGTTCTCCTTATAAATTATTTTGAGCTTTCACTCTAATTATATATTCGACAAAAAATAACAAAATGCTTTTTCACAAAAATATTTTAATAATTAATAAACAACCTAAACCAAACCATAGGCGGTTTGATTCAGGTTTAAAAACAATTTTAGGGATGTTTCTTCAAAGTTTTAATAGAAGAAATTAAAAGAATTTTGATTTTTACCAACTTATTATGAATAGGCTCGTAGTTTTCTTTGGAAATAAACCTTGCCCCTAAAATAATATTTAACCAATTTTCCGTTTCGTTTGCTTCTTTCAATGCAATTTCAAATTTTGAAATCATATCCGCGCGACTTTGCGGATGATTTCCTTCTGCAATGTTTGCGCTGATGCTAGTTCCGCTGCGTTTGATTTGGTCGGAAATGGAATATTCTTTTTTGTTTCGCAATTCGTTCGCAAGGACAATAATTTCCACGGCAAATTCTTGCGATAAATTTAATAGCTTATTATCTTTCATGATTTTATTATATCAAATTCTATAAAATAAGTCAATAATTCGAGCGTAGCGAGTTATAATGTTTGCTTTGCAAACTATCATGCAATCAAAGATTGTTATCATTTGAATACAGTGAATTATAATGCCAAATTTTGCAAAAGTAAAAATGCTAATCTCCCATGGAAAAATGATAACTCGGCTACGCCTCGAATGATAGCCATCTTCTTGCGAATTTGGCATAAAAAATAAAAACGCCCAAAAGTGAAGTGAACCCCAAAGTTTAGACAAAAAATATTAAATTTGCGAATGAGTTCTGTACTGTACAGGACTCATTCCTTTTAATTTAAGAGAAATTCTCTCGTTGTTGTAATACCAAAGGTATTCCTCCAAAGTACGGATGAAT
>JBGVQS010000042.1:0-1710 GCA_045127595.1 Candidatus Scatosoma sp. | reverse complement strand
GGACGGGGAGGGAATACAGGGCGAACGCACAGTCCGCCTTACCAGCGAAGGAGGTGACGGATAAAGAGCTAAAGAAAGTTTTGAAATGCTTGGAGTTAATCCCCTGCGAGCAGGGACGGGACGAAGCGATACAAATCGTCTTGAAGGCCGCGGCGGAAAGCATTACTTTGGAGCATATCAAAAAAATTTCTTCTTATCGGGAAGAAAAGAAGAAACAGGAAAAAGAGCGTGGTTATGTCAAATTTACCAAAAAGGAGATAGAAACTATGCCAGACAATTTAAAAAGATTATTTGTAGTCGATGAAAAAATCGTTTCCTACCGTTGTATCAACGGAATGTATCAAGCGCGGTTCCGCCGTGAGGGATATAATATCGAGGTCGCGTCCAAGGACTTTCAAATGATGAAAACGAAGTTTTTGGAAAAGCTGAGAAGGGTGGAAATTGAGAAAGCCAACATTAAAATATACCCGAAGTTCGGGGAATTTTTACAGGAGTGGCTGAAAATCAAAAAACAAACGGTCAAACCGTCCACCTACAAGGCGTATTGCGATTTAACGAACTTTAATTTAGTACCCCGTTTCGGAGAAACACCCGTCAACGAAATCACGAGAAAGGTTATCCAAAACTTTTTGTTCGAAATTGCAGAGGCAGGGAAAAACCGAACGGCGCATAAGTTAAAGCAGTTGTTAGGCTCTATGTTCGACGTCATCGTGGACGATTATCCGGAGCTTACCAACCCGATGCGGAAAGTCGTTTTGTCCCACTACGAAGTGAAGAAGGGCAAAGCGTTCACCAAAGCGGAAGAAAAGAAAGTGATTGATTTTTGCAAAGAGTATCCGCACTTTCAAGGCAATTCGGCTATGCTCGTGCTGATGTTCACGGGTATGCGCGTGGGGGAGCTCACAAGCGTGCAATACGACGGAACGTTTATCACCTGCGTTTCTGCCAAAACCAGAAAGGGCTACGCCGACGTGATACGAAAAATACCCGTTTCACCGATGATGAAAAGGGTACTTCCTATGATTGATTGGGAAAAAGTGGTTGCTTCAAACAACAACACCGTTCGGGATGCCGTGAAGAGAATCTTTCCCGACAGGCACACGCACGAGTTCCGTTATACGTTTATAACGAGAGCAAAAGAGTGCGGAGTTAACCCCGAAGTTGTTATGCTTTGGGTAGGACACGAATCGGACGGCGACGTAAAGACCAGCAGGGTGGATAGGGGGTATACCACCTATTCCGACGAGTACTTATTGGCTGAAATTAACAAAATTGATTACGAATACGAGTAAAAATGTTAAAAACGAACAAAAATACGGTAAAAACGACGGATTTTACTTAAAAAGGGCTGAAAAGCCCTAAAAAATGTTAATTTTTGGTTCCCAAAAAGTTCCCAAAGATAACAAAAAAGGGTAAAATCCGAAGAATTTACCCTAATTTTGGTGCCACTGACCGGAGTCGAACCGGTACGAAAGGTTAATTTCGACGGATTTTAAGTCCGTTGCGTCTGCCTATTCCGCCACAGTGGCATAAAAATGTTCAGTTTTTTGTGAATTTTTGTTAACTTTTTGCCGAAGTGTGAATTTTTAACAACACGAAAAATTTTAAGTCCCTTGCGTCTGCCTATTCCACCACAGCGGCATATATTTATAAAAAGGAAGTTTGAAAGAAAAACTCTGCACCGTAAGATGCAGAGTTTCTTGGAGGCGC
>JBGVQS010000041.1:0-3511 GCA_045127595.1 Candidatus Scatosoma sp. | reverse complement strand
CGTATTTGCCGCGCCCACGTTTTCTTTGTTTGCCGCAGGGGGTGTTGCGCCTACGATTTCAGCATTGTTTTCATTGACCTTGCTGATCACTTCTTCCTTTAATTCCGTTTGTTTCTTGGGCTTGCGTCCACGCTTTTTTGTAACCTTTACCGTCGATACGGGGATTTCCAACATTTCAGCGTATTCCATTTCTTCGTCCATAATAATTCTCCTTACAAAGCGTCGTTTTTTTCGTCTGTATTCTACTATATGCGGCTTGTCTTTGGATGAGAACGGAAAAAGAAAAAAGAAAACGGGCAACGTATGGCTAGTTTTGTCGAATGGATAGGTGCTTTTTTGCGGCGCTGTCTTCTGCCATCGTAAAAATAAAAAAGGACGAGTGAATACGTCGTCCTTTTATATATATAAGCATAGATTATTAAAAACAAAGTGTTTTATTTTTTCAACACATACCTGTATGCCATAAATAAAAATGGAATATAAGCATTGATTATAACGCTGGTAGGGTGATAAAGGTCAATACCGCGACTTCGTAGGCGGTATAGGAATCGGCTGACGTGCAACCTAAGGAAAGGTATTCGTAGCTGTGAAGCTGTCCTAAAAGGGATACGCTGTCCCCAAGCGAAAAATTTTTCGCCGCAGCGGCAAGCTCCCCTTCCGCAGCCACGAAGACGTAGGCAACTTCCCCGTCCGCTTTTCCTACGGCAAGGGAAAATTCCGTTCGTTCACCGCTTGGAAGGGTATACGAGTGCGGCTTTTTGATGACGTTGCCTGTTAAAAACAATCCGCTGGTTACTTCCGTTTCCCCTGCGTACAGTTCCTGTACCGCAATTTTTAGAAAGGTGCGTGTTTCGCCGTTTTCCGTTTGCTCTTCGGAGATAAGCTTGCCTGTGACGGAAACGGTTGCGCCGATTGCTACCGTGTCGTCGATGAGCGCTTCGGGGATAAGTACAGGCAAAAGATCGGTGCCAGAAGGCAGCACGACCTTTATGGTAAATTCGCGTGCGTTCATGCCGTCAAGGGCGTGGATTTTCTCACCGCCGCTTGTCAGCTCGCCGCAGAGTAAAATCAAGTTTTCAGGGGTTGCGCTTTGCATTCAGAAAAGCTCCTTTTTTGTTGTTTTCTTCATTGTAGCACAGTTTTTCCGCTTTGTCAACGAATGAAAACTAAAAAGCGGCGCAGACTTTTATCTGCGTCGCTATATTTTTAATTAGCCATAATTATTTCTTATACAACTGTGTCTAACGCTCCGCTGACATCGGGAACGGAATACAGCTCGAATTCCGATTCAAGGTCAAAGTCTTCCCTTTCGTCAAAAGCGGCAAGCTTTGAAACGGATACTTCGTAGGCGGTCATTGTTTTGACGTCTGTTTCCGAAAAACGCTTTTGATATTCTCGGCTTTGGATTCTACCCGAAACGGCAATTCTATCCCCCACGGAAAGGGATTTGACAAAGCGCGCGTTCCTGCCCCATGCGATGCAGGGGATGTAGTCGGACTTATTATAGGCACGGTTGACGGCGACCAGCACGTCGGCAATTTCACGGTTGAAGGGGGTGGTGCGATAGACGGGCGGTTTGCAAATGTAGCCCGAAAGCAAAATACTGTTGGGGTTTTTCTCGGCGTCTTCTTCGATTAGCTCGCGAATGAAAACCGTCAACATTAAACGGGATTTTCCGTTTTCAATTTTGTTGTAGCTTCTAAACTGCCCGACGGCGGAAAGGAGCTTTCCTTTTTGCAGCTCGCCGCCGCTGATAAGCCGTTCGGATATGGTTACGGGAAGTACGTCCGCTTGCCCTGAAAGGCGCAGTACCTTTACGTAAAATTCGTAAAAGCCTTCGCCGTAGACTTCGTGTGAGAAGGTTGCGTCGCTGACAATTTCGCCTGTGATGTACACCTTGTTGTTCTTTTCGCAATTGTAGTTCATGGTAGTATCTCCGTTTTTTATAATATTGTTTTTCGGTTGAATGGCTCTCTCGTTTTAAGAGAAAATGGGCGTTGAATACCCGTTAAACGCGTACATGGTGCCCTCGTTTTTAATTTTTATCCTATTTAGGATGCAGGATGCTGCTTTCCTGTATGGTCGACAGTGTAGCCGGTTTTGTAAATCAGCTCCCCGATGGGCACGAACTCAAAGCCCCTGTTTTGCAGGGTGGAAAAAATCATCGGCAGCGCTTCGGCGGTGTGTAAGCCGTTGTTGTGGCAAAGGATAATGCTCCCTTCCTTTGCGCCGTTGATGACGCGAAGGGAAAGCTCGGTGGCGGTCAGGTTTTTCCAGTCCAAGCTGTCCACGTCCCATTGAATGGGGTACAGCCCCAGCTTGTTGGACGTTTCAATCAGCTGGTTGTTATAATCACCGTAGGGCGGACGGAACAGCGTGGGCTTCACCCCCGTTACTTCTTCGATTTTTTTGGAAGACGAAGTAAGCTCCGCTTGCATTTCGGCGGCGGAAAGCTTGCTCATATACGGATGCGTTTTGCTGTGCGTGCCAAGCTCGTGCCCCCGTTCCACGACTTTTTTGGCGTATTCGGGGTACTTTTCCACCCAAAATTCGACGGCGAAAAAGGTACAGCGCACGTTGTGTCGGTCAAGCTCGTCAAGGATTTTGTCCGTATGCTCTACCCCCCACGCGCAATCGAAGGAAATAGAGATTTTCTTCTCGCTTGTGGCGACCGAATAGATGGGAAGCTTGCGCTCCGAAGCGGCGGCAGCGGCGGGAAAGCCGAAAGCAAAATGCAGGGCAAACAACGAAATAAGACATACGCAAAAAGCCACGGCGGCGGCGCGAAGCGAGGAAGGCTCCGCTTGTCGTTTTTTTGCGCGGAAGAATACAATTTTCAAGGTACTGCTCCATTATACAAAATTCTTTTTAAGAAAAAAGGACGGCTTTTGACGAATTTTTGGAAAATAGGTCGAAAACATTTTTTCTCTTTGTTTACAGTATGCGTGCCGCCATTCGATTATGTTAAAAACTCCAAAAAATATAAAATATGCCACCCATGTACGCGATGAAAACAAAAAAGCCACCGCAAAAGCGAGAGCGTACGCATAGAAAACGCCTATGATAAAAAAGACAGGTTTTTTCAAAAAACCCGTTCGATACGTTGATTTTTTAATAAAAATCGTGTATAATAATACTGTTATGAAAATATGGGCAAAGGTCATGATTGACGGAAAAATTAAAAAACAGACGGTCTATGAGAGAGACGAACAGCTCGTCTATTCAAAAATGTTTGAATACGTTTCGGAAATTTGCACCGCCCTTGACGTGCCGACTCCCGTCATTGTCAAGGCGCACGTATTCAACTTTGCGAAGTTCAACCACGTCAAGTTTGTTCAAAGCGACTTTGTGGAAAGTATCTATTTTGACAATCTGTTTTTGGAAAATTTATTTTAATGCAAAGCGGCGGAATACCGCCGAAAAAATAACGGAGAAAACACCATGAAAACGTTAGAAAAAGAAGTTTTGGAAGTCATCAGAAGCGACGCGCGTTTGACGGCGAAGCAGATTG
>JBGVQS010000040.1:0-5836 GCA_045127595.1 Candidatus Scatosoma sp. | reverse complement strand
ACGAACTACGTCGTTTCCAACTATCTCACCTACCGAAACGTTAAAATCGTCGGAAAGCTCATTGACGATTATTTCAGCGGAGATTTATGGCACGACGGCTCGTTTATCGCGCTATTGCTGCTCATGTTTATGTTCTTGATTACTTGGCTGACGGGCGGATTTAAAGCGGACGAGCAAACGGAAGTTAGGGGGACGTCGTTATGGTAAAAACAAAAACCGTTTTAAAATGGGCGTTTATCGCGTTGATTTTGCTGTTTATCTATTTCCCCATTATCTTCTTGACCGCGTATAGCTTTAATGCAAACGATCATATCAACGAAGGTTGGGGCGGCTTTTCTATGGCCCATTATAAGTATTTCTTCAATTTTGATAACGAGCCTGTGCGCGTTGTCTTGCAAACTTTCTTACTCGCACTGATCGTTGCGACGCTTTCTACTATTCTTGCAACCGTTGGTTCGATCGGGATTTATTATTCCCGTAAAAAAATGTGCGGAACGCTCTCCGCAATTAACCGTATTCCCGTTATCAACGCCGAAGTTGTTACCGCGATCTCTTTCGCGCTGTTTATCTCTTTCTTCGGCTTGGATAAATCTACCTATATCCCCTTGATTGTTGGGCAAATGATCATATGTACCCCTTTCGTCGTACTTTCGATTATCCCTAAGCTCCGTCAAATGGATAACAATTTATACGAAGCGGCGTTGGATTTGGGTGCTTCGCCCAAGCGCGCACTCTTCTCCGTTATTATTCCGCAGATTTTGCCGGGAATTATTTCGGGGTTCTTGCTCGCGATTACCCTTTCGCTGGACGATTACGTCGTGGCGGCTTATACCAAGCCCGACTCGTTTACCACCATCAGTACCCATATCTACGGTCTTGATAAAAACAATTATTTCGGCGCAAAAATCAAAGCGGCTTACTGGGCTTTTACCGCACTCATTTTTTTCGTGATTCTTCTTGTAGTCGTGATCGCGAACGTGAACGCTTACCGCAAAAATAGGAGTAAAAAGAGATGAAAAAGAAATGTACGTTGGCTTTAGCGGCTTTGTTGGTTGTTTCAAGTTTTCCCCTTTCTTCCTGCGGTAAATCGAGCGGTAACGTGCTCCGCGTAGCAAGCTGGGACGAGTATATCGACGAGGGAGATTCCGAAGCGGGAACTCGCGCGCTTTATGAAGAATTTGAGGACTGGTACGAACAGGAATACGGTAAAGAGATCAAGGTCGAATACGTTGCCTTACAAGACAACGAAACCATGTATAACAAGATTAAAATGGGCGATAAATACGACCTTTTATGTCCATCCGAATATATGATGATGAAAATGTTAGCGGAAGGACGACTTGAAAAATATCCCGAAAGCTTTTTCTTGACGGACGATCCCAATTATCCGCATAATTACTACGCAAAAAACGTTTCCCCGTATATCAAAGGCGTTTTTGATAAGGGCGCGAACGGAAATTCTTGGACGGAATATATCGCAGGGTATATGTGGGGCACGACGGGCTTTATTTATAACCCGGAAGAATTCTCTTCGCCGGATATTTTCAAGAGCTGGACGGCGTTCACACACAAGGAATGTAAAAGAAACATCACCGCAAAAGACAACGTCCGCGATAGCTATTTTGCGGCGCTGGGGCTTTATTACGAGCAGGAGTTGCTTGCTTTAAAAGCCGCTTACGAGCGCGGCGACATTACCTTGGAATCTTATCAAAGCGAGCTTTCCCGTATGATGAACGATACGTCCGCGGAAACGATCAAGGATATACAAAACAAGCGCGTATTAAAGAATTTGCGTGAAAATTTGTACGGACTTGAAACGGACGAAGGAAAAATGGACATTGTAATGGGACGCTTTGACGCTTCTTATCAATGGAGCGGCGACGCTGTGTATGTGCTCGACGTGGCGGAAGAGCAGGACGATCCCCTGTATTTGGAATATTCTATCCCCGAAGCCGCTTCTAACATTTGGTTTGACGGTTGGGTTATGATGAAAGGCGCAAACGTGGAAGCGGCAACCGCTTTCGTCAACTTTTTATCCATTCCCGAAAACGCGAAACGGAATATGGAATATATCGGCTATACAAGCTGTATCGGCGGAGATTTGATTTTTGATTACGTGAAAGATCTTTACGAAGCCGACGAAACGGAAACGGACGTTGTTCCTTATGATTTGAGCTATTTCTTTGGAGAAAATCATATTTTCAACGTACCCGCCGCAAATCAACGCCGTCAGGTTTTTGTGCAATATCCCGACTTTGAAACGACCAAACGGCTTGTCGTTATGAATTATTTCGATAAAGCAACAAACGAAAAATTGAACCGCATGTGGATTACTATCAAATAAAATCCCTATTAAAAATCTTTCGTTTATAAAGTGAATCCCCTTGAAAATCTTAAGATTTTCAAGGGGATATTTTTAAATCAGTTTCAATTTTTTGGGAACGATCATATTTACTTTTTTCGGTACAACTTCTACGTGTACGTTTCCGCTCGAACCCTTTTCTCCGTCAAAATTCCATACAACGTCGTCTCCCGCTTGCACGTCAAAGGACGAACCTTCCAGCTTTTCAAGGCGTTTCATCTTGATGTTATAACCGAATAAAAACAGCCTTGCAACGGCAAACAGCGCCCCGAATTTTTGACAAAATTTCGGGTTTTCCTTTTGCTTTACAATCGCAACTTCGATTTTTCCGTCCTGCAAACAAGCCTTTTTGTTTAAACGGAAACCTGCAACCGAACGGCTATTCATCATTGTAATCAATACGCAATGAGAATGTACGGACTTCGTTTCGCCTTGGCAATTTACGTCAAACACCTGAAATTTTAAATTTTTCTTCGCCCCGTGCAACCAGTAGGCAATTTTGCCCATATGATTCTTTTGAGATTGCGACGTTGTATAGGTTGCGCTCGTAAACGCGCCTGCCGCAACAACGTACATGGCATAGGTATCGTTTACTTTCATACAGTCAAGCAATTCAGCCCGACCGTCTTTGATGATTTGCAACGCCTTTTTTATATTTTTGGGAATACCAAGCGTACGCGCAATATCGTTTACCGTACCGCTGGGAATATATCCAAGCTGCGGAAGATTATCCAAATCCCCGATTCCTTGCAAAACTTCGTTGAAAGAACCGTCGCCGCCCGAAAAAATAATCGCGTCGTAAACACCGACCGATTCGCGCGCTACGCGGCGCATATCCCCCACCGCTTTCGTCGCGTAAACTTCTACTTCTTCATACGCTTCCTTTAAAGAGGAAACAATATACTCTAACTTTTTCGCAATTTTTCCCTTTCCGCTGACGGGATTATAAATAAAAATACATTTCATACGTATTTTTCTCCTTACCTACCTATTATACAACAAATTTTCATTTTTCGCAAGCGTTCCAACAATAATTCCCGTCAATTATGTCAGACATAGGTAATATGTTTGACATAATACCCTTTGTTTTGGTTGTGATTATGCCAGACATAGGTATTATATCTGACATAATACCTGCTTTTTAAAGAAAAAACGGCTACACCCCTTTTATACTGGGGATAGCCGTGTGTTTTGCTTATTTATGCGATATTATCTATATTTTCTTCCATTTTTTGATAACCAAGGCGGAAATACAGCTCTTTTCGCTCGTTTTCGGGGTATTTCCATACGGAATACAGCACAAATACGCCGATAAAAACGCTAACAATCGCCATAGTAATTACCGTGCCCGTATCAAATACAATACCCATTCCTAAGCCGTTTACGTCAAATAACAGCCCGAAAAAGTTATATACCGCGTGAGTAAACCCTGCGCAAAGGATATTTTTCGTCTTAATTAACGCAAATGCAAATAAACCGCCTGTAAGCGTCGTATATCCTACCTGCAATATGGTAGGTCCTACTCCTGCGCCCCCTAATACGTTGAATAAATGCGCCCCGCCAAATATTAGGGAAGATATTACGTAGGTAAGCAGAAAACCTTTCCTATCCTTTGAAAAGTAGCCTGCTAAAACAGAAAAAATAACGCCGCGGAAAATACATTCTTCAAAAAGCCCTACCAAAAGGCAATACACTGCAAAAGTAATAAAATCCGTTGGGCTGTTTCTAACAAGCTCCATTTTACCATTAAAATAAGCGGAAAATTGAAAATTATCGATTGCAATTATCAAACAGGGAATCATATACAGCAGATTTTGCGGTTTTTGAAAAAGTTTTAAACGCAACCGAAGCATCAGCAATATTACGGCTACCGATCCGATACCCTGCTGCAAGATTTTCCCGAGCATTCTATTGTAAAATTCCGATCGAAAGGGAGTAAGCGAAATAAAGTCTAACACAACCGTAACGGCGCATAAAACAAGGATTATCGATATTTCTACCCTATCCCATATTCTTTTTCTATTCTCTTGATTTTGCACGTTTTTTAACCTATTTTAAAGCGTTTTCTTTATATATTATAGCATCTTTTTATGAAATTTGCAAGGCTTTTAAGTAAGCACTTCGTTTCTTTTAAATCCTAAGGATTTTAGAATAATATAAAACGTTAACACAATCGCCAAAGTTTCTTTAAACCCACGCGGTTTAGAAACGTACAAGGCTTTAAGGCAAGCGCGGACGTTTCTTTTAGAGCATAAGGATTTTAGTAAATTGACACAAAAAAACAGCTTACCCAAGCGGATAAGCTGCTTTTGTTAAATTTAGCGGTGATCCAAAGATTATTTAAGGATCTTGGAGATAACACCGGAACCAACCGTTCTACCACCTTCACGGATAGCGAAACGAAGACCTTCTTCCAAAGCAACGGGCTTAATAAGAACAACCTTCATATCGATGTGGTCGCCAGGCATAACCATTTCTACGCCTTCGGGAAGCTCAATAGCACCCGTAACGTCCGTCGTACGTACGAAGAACTGAGGTCTGTAGTGGTTGAAGAATGCGGTATGACGGCCGCCTTCATCTTTCGTCAAAACGTAAACTTGCGCTTCGAATTCCGTACCGGTTGCAACCGTACCAGGTTTCGCAATAACTTGACCCTTTTGGATGTCCGTTCTGTTGATACCACGAAGAAGTGCACCAACGTTGTCGCCTGCTTGCGCTTCGTCAAGGAGCTTGTGGAACATTTCAAGGCCGGTGATGGTCGTCGTCATGGGTTTGTCGATAAGACCAACGATTTCTGCGGGTTCACCAACGTGAGCAACACCACGTTCGATACGACCGGTAGCAACGGTACCACGACCGGAAATCGTGAATACGTCTTCTACAGGAAGAAGGAAGGGCTTGGAGTCTTCACGTGCAGGGGTAGGAATATAGCTGTCAACTGCTGCCATAAGTTCAACGATGGGAGCAACAGCGGGATCTGCCATGATTTCATCTGCAGGTTTGTCGGAAGAAGCAACTTCGAGTGCTTTCAAAGCGGAACCACGGATAACGGGAATATCGTCGCCGGGGAATTCGTAGGAAGAAAGCAAATCTCTTACGTCCATTTCAACGAGGTCAAGAAGTTCAGGATCGTCAACGAGGTCGGTCTTGTTCATGAATACAACAATGTAAGGAACGCCTACCTGACGAGCAAGAAGGATGTGTTCACGAGTCTGAGGCATGGGACCATCGGTCGCAGCACAAACAAGGATAGCACCGTCCATCTGAGCAGCACCAGTGATCATGTTTTTAACGTAGTCAGCGTGGCCGGGGCAGTCAACGTGTGCATAGTGACGTGCATCCGTCTGGTATTCAACGTGTGCGGTGTTGATTGTGATACCACGAGCTCTTTCTTCGGGTGCTTTATCGATTTGATCATATCTCATCTTTTCTGCACCGCCGCGAGCAGCCATTACCATCGTGATAGCTGCGGTC
>JBGVQS010000039.1:0-1548 GCA_045127595.1 Candidatus Scatosoma sp. | reverse complement strand
AGCTCGCTGTCAAAATAAGCGAGCTCAAAATTTTTGAGCCAGAGATCGATGACCGCGTCGGGATATTTTTTAACGATCTCGTCATAAACGATCTTCCAAATGTCTTGATTTGCGTTCAAGTGTTTTTAACCGTCCTTTCTTTCGTATGTTGTATGTAAATTCTCCACATATCGGATGTGGAAAAATATGATATTTTCTCGGGTACCGAAAAAAACCATAATAAGGTATTATAATAATTATAATATATTATATCATATTACAAATAGAAAATCAAGCGGATTTTAAGGAGTATTCCCCACTTTTCACAAATTTGTGGAAAACTTTATTTTGCAGAATGAAATTTTGAAAAAATATTCAAAATAGGAGTGGAAAAACGAGTAAAAGTATGTTACACTATTTTCAATGTCAAAAGAATAACGGAAATTATGCTTATGAAAATTTTAATTTTGGGCGATGTCAGCAGAACATCCGCCTGCCACTATCTCAAAGAACATCTAAGGCGTTTCATCCGTGAAAACGGTGTGGAATTTACCATTGTCAACGGAGAAAACAGCGCCGAAAACAACGGGATCAATCGCGCCTCTGCGGAAATGCTTTTCGATGCGGGCGCAGACGTCATCACGACGGGCAACCACGCCTTCAAAAGCTACGATGCGAAATCGCTTTTTGAGGACAACGAAAATATTCTCCGTCCTGCCAACTATCCGGGAAACGTTCCGGGCGACGGCGTGCTTCTCACCGATGTCGGCGGTATGACGGCGCTTATCATCAATCTTTTGGGTGTCATCATGATGGAGCCCTTGGAAAATCCCTTTTATGCGGCGCAAAAGATTTTGAAGCGTTACGAGGGCAAATACGATATTTCCATCTTGGATTTTCATGCGGAAGCGACCTCGGAAAAGCAAGCGCTCGCGCATTTTTTGGATGGAAAGATCACGGTTTTTTATGGGACGCATACCCATGTTGCGACCGCCGATGAATGTATTTTGCCGAAAGGTACGGCGTATATCACCGATATCGGTATGTGTGGACCCGATTTCAGCGTTTTGGGCATCAAGCCCGAGTGTATTATTGAGAAAATGACGATGAATTGGCCCGTCAAATTTATCCCTTCGGACAACAAAGTAACGGCGCATGGTATTCTCGTCGAAATTGACCGAAAAACGAAAAAAACAACGAAAATTCAAAGGATTTCCTTCTAAAATGAGCGAAAAAACGATAAAAATCCGAATGGCGACCGTAGACGATGCCGAAAAAATTCTTGCCGTTTACGCGCCTTACATATTGGAAACAGGCATCACGTTTGAATATGAAGTGCCGACCGTAGAAGCCTTTCGTGAAAGGATCGCAAAGGTGCTTACGAGATTTCCGTACCTTGTCGCGGAGCGTGGCGGCGAGATCTTGGGCTATTCCTACGCCAATCCCTTGGGGGAACGCGCCGCGTTTTCCCGTGCCGCAGAAACGGTTTTGTATGTCAAAAAGGATGCTCGCGGAGAGCACATTGGTTCCGATCTGTACGCAAGACTTGAGGAACTTCTCAAAAAGCAG
>JBGVQS010000038.1:0-7527 GCA_045127595.1 Candidatus Scatosoma sp. | reverse complement strand
CGATGCGTTCAACACCTTAACGAATATTACGGTAAACGGAACGGCGCTTGCGGACTTGTGGACCGATTCCGGCAGCGGGGATGTAGCGTTCATGCAAATGTTTATGCAGCCCGGATTGTGGATACCTATTGTTGCGCCTGCAGAAGGCGCCGAAGTGGTAATCCCTGCGGGTACGCAGTTCCCGTCCTACTCGGCTATGAATGGTAGTACCGCATATACTTACGTTACTACTTCCGAAGCTGCTTATTTGTACATAGACGGCGTATGGAAAGAAAAGCCTAAAACGATTGATACGGCGGTTACGTCTTTGAGTTACGCTAACAATTGTTTGGGGATTCAACTGAGTGTAAGCGATTACGCAAATGCACCGGCTAATACGCAGCTTGAAAAAACGGCATTTGCAGACTTTAACACCTTGACAAATATTACGGTAAACGGAACGACGTTTGCAGACTTGTGGACCGGGGACGTGGCGTTCATAAACATGTGGACGCAACCCAAATTGTGGATACCGATGGCTACGCCTGTGGAAGGCGATGAAGTGGTGATTCCTACGGGTACGCAATTCCCCTCCTATTCGGCTGTGAGCGGCGGTACGTTAAACGTTTACGTTACGACGGCAGACGTTACCTATTTATATGCAGGCGGTGCTTGGCAAGAGAAGGTTATTTTTGCTGAAACGGTTGTCACCGCAGAGGTGAACAGATATGCGGATAAGCGTTTGATGCTGACCATTACGGGCGGCGACTACTCGGGCGCACCTGCGACGAAGTCTTACGATGCAAGTAAACTCGGGCAACTGAACACCTTGGATTATATCCTTATCAACGGTACGCCGTTGCGTACGTTACTGAGCGAAGCGCAGACAAAAGAATATTTCGTAAATCTTTACACGGAAACGGGGCTTGCTTTCGGTCAGTTGACGATTGCGGCAGGAGACGTCGTTACTATTAAAAAGGGTACACAATTCCCCTCCTGGGCGTATATCAACGCAGGCACGGCAACTTGCTATGTAACGCAAAAAGAAGTTTCCTATAAATGCTCCAGTACGGGATTAACCCATGAGGACTGGGCAGAGGTGATCGTATTCAACGAAATTGCAACGGGAATCGCACGTGTGGATTTCAATGATACGGGTTCGGATAATATTTTGCACGTATACCTTACGGAAAGCGACTACGGCACTTCGGAGGGAGGCGTAGATTTCAGCGGCAAGATTGCTAGTCTGAACATGGGCGAATATATTGAGATTGACGGCGTCAAGCTGTCCGCTATGACTTTGGGCTCACAGCTCATCAATTTCTGGACCCGTTGGGGCGCATTCGGTTTGCAGTTGACTGATTATACAACGAAGGCACCTTCCTATATTTACGTGAAAGCGGGCTGTCAGCTCCCTTCCCTTTCCTATGCGAAGGGCGAGACATACGATATATACGTAGTCGAAGAGGATACGTGGATCGTTTACAACGAATATAACGATACGTGGGAAATTTTGGCGCAAGCGCCTGAGACGACAGTAGCGATGGGGGATATTCTTCCTGCTTATGAGAGCGTAGCCGGTCGCATTTTCCTCGGTTGGGAAATCAACGGCGCACTCTATCAGGGTGGCAAAGCCGCAACCGTTGCAGGCGTTGCAAAGGCAATTTGGGTCGATTACGCTTTGAAAGAAGGTGCGTCCATTCGTATGGGCGACACGGCGGATCAGTCCGGTATTCGTTTCACGGCACTTTTGCAAGAAGAATCCTTCAATACGTACGGGGCGTATATTAACTCCATCGGCGTGATCGTATTGCCCGCAGAGCTTTTGGGTACGGAAGAATTTACGGTAGAGCACAGCGCACAGCCCGTAGATTTCTATGCGTTAAAAGAAAAAGGATTCCACTTTGCCGACGGCATTTTGTCCGTAAACGGAACGCTCCACACCGTACGTCCTACCAACTATAACCGTGATTATGCGGCAAGAGCATACGTTGGCGTAACGTACGCAGACGGTACGACAGCCAACGCATACGGGTGCTTCCAGGAAGAAAACAACGTCAGAAACATTTACGAAGTGGCTTCGAAAGCTCATAAAGCAGGAGAGGGCACGAGTACGCAACGATCCGTGCTCGTCGGGTACGCAAATAAAATTGCGGATGTAACCTTTGACGGTACGACCTTTACGGCAACGGCAGGAACGATTGGCTCTGCGATTTCTTCCATTCAGACGCAATCGATTGCAGACGGCGTAGTAACGCTTTCTATCGTTACGACTCAGAATGAAGAACCCTTGCTTATCGTAAACGGCAAGCCTATCCGTAGCTCGGAGATTTTGGAAAAATCGTTTGCGACCAACTTGTTCACCGTTTCTTTCCTTTACGAAACGGAATCGAACTTGACCTACTATGCGTCGGACGACGCAATGCAACAGTTCTTCCAGGATTATTTCGAGTTGTATACCATGTCGGGTCAATATGCAGTAACGCATAGCCCTGTTTCCAACGGTCCTACCTATCAACAGGACTGGTACATGAATGCGATTTCGTGGTTCAATGCAACGAATTTGGTTGTCAACGAGAATAGCGCAACGCAAAACGGAACGTATAGCGCAGAGGCGTATGCCTTGTATTATCTGAATAATATCGATATCGACAAAAACGGTAACGTTTATGCGGACATGAACGATAAATCGTTTAGTACTGCGGACGGCGGTCCCGCTTATTCGACGGTTACGTCCTACTACCTCATGAGCAGTCAGGGTTGGGCGTTGCCGAATATGGAATCGATAGGTTGGAAGGCTTATCACGCAGAGTTTAACGCCAACGTGACGGACACAACCCTTTCCAAGGAATTGAGCAGTCAATCGGGCTATGCTACCGCTCAGGAAAGCAGTAAAGGTTGGAAGGTAAACGGTAGTGCGGTTACGCAGTCGAACGGCGTTGCCGGATATGTCGGTACGGCAAAAACGGGGCTTTCTAACGTAACGGGCGCAACGAATGCGATCGTATACGAAGTAACGGATATTTCCTATTCTGCGTTCAACGCACCTTTCGTGGAAGTACGTTTGCTCCTTGACGATCCCAATGCGGTGATCACCGATTATGCAATCGAGTGGCAAACGGGCGGCTCGTGGTATTCCGTAAAACAATCGGAATATGCAAATAATCCTTACGAAATGCCGAACGCAACGGGTATGTACCGTTCTCATTTCCCCTTGTACACGCATGCAAATTACGGTGCAGGGAGGTTAGTTACAAGTAACGAAAGCGCAAGCAATCATAAGACGATTACGGGTTTGCGGGTTGTTTTGATTGCGAAAGACACAACCACTTCCGTGACGGCTAAGTTGGATTACGTTCGTGCGACGGCAGATTCCCGTCACAGCGTGAACGGTCCTAAATACGTCGTTGCGCTCAACGAATATGCGTCCAACCATAACGATATCGAATTGCTCGTAAACAACATTACGCGTGCAAGAAGAGCGATGTTGTTCCAGTTGGAGCCTTTGCAGGGTAAAAACGGGCTTGTAAATCTTTCCTACCTGCATAGACACGATTCTTACCAAGGCGCACCGAACAGCTACTGGGATATTTATCCCGCAGGATGCTTGAACACCGAGGCGAACGTCTACTTCTACGAAGGGTTGCTTGCTTTGGCGGACATGGAAGAGGCGCTTGCAAAGCAGGGTATCACCGTAACGGAAACGGCAAGCATCGAATGGCACGATTTGTCAGGCGCAAAACAAACGGCAACGTATACGCATACGGCTGACAGTTTGAGAACGCTTGCGGAAACGGTCAAGGGCAATATTCAAACCACCTTCTACAATGGTACGACGGGCAGATTTGCATGGTCGGTACGCGACGTAGATTCGGAGAGCGGCAATAAAGAGGGTACGTTGATGGATTACGGCTTTACCGAGCTCAATCTCCATGCGGTAGAAGCGGGCGTTGCAGATACGGATCAGGCAGCTTCCATTATGTCGTGGATCAACGGTACGAGAAAGGTCAGCGGCGATAAAGTATCGGGCAACGGTATTTACGAACAGCCTTTCGCTCCCGTTACGACTACGGCTGATAACCAGAAATACACGATCGACGGTAGTAATATTACCTCTGTTAGAGAATCGGATTTCTCGGAATATTATTATGACAAAAAGTACGGCGTACAATGCCAGGACGGCGGTACGATCATGCACGTATCCTATTACGATATTCTGGCTCGTGCAAAGGTGCTCGGCGTAGAGAATGCGTATGGCAGAATTTCCGCCATCGCAAACTGGTTTGTCGTGGTACAGAAGAAGAATCCGAATGCGGCAACGGCAGGCTGGGCAGACTTCTTCAAGAATTATTATACCGCAAGCGGCGATTTGCAGGGTTCGGGAACTGCCGGCAAGTACGGTTTGCAGGACGAATTCAAGGAAGCGGTTATGGTCATGGCGACTGCACCGAAGATATTCCTCGGTTTGGACGCACGCTACGATACGTTGACGATTGCGCCGAATTTAGGCTCGCTTACCCATTTCGGTATGGAAAATCTTGCGTTCGGCGAGAAAACGTATACCTGTTATGCGACGGCATCGAGCATTGCACTTTCGGGAATTGCAGGAAATGCAAACAGCGGATTGAAAGTGACGTTGAAGCTTAAATATACCGCAGGACAGAGCGTATATCTCAACGGCAAACTGTTGGATAGCGGCGAGTACACGGTTGAAGGCGATTATGTGACCGTAACGACGGATTTTGCGAATTTGACTTTGCAGGTTAAATAAGGAGGACTACAATTATGAAAAAGTATGAAGAGTTATATTTGGAACTTGTTTACCTTGACGGTCAAGACGTTATAACGGCAAGCATGATAGGCTCCAACGGCGTTTACGAAGGTGAAACCTTCGAACCCGAGAATTGGGGTTAAAAAATGAAAGCTTCGCCGATGAGTCCAAAGACTCGTCGGCGAATACTTTTGGCTCTATGTCAAATGTTGTGGTATAGAGAAAATAAAAAAGTTGAATAAATTCTTACCGAATAGTTCCCATCAGGTGGCCACCTGATGGGAATTTTCGCTCGAAACGAGGAAAATCCGTTTTCGTAAGTTTTCAAATTTATGATACCCGTAAGCGTTTCGCTTAATGACTTTAATTACATTGTTAGAAAGTGCTTTTTCGATATTGGCTTGGAGATACACCATAAGTCTTTTTAAAAATTCTATTAAAGTAATTAATGGATGAAAATCCTGACAGGATAGAAATCTCAGTAATGGATTTATTGGAAAATTGAAGAAGAGACAAAGCAAAATTCATTTTTGAGGCAAGGAAAAAATTAACGATATTTGTACCTGTATATTTCTTGAAGCAACGGCAAGCATAAGAATAGTTGTAGGAATATTTCCTGAGAATTTCATTTACTTCCATAGAGAAGCATTCAGGGGTATTTAAGTCCTTCATAAGTTCCGCAATCCAATTCGGCATACTGATTTTTTCTTGTTCGTATTGTAAGAATTTGTATAAGATTTTTACCAATAGAGCATTGGGCGAGGTTATAGCAGACAAAGGATATTGTGACACAAAATCAATTTGGCGAACGATTGGCGAATAACGGCTGAATCCCTTTATTTATAAGGGGTTGCGGAGGTGCCATCCAGGTTCGAATCCACCTCTGCCCACCAAGAGAAACCTAAATCGAACCACTTTGTGGCGGTTGGGTTTCTCTTTTTTTACACACGAATACAAAATCGTTTTAAGGGCGTTTCTTTGGGTTAAGGAAATGCTTTTTATTATGCCTTGAATAAATACCTGCCGTCGTTAAATTAAGCTAAAAACGGCGGTTTATGCCGCGAAAGACTCTTGACAAGAGAAAGGAACGTGGTAGGCTATTTGCCACGGCAAGAAAAAAAAGCCCCTTGGGGCTGTGGTGCTTGGCGGTATTGCCTTACAACCACGTTCCTAAGAGGCTCTTGTCAAGAGTACCGTGGAATAAATAGCCGTTTTATACTTGGCTTTTATACTCGGATTTCTACTTTAATTTCAAATTTTTTCATATCTCGTCTTTGACGAACTTTATAAGCAAATTTCAGCGTTTTATGGTAAAAAGAAAAGCCCTGACTTTTGTCAGGACTAATCGTTGTCGGGGTGTTGTATTTAATGACGATTTCATCATCATATACCAAAATTTCTTTCACGAGATAGTTTATAAGCATTTGCGGTTCAAGCCGTAACGCCTGTTCGTAAAATTCTCGGATTTCCTTTTCAGATAATACAACTGCCGTTTTGCTTTTTTCGATTAAGATTTCTTTTTCAAGATTGGCTTGCTGTTCTTCTAAATCGTGCAAACGCTTATTTGTCGTATTAGAGAAGATACCGTTTTCAATAGCGTTCATAATATTTTGTAACGCCGTATCGACTTGCCGTTTCGCTTGTAAAAGATTGTTCAAAGCGTTGTTTTCTTTATTCAGTTTCATCTGCAAAGCCATTAAGCCCTGCACGATTACGTTGACGTTGTTTTTGTCGTTGAGTTGCTGTCCGATTTCATCTAAAACAATCGTTTCTAATAAATCCTTTTGGATGGCTTCCTTATGGCATTTTGTACCGTGTTTTCTTCCCCAACATTTGTAATAATATTTGCGCTCGCCGTTACGGGCTGTTCCGTTTTCGGCGTTCATAGATAAACCGCAATATCCGCATTTCAATTTGCCTTTTAATAAGTATTCGATTTTTACACTTGTTTTACCATATTTATTCATATCAATTTTTCCTTTAACTTTATCAAAAATTTCTTGTGGTACGATTCTTGGAAAGGTATTCTCAAAAACCTGTTCGCCGTGGCGGTAGATTCCCGAATATCTTTCATTGCCTAAAATTTTGTAAACGGTCGTTCTACAAAAGGGCTTTCCGTTATAGTAAATACCTTTTCTTGTCAAACTTGCGATAATATCTTTTACGTACACGCCTTTGGAGTATTCTTCAAAGATATATCTCACGACTTCTGCCTGTTCTTCGTTGATAACGGCTTTTTTGTTTACGTTTATATAACCGTATAACACACGACCGCCTGTAAGATTGCCTTTCAAACGGCTTTCATTGATTCCGCGCCGTACTTTTTGTGAAAGCTCTGCCGAGTAATATTCCGCATAACCCTCAAGCATAGATTCAAAGATAATGCCCTCTGGGGTATCGGGTATAAATTCGGTAGCGGAAATCACTTTCGTACCATTGTCCTTTAAGGTTTTCTTGTGCATTGCCATTTCGTACTTGTTACGAGAAAATCTATCTAATTTATAAACAAGTACATAGTTCCATTCCCGTTTTACGCTGTTTTTCAACATACGCTGAAAATCGGGGCGTAAATCGTTTGTTCCCGTCATTGCTCTGTCAATATAAGTGTCTAAAATGAGAATGTCGTTGCGCTGTGCGTATTCGTGGCATACACGCAACTGACCGTCAATAGACTGCTCTGTTTGATTGTCGCTGGAATAACGGGCATAAATTACTGCTGTTTTCATAACTGTTTTTACTCCTTAATTTTTTATTTTTTTGTCTTTCGACAGGAGCGA
>JBGVQS010000037.1:0-1733 GCA_045127595.1 Candidatus Scatosoma sp. | reverse complement strand
GATTGAAAGAACGCACGGCGGCGCGCTTCTTCCCGAAAACTCGGAAGAAATATCTATTTTCTTCCGAATGGAAAAAAACGCACGTGAAAAGGAAAAGGCGGCAACCAAGGCATTGCCGCATATCCCCTATTTCAAGTCGGTATTTATTGACAGTTCATCCACCGCTTTGGCACTTGCGGATCGCATGGACTTAAACCACAAAACGGTGGTAACGAACAACCTTCAAACGGCGATTCAGCTTTCCAAAAAGCCGAATATTAACCTAATTTTGCTGGGTGGAAACGTAGCGTACAATACCATTTCAGCGACGGGCAGCTGGACGACCAGGCAGTTGAGTGATTTTTCGTTTGATTTAATGCTTTCTTCGTGTGCTTCGGTGCAGGACGGCGGCGCATACGAGCGTTCGCTCGACCAAAAGGAATTAAAGCGGATGGCGTTCAAAAAAAGCAAAATGCGAGTGCTGGTCATCGACCACACGAAATTTGGCGCACACGGCACGTACAAGCTTGCCGACCTTTCGGAATACGACTTTGTCGTAACCGACGCAATCCCCGACGGCATAGAAGGTTTAGAAAACGTAAAACTCTTATAACGATATAAACAGCAAGGGATAAAGCGGAAAAAATTAAAAAAACTAAAAAAAGCAACAAAAAACAGTTGACAAAACAGAAAAAAAGCAATATACTATATAAGCGTTTGAAGCGCAAAAGACATAAAATGCACTGTTAGCTCAACTGGATAGAGCGACGAGCTGCCCGACCTGCACCGCAGGGAAAAAGCATTGATAATGCTTTTTAGGGGCGAGATGAGTGAGCGCATTATTTCCGCGCGAACGGTGACCGAGCACAATGCTCTCCTTACATTGTGCGAGAACGGTCTACGGAACAAAAAAAATATAAGATTGCACTGTTAGCTCAACTGGATAGAGCGTCGGTCTACGGAACCGAAGGCTAGGAGTTCGAACCTCTTACGGTGCACCAACCAGACACACGTCCGCTACCTTGGATTTTAAGGAATGGCGACGTGTGTTTGTGTTTTTACCCCGTTTTTTGCTGACTTCCCTATGCCGTACCCGTTTAGCCCTTACTCTCTTATGGTCTACACGGCTAATCTTGACTATTTATCGCCCGATTTTCTGCCCCGAAAATCGGGCTTTTATCATATATATACTATATATATGGTCGAAATCGGCTATGGATAGCAAGCGGTGTGATATGCTTGCACCAGCAAAAATCACTTCCATAAATCTAAAAGATTAAAAAATGCCTATTCTTCCCCCGTCAACATCGGGGCAGCGGGGCAGTATAACAAAAAACACGCGCTACGAAGAAAATACCTATTCCCTGCCGTATAGAATAACGGGACATCGGGGCGCGACGGAAAATGTCGGCGCACCCTGCCCCAATGCCCCGATAATTCCCCCGAATGTATAGGCAAAATAGGACTGCCCCCGAAAGGGGGATGCCCGAACGGGCAAAACAGGGTTAGATTTCCATAAAAAATCGCTTAGGGGGTGGGTGGGACAGGAACACCGCCTTCTTGCAAAAAATCACAAAAAATCACGCGCTCACGGTTAGTTGACCGTGGGCGTTTATCATTTCACAAAAATAAGGAGAATTATCAATGAAAACAACGAATATTTACTATATCATCGACACTTCGGTTAAGACACGCGGAATCGTGGCAAACCGTATTAAGCAAAACATAACAAAAGTGGCACGGGCATTAGAGTT
>JBGVQS010000036.1:0-7755 GCA_045127595.1 Candidatus Scatosoma sp. | reverse complement strand
GGGCGGGGCGCGGGGGGCCCCCCCCCGATACAAGGTATCGCGCAATGCAAATACGCATTGCAAAAGCGGAAAGCAAACACGAAAAAAGCGATGGGCGCGCGTGTGTTGCTGTTCGGTTCGGTTGGCTTGCGCCACTGGCGCACATTCCAACCCGATCCCGAATCAGCCGTCCACACTTGCGCGCGGATACCACGCTTTTTTTCGTGATTTCTTCTTTCTTCGTCCTTTTGCCTATACGCAAAAATTACCGTACTTTTGTACGGCTTGCGTTTTCCTTACTTCCTATGTCCTTTTAGCATAGATATTCGGGGCATATCCCCCAAATATCCATTTGTTTCGGCGGTATTGCCTTTTCTTCTTCCTCGTCTTCGTCCGCGTAGTCGTGGTCGAATACATCGTCAAAAAGGACATATTTCATAACGAAATCGCACATTTCCGCCGCTACGTCTTCGTTGAATACTTCGCGGCATAATTCCGTCGGTATATCGCGCGAATACGTTATACGCTCGCCCGTCTTTTCTATGTATTTCAGCAAATAAGCAATGGTGTTTCCGTTTTTCAATTCGGCGCGGCTTATCTCTTGAAAATCGTTGCGCCCAAATCTTTCCGCAAAGAAACTATGGCTTACCGTCGTTTGCATTGCGTGCGCTTTGGTGCTATAATCGCGTATTTCCAACAACTCGCCCGCCATTTCCCCGTCGGGCACAAAAATAAGCGCGTGGAAATGTAAACGATCAGTTTCCGGCGCGCGCTCAAAAACGCCCATAAACTTCCACCCCCTACGCGTGTGAAAGTTTGAAAGGCATTTCCTTAACTTGCGACGGAAACTTTCTTCATCGTGTTTTTCGTCGCTATATGTAATCGTCGCAAAGTGTGTCCATTCGTTCAAAAACGCCTTTCTGCGAAAGCGTTTTTTCCGCATTCCCAAACTATGCGCCTTGCGTTTCATTTCGCTCTCTATGTATGCGCTTAATTCCGTTTCGTCGTCGAAAAAGTGGGCGAAATTATCGCGCAAGAAATCTTGCGTTTCCTTGCGCTCTTTGCCCGTCCGCAGGGCTTGCGCGTACAAATTGTCGAATACTTCGCCTATTTCCCCGCGCTCGCTCCGTGTCCGTTCTTGGGGCTTTTTATGCGTAGGAAAATAGGGGGTTGCGACATAGTGTCCGCCGTCGTGGTATATCTTGCATACCTGCTTTTCGGGGAAATTGTCAAAAAACTTGAACGGGCAACGCTCGTTGCCCTCGTAGGGGATTAAGGTGGGGTGTTCCATTTTTCGTTTGTCCTTGTGTTTCGTCTATGCGCCATAGCGCAGTACACCGCGCGGGTGTTGCGTGTTGCTTGTCGGTTGACTTCGTAAACCCAACGCCCGTGCGGTGTCTATGTCCGCTTTCCGTTCGTCAAGCGGGATTTTTCTTTTTCTCGTTCTCGCCGTCGGCTTTGCCTTGGGGCAAGTGTTTCAGCGTGCTAATAAGCATTGCAAGCAAGGAAGTGTCGCTGTTGCGTTTCGGTTTTACCTTGCAAGCGTATTCAATACCGTACTCGTCAACGGTCTTGACTTCGTACTCCGTGTAGGCTTTCACTTTCCCGCTTTCCGTCGTGAAAGTGTCTTCCGTCATGATAATTTCGGGGTGGTCGTTGACATCAAAGATAATGTCTAACGGTTCATAACCGCCCATGTCTTGGGGTGCAAAATCTACTTTCACTTCACGCCCGCGTACCGTACCTTTTACCAAATACGCCCAGTACTTCTTGCCGTCTTTGCCCTCGTATTCTTCGCGGGTGCAGTAAATACGCGCCGTCTTCGTTTCCGTTGCTTTTGCCGTTGTAGTGCCGTTCTTTTCGTTTGTCATTGTCTTTTCCTCTTCTTTTAATAGATTTTATTTTATTGCCCTTGCAGGGCTTGTTTTTCTTTCTTTTTAGCTCTATACCGTTCTTGCGCCCGTCGTGCAATTTCTTTTACTTTTTCGGGGTTATTTTCCCGCCAACGGCGCGCCATTTCTTGTTTGCGTTCCTTTACTTCCGCATATCTTTTCCGCCTATATTCGCGCTCTTGTTCTCGGTGGGCTTTGCTGTATTCTCGTAAATACGCAAGCCGTTTTTCCCGTTTTTCGGGGGTGTTTCGCTCCGCGTTTATCCGTTCTTTGTTTGCCTCGTAATAGGCGCGGTGTTTAGCGTTGATTTCTTCCCGATTTCGCGCGAAATATTCGCGCCTTTTCTCGCTCAGTTCTTCGGCGTGTTCCGTATAGTACGCCAACGCGCGGGCGCGTTCACGGGCTAAATATGCGGGGTTTTGTCGTTGCTTTTTCTTGCGTTCCGCCTCGCGTTCTCGATTGTCCGCATAATATTGCCTTGACCTTGCCCGTAATTCTTCGCGGTGTTCCGCCCGCCATTTCGCCATATACGCGTATGAATACGCTTTCCAATGTTGGAAATTGCGTTCCCGCCAAGCTCGCATTATTGCATTTTTTCGGGCGCGAAACTTCAAGATTTTTTGATTTTCGGGTATAATCTCATTGACCGTATAGCCCGCGTTTAACTGCTCCAAGCGTTTATATAATAGCTTTGTAAATTCCTCCGCCTTGCTCCAACCCGTAAGCCGTGCTAACTTCGCAAGCGGTTTTATGTTTTTATATGCCTTTGTTTGTATGCTCCGCATAAAATCAAAGTGTTTTACGCCGAACGCTCGCCCGACTTCATACGCGCTTTCTTGCCCAAATAATACGCGTTGTAAAAACTCGTTTTCTTCTTCCGTAAAGACTTTTCGCATATACACCCGAAAGCCTTTCAAATAGCGCTGTTTCGCGTATTCGTCTTGCTCGCAAAAATAGGTATCTTCTACGCTTTCTACTTGCGCGTATCTATCAATCATAAGCCCCGCCGTACTGCTTTCGCCCGTGCGGTGGTTAAAATTCATAGGCGCGTCAACGCTCAAGCCGTATCTCATCAATCGCAATTCGCCATTTTTAGACATTGTTTTCTTGCTCCTTATCCTTTAACGGTATGTAGATTTCATCAAAACCGCCCACGGGGGCGTAACTAAACGAATGAAACACCGCATAACCGATTGCGACATCGAAAGGGCGAAGTTTTACTGCGCCCGTCCGCAAGTCTATGTAAAATTGTTGCATTAAATCCTCATAGCTCGCAACCGCTTTGACATAATTATTATTTCGCATAAACCTATACGCCGAATATCTCACGCGCTCAATATTCGCCATATAGAATTTGTCTATAATTTCGGCGTTTCCCGCGTTTATTTCCGCAATTTCTTCGGGCGTTACTTTCCAAGTCAGCTTTGCGCCCTTTGGGGGCTGTTCTACGGTTTCGTATTTCCGCGCCTCTTGCTCTTGCTTTTCCTTAATTGCCGATACAATCAACGCGCCCAAGTCTATACCCGTTTCCGTTGTTTCTTTCCATACTTCCGCGACAGTTTCCATTTTTTAATCCTCGTCGTCTTCGTCTTCGTACTCGGTTTCGTCGTCTTCTTCGTCTTCGTCGCCTGCGCCAAAACATATTGCCCGTACTTCCGTTATTTCTTCCGTATCGTTTAATCGTACATAGCAGGTTATTATTTGCAAGCTATAATCCATTTGCAAACGCTCGTTGTCCGTTAGCTCGTGCTTAAAGCTCGATTTTTCCATACATTCCCGCAACCGTTCCAAACATTCCGCCCGCGTTAATTGCTTTTTCCGTCTTCGCTTAAACATTTGCTTTCACCTCCCGAAAAAAAGGCTGTTTATCGCTCACACACGACAAACAGCCTTTCTTTCTATCTCCGCCACGACCAAGACCGCCGAACACCCCTGCTGGCTTGCCTTTCGTGGGTTTGAACTTCTTTTCCGTTGTTTTAGTGTGAGTATGTACCTGATAGGTACAATCAACAGTATAATGTACCCGTTGGGTAAAAGTCAAGCATTTTTGTACCCATTAGGTTAAAATTTTTTTGTAGGAGTGAAAAAAAATGATTACTTTATGCCAAATTCAACAAGAACTTGCACGAGCAATTAAACAAAGTGGGCTTTCTCAAAGTGAGATTGCCCGCCGTTTAGGGGTGAAACATACGCAAATTTCTTGCTATGTTCACGGTAAAAAAATGCCTGCTCTCGACACTCTCGCAAATCTTTGCGTGATAATCGATGTTGACCCCGCCGACATTCTTTGCACGAACGACAGCGGGGCAAAAGAAAAAGCCGTCCGCGTTTCGGACAGCTTTAACAATAATTCAGGTAGTATCAATTTTAAGGCGTAGTGTTTCCGCGCGCCGTTTGCTCCCGTCGATTTTCTATCGGGTGTTTCGCGCTGCGCTCCGTTCACTTCGTTCCGTCGTGGAGCGCGAAAGCCCCCTGCGCCGTATTCGTCGCGCTGGCGGTGGTTTTTGCTTACGCCCACCCGTCGTGGGCTACAAAAACACACCCACAACCCGACTTCATACCGCTATAAAATCTCGCAATCGCCTTGCGGGGTTTTTCTTTTCGGTGGTAGTTTTCGCCCGAACCGCTACCAACCCAAAAACGGGTACGCGACGCGCGGGCTACGGGTCCCGTTTTTTGCTTTTTGCGCTGCGCTCCGTTCACTTCGTTCCCGTCGTGGAGCGCGAAAAGCACTTCGGGGTTTCCTTTCGGGCTTATATTCGGGGGTTAAACCGTTGCATTTCTTGCCGTTCAAAATCGGTTAGAATATGGCTGTAAACATTCGCCGTGGTCGCTATGCTCGCGTGTCCTAACCACTTTTGCACGGTGTTTGGGGCTATTCCGCTTTCAAGGCAACGCGTTGCAAAGGTATGCCGTAAATCGTGTATGCGGAAAGCAAAGCCGTTTTCTTTTCGTATGCGGTTGAAATTGTACTGTATCGCCCGTAGAGTGTACGGGAATACATATTCGCTTTCGTGGGGCAAGCCCGCCAACACTTCCGCAAGTGCAGGGAATAGCGGAATATACCTTTCCGCGCGTTCCGTTTTCGTTCCCCGTATATAGATTCGGCTTTGCGCCGTTTCTATATCCGCCCACTTCAACGGAAGCACTTCCGAACAACGGCAACCGCTTAACAGATAAAACAGCCAAAGCGGGCGCATCGGCTCTTTTTCTATTGCGCGTAAAAACGCCTTTTGCTCGTCTTGCGTTAAGGCTTTGCCTTTCTTGCGGTAGTGTTTCACGAAATCGAGCTTTTCGGCGGGGTTGTATGGGATAAGGTCGTATTGATACGCCCGACGGAATACCGCCCGAAACTCGCTATATACGACTTGTCGCATATAGCTATGCGGGCAATTCTCAATCGCGTTGAGCATTTCCGCCGTGCGGACTTCCGTCAATGGTTTGTCGGGTATAGTGGGTTTTATGTACCTTTCTATCCCGCTACGCAGGACAGCAAGGCTTTTCGGGGTGATTTTCGGGGCTTTGCATTCCGCGAGCCATTTTTCTATATAAGCGTATAGCATAGGTACGGGCGGGGCGTTTGCCCCGTCCTTTTGTAGTAGTTGTAGTATGGTATCGAGTGTGTTTTCTATCCGTTGTAAGCGTTCTTCGGTAGTCAATTTTTTGCCCCCTAAAATCGAGTAGAGAGCATTACGCGATACCTTTTATTATACAAGTCGGCTCGCTTCGCTCGCCGATACAAGCGCACGCCGTAAAACGAAACTAAACTGAAAAACGGGCAAATAAAGCCGCGCGAAAAAGCCGTCCACGCTGAACCGCTTGTGGATCGGCTTTTTTCACGCGGCGGCATTTCTTTATTTTAATATCCGTTTCTATCTCCGCTTAGGCTTTCTTTTCAAACGGCAACCGCTTTTTATAATACGAGCGTGGATATTTTTAATTTTTTTCCAAAGTAGCAAAAACTTTGCACCTTTGAGGTGTATTATATTGTTGAAAAGTTTGTGAAATTTTCAAAAAACACCCTTAATTTTGCCCTTTGAAATGGCTATATAGTGAGGGTTATTTTTCGTTTTCGCTGTAAAACGCTAAAATATGATAAAATTTCCTATTCTTTTTTCACTTTTTTGTGATTATATTAGTAGTGTCCGCATTTTCTTTTGTGGATAAAAAATATTTTCAAAAACCTGTTTAGAAACGCTTTCGGGCGTTTATAAAATAAATCCTTTCGCTTTTGAAAGGGTAAAAAACAACTGCATAGTTTTCCGTTGCGTATAGCAAGATGTCATAGACCCAGTTTTTATTTTCTGCCGATTGAGGACAGCCGTGGATGCATCTAAGGGCGTAGTACGATTTAGCTAACTGGAGGGGTTAGCAAATTAAGTCGTACTACGCCCTTTTTTGTTTTACGTTCGGTTTTTCTATGCAAATAAAATTTTTTAGGAGGTAGCCTATTGAACAAAAAACACAGTTTCAAAGTAACCCACGTAGGAAAACCAAGTATCACGGATTTACCCAAGAGCGAGCAGAAAGTATTTTTCTCTACGCTTTTAGATAGAATCCTTGACTTGCAACGACTACAAACCAAGGAGGAAATTGCCTATGCCGATAATCAACGCAAAAGTATATAACGACGGTAGTTTTCCCATAGCCATTCCCCCGAACTTGAATCCCCCACCAAAACGGAAAGGGAAAGCAAAAGAGTATTTAGCAAAAATATCCTTGCCTATCAGCGAGGACGAGAACACCCCTCCAAGCAAAGAGGAAAAAGAGATAGCCAAGTATGCGAAAAGCCGAGCAGAAAAAGGCGGTAATGAAAAGATTGTAACGGTAGATTTGAAAGAGATTTTTAATGATTTATATGATAAGTTTGCGGATAAGAAGAAAAAAGAGAAAAAGCGAGAAATTATAAACGGATTAAGGGCTTATATTCAAGATGAAAGAGAATTAAAGGCATTTGTAGAAAGTCAATTAGAAAGAAAGCTGCGAAATTACATAGTAAAAATGACGCGTTTATATAGAAAAGTTTATAACAATGATTTTAATTATTTTTGTACGTTCACATACGACGATAAAAAACACACAGAGGAAAGTTTTATGAAAAGTTTAAAAAATTGCTTAAAGCATTTATCCAATAGAAAAGGTTGGAAATATATAGGCGTTTTCGAGCGTTCGCCTGAAAAGAAACGCTTACACTTTCACGGCATTTTTCATATACCCGAAAATGCTATGATAGGCGAATTGTTTGAGAAGAAAGATTACAGCTTGAAAAACCATAAAATGCAAAAAACGATACAAAACACGCATTTTAACGAGAAATTCGGGCGGTGCGATTTTGAGGAAATTACACACGTTGAGGTTTTGAAAAGTTCGATTAAATATATCTTGAAATATATCAAGAAATCGGGCGAAAAGCTGTTGATTTCCAAGAACACGAAAACCTATAAGGTGTATGATATTTTAGATGACGATATACTTTGCCCCTACGGACAAGAGGGACGGAAAGTTCTTTTATTCCAAGACCACGCTTGTTTTGTTGAGGGTGAATATATCGGACAGTATAAAAATCCCGAAACAAAAAATCAACTACCAACGTGTAATTGATTTTTTATCTTTCGTCGGGTCGGAGCGTAAACGAAACCGCCGTCGCCGTCAAGGGAAAAATATTGTGGTATTATTTTAAAGGGTATAACGGGCAACACAATATTTTTCTCGGTTTTAGCCGAAACCTTGACAGCATAGTCGTTTTCGTTTTGATCGCTCCTGTCGAAAGACAAAAAAATAAAAAATTAAGGAGTAAAAACAGTTATGAAAACAGCAGTAATTTATGCCCGTTATTCCAGCGACAATCAAACAGAGCAGTCTATTGACGGTCAGTTGCGTGTAT
>JBGVQS010000035.1:0-1520 GCA_045127595.1 Candidatus Scatosoma sp. | reverse complement strand
TATTGTAAGCGCGGTTGACGGCGACGAGAATGTCGGCAATCTCACGGTTAAAGGGGGTTGTGCGGTAGATAGGCGGTTTGCAAATGTAACCGCTTAAAAGGATATTGTTGGGATTTTTTTCGGAAAGCCCTTCTAAAAGCTCACGGATGAAGACGGTTAGCATGAGTCGGGATTTTCCGTTTTCAATCTTGTTGTAGCTTCGGAACTGTCCAAGGGCGGAAAGTGTCTTTCCCTTCTTTAACATACCGTCTTGAATGAGTCGTTCGGAGATGGTAACGGGGAGAATATCCGCTTGTCCTGAAAGGCGCATAACGCGTACGAAAAATTCGTAAAACCCTTCCCCGTAAATTTCGTGGGAAAAGCTTGCGTCGCTGATAATTTCACCTGCGATAAAGACTTTGTTGTTTTTTTCTGTGACGTAGTTCATATATTTTTACCTCCGAGTAATTTTTTATCCGTTTTTGTGCTGTCTGCCGTTATGGTCGATATAGTAATCGTCCGTATAAATCAATTCGCTGATGGGAACAAAGGTAAAACCGCGGTTTTTCAAGGTGGAAAATATCAAGGGCAGAGCCTTGGCGGTGTGTAGGCCGTTGTTATGGCAAAGAATAATCGAACCGTTTTTCGCACCGTTGATAATCCGCATGGCGATTTCCGTCGCGGACAGATTTTTCCAGTCGAGCGAATCCACGTCCCATTGAATGGGGTATAAGCCCATGGTGTTGCAGGTATCGATTAAAAGATTATTATAATCGCCGTAAGGGGGGCGGAAGAGCGTAACCTTTTGTCCCGTCAGCCTTTCGATTGCGGAGCAGGACGTGGTCAATTCGTCCCGTATCTGTGCCTCGGAAAGCTTGCTCATATAGGGGTGAGTGCGGCTGTGCGTACCCATTTCATGCCCCGCGGTAACGATTTTTTCGACGTATTCGGGGTATTTTTCCACCCAAAATTGTACGGCGAAAAAAGTGCAGCGTACGTCGTTTTTCGCCATAACGTCCAAAATCGTATCGGTGTATTCCACTCCCCAAGCACAGTCGAAACTGATGGCAATTTTCTTTTCCTGCGTTTCCACCGAATAGATGGGCAAGGAACGGCTTGCCGCAACGCGCTGCGCGTCAGCCTGCGCTTTACGCACGCCGTAAAGAATGGTGGAAAGTATGCCTAAAACCGCACTTAAAAGCAGGGCGGCGATGACGAACGGATAAGAAAACCGTTTTCGGTAATCGTATTTTGCCATAGTGTTTTTTCTTTACTCCATTGTAGCGATTGTTGCATGCCGAAATCTCAGCAAAAAAACTTTTTTTTGACAGATTTTGTAGAAAATATTTTCACATATTTCAAAGGGCGTGTCAGCTGTTCTTTTTTGCTTGGTATACTCGGCGCAAAGGATTTGTATCCTACTGTATTCGAAAGTGGGCGGACAATATGCTAAAAATGAGAAAAAACCCGAAAAACGGTTTACTTTTCAAAAGAAAACGTGTATAATATTTCGTATACAATCACGAAAGGGGGCCGAAGCG
>JBGVQS010000034.1:0-3104 GCA_045127595.1 Candidatus Scatosoma sp. | reverse complement strand
CATCGCATACGATGCGCTCCTTGCGTCCATCACGGAAGCATTGAAGGCAGGCGAAAAGGTACAGATCGTAGGTCTTGGCTCCATCGAAATTAAGGAAGTAGCGGCAAAGACTGGTATCAACCCTAAGACGAAGGAATCGGTTGAAATTCCTGCTTCCAAGAAGCCCGTTATGAAGTTCGGTAAAGCGTATAAGGATCTTTTCAACTAATCCTACCGCAATCTGAAATGAACAAAAAAAAGACAGACACCACGTCTGTCTTTTTTATTTTCGCCACGTGGCGCCACACGGATTTTCCAAAAGAAAAGGTTCTTTTTGGGGGAAAGATAACATCTTCACCATAGATAAAAGCTTAAAAAATCGAGGCGTAGCGCAGCTGGTAGCGTGTCGCGTTCAGCCACGAAGTGCATGGGTTCGATCCCCGTCGCCTCGACCAAAAAAAGCAGGAAATTGCTTGAATTTCCTGCATGTTTTATTTGTTTTTCATCCGTCCGTATGTTATAATTGTATTGAGGTGTTACCATGGAAAAACTTATTCAAGTTGATATCAAAAATCTATTTTCATCAGAAAGCAAAAAACGTGGCGTTGAAAAATATGCCGATATCATGAAAGCATTCTCCTCGGTAAATGTTGCAACCGATAAAACATTCCAAAGAACGTTTAACGGCTTTTATCGTGTGCGCAGAAACGAAGAATGGCAAGCCCACTACTACACAATTATGGAACAAGGAAAAATCCGCAAGCATTCCTTTGAGCAAATCCTGCGCGAACTTTACATAAAAACTGGAAAGGTTGAAGCTTCCTTTATAAGCAAACTTTTACATACCTTAAATAATGAACTTCCTATATGGGATAAGTTTGTTTTACAGAATTTAGGATTGAAAATGCCTGCTTGCCAAGGCGAAAAGAAAATCGAATGCGCCATTCGCATATATCAAGAGATTATTGCTTGGTATAAAAAAGCGTTATACATATCAGAAATCAATCAAAAATTACTTGAATTTGATGAACTCTTCCCTGAATATAAATGGTTTAGCAAAACGAAAAAACTCGACTTCTTATTATGGCAAATGCGATAATTTTTCCAAATTTCCTTTTCTTTGTTTACTGCGTAGCAAAATTTGCATAGTGAAAGTAAAAACGGCGAGCATATCAAATTGCTCGCCGCTTTTTTACTCAAATTCGTCCATCGGCAAATCCAAATCATCACCAGAGTTACTCTCGATAGACGAGCTGTTTTGCACTACGCTTTCGCTTGTATCAGTAGTAGAATTCGACTCCTTTGGATTTCCCACGTCACCGCAAGCAACCAAACCAAACAAGGCAAATACCGTCAAGAAAACAAATAAAAATCTTTTCATTTTACACCTTAACCGAAGATAAATTCGTCGTCTTCACCACCAAATCCACCAGCGCCGCCAGGATTGCTCGTTCTAATCACGTCGTCTTGTGTAAAGGAAATTACGGAAAGGATAGGACTTTCGTATTCTTTCATTAAGTTTTTCATAGTACGTCCCCCTTTTCATTAATTACCAAGCGTAGCCGCATACACCGCCGCCGATTGTCCGTAAGTATATAACGCCGTAGCAAGTTCCGCCATCGCGTTTCCGCCGTTTTGCTTTGCGTATACGTACGATTTGATACTGTATTCAACCGTATGTACCAAAACTCCGTCTTGATACAACTCAAAGATATACACGCCGTCAAAATCCGTCGCAACGATGCCGTCCGTATAGATAACGCCGCCTATGATTTCCGCCTCCACGCCGTTGATTTTCACCGTCAACACCGACGAATCAAACCCGCCTGCCACTTTTACGTACAGCTTATTCACGTTGTCAAACCAAACGCCTGCCGCCTTGAAATACGCCTTGCCTTCCGTGCGCTCGCCAAGAACCAAATCTGTACCGTCCGCCAAAAAGACGTTCGCGCTTGCCATATCCGTAACGCCTTTCGTTGCAAGGTCGTTTACGTTATAATTACGGTACTGCTGCGCTTTTGAACCGTAATAAAGCATATCCGTCAACAGTTGTTTCAGTTCCGCAGAAGGCGATTTTTTCAACAGGTTTTGCGCGTTTTGCTTTACGCTGTACCCGAGCTTTTCGGCAAGAACCGTCACCGTTTCCCCGTCAATCATCACG
This sequence comes from Candidatus Scatosoma sp., assembly GCA_045127595.1. Lineage (GTDB taxonomy): Bacteria > Bacillota > Clostridia > Christensenellales > Borkfalkiaceae > Scatosoma. The sequence continues at coordinate 964 of JBGVQS010000034.1, read as the reverse complement.
AGCCGAGCGTCAATCAAATCACTCATTTGTTGGGGTGCAATACCTTCGTAAGCAAAGGTATAATACCCGTTTCTTATCCCGCCTGCATAAACGAGCGTCGTTTCGTCGTTTACCGTAAATTCCATTGCGATTTTAGAGATATTAGCAAGCAAGGTTTCGTCTAAAATTTGTACGGAATAGGTCATCGTCAAATCTTCCCCGACGGTAACCGTCGCGCCAGCAATTTTCACTTGACAGTGCTTGCAATACCCGTATTCGGTTTCTTCGTGGATACATTCGCTACCGATCAGGTCGATAGGAAGAACAAATTTCCTCGTTCCGCTGGTTGCCGTAATCTCTATCGTTCGGCTTTGCGTACCGCCCGCTACCGTCAAAACGCCGTTTTCAAAGGTAACACCCGCGTCTTCGCTTACCGACCAAGTAATCGCATTCCCCGACATTTCATACCCGTATTGATCGAGTGCCTTCGCCGTATAAGTAGCCGTCGCGCCGTTCAAAATACTCAATCTGTCCTGCGTAATTTCTTCGCCGTCCTTGTAGATGGCAACGCTGCTGCAAGAAGAGTTACTGCGTTTTAAGTCGTAATAAGATTTTTTAACGTAACCATTGCAGGTAAGCGTATAGTAAATCCTAATTTTATTATTCGTAAACGTGTTTTGCGAAGCGTCGGGGGTAACCGTAACGACGTTATCCGTTATACTAACGCCGATTAAACCGCCTTCCTTAAGCGGTACGCTGTAATCCGCGTCAAGGTAATATGCCCATTCTAAACCGTCGGTATAACCGTAATACGTAACGCCGTCCAAAGTTATGCTGCCACATCCAACGTGAACCTTTGTATTGTCTTTATTGGGTAGGTTTATTATAGAATTTCCGCTATAAGGCGCATTCGTTACTTGCGCAGGAGATATAACCTCCGCTTCCACGCATACGATATTTAAGTTATCCGTTTTCTCCGCACCTT
>JBGVQS010000033.1:0-5364 GCA_045127595.1 Candidatus Scatosoma sp. | reverse complement strand
ACACGATACTGCCAACCGAACCGTTGGAAGAGGAATACTATCAAGAACAGCTTCGCATCGCGGAACACTACTCAGCCTATGCGAAAGCGATGAAAGAATACGAAAAGAAATACGGGGAGATTAAAAAATGAAGAAGTCAATTTATAAAACGAAAGAAGAGATGCCGTTGTTTCTCACGGTAATGGACGTGGCAAACTTGCTTGGAATTTCACGAGCGAGCGCATACGAACTTGTTCGGCAAGAGAACTTTCCAAAGCTCAAAATTGTACAAGGACGAACCATCATTCCGCGGGATAGACTGCTCGAATGGCTGGATGAACAAACACGCTATGACGAGCTTTAAGAGGACAAAAATAGAACGGTTTTGCGTTCTAATTTCTAAGCAGGATAAAGCCGTGTCTAAACGCCACGGAAAAGCACGTCGCACGGCAACGCCGAGCGGGGGATTTACAAAGGGTTCAGCGATTTACGCCATATACGAAAAAGATGTCTGCGGGGCGTCAAAATTAAACCGTTATAGCGTGTGGAACGCAAAATTACAAGGTTTTATAAGAAAAAGCAGGTGTCTATTCTTGGGGTCGCTGAAAAAATTAAAAAACGAAGGGGAAAATACAAAATGACAGAAAACAAAAACAAATTAGAAGCACGAGGCGTAAGTCTTACGAGTACACAATGGGAACGCTGTGATAAACTCGCGGAACAACTCGGTAAGAAATCCCGTAACACTTTCATTCGTGAAGCCGTGGATTTCTACTGCGCGTGGCTGGAAAAGGAACACATTGAAAAATTCCTTCTGCCGTCGCTCGAATCCGTTCTCACGGCAAAGATACGCGACAGCGAATCGCGTATCCGCAACGTAGAATTTAAAATGGCGGTTCAAATTGCGATGCTCACGCAAATGCTTACGGACAATTATCAGTACTCGGATGACGAGTTGGAAGCTCTGCGTGAAAGCGCTGTCCGTCAAGTAAAAGAAACGAACGGCTCGTTCCGTTACTAATAGCGAGGCGCACATGGCAAGACTGATTGTAAAAGCTCCGTACTACAAACCCAAACACAAAACCGCGCAAGGTCAATCGCGAGGCGGATACGGTGAGTACGTAGCAACGCGAGAGGGCGTAGAAGTTTTGCGAAGCGGTATGGTTGGATACGTAGGAGAACGCCGTGGCTCACACGGTTTGTTCTCCGACGAAGGCGTGAAAGTAAATCTCTCTGCTGTCCGCCGTGAGATTGACGGACATCCCGGTAACGTGTGGGGATTTATTATTTCGCTCAAGCGTGAGGATGCCGAACGGCTTGGATATAACACGGCGGAAGAATGGATGAACCTTCTGCGTTCCCGTCGGAACGACATCGCAAAGGAGATGAATATAGAACCTGGCAATATGCGTTGGGTTGCTGCGTATCACAACAAAGAAAAGAATCCGCACGTGCATATGATGGTGTGGTCGTCCAGACCGCAGGAACCGCACCTGTCTCGCACGGGTATTCACAACATCAAACAAGCGCTGGCTGGCGATATCTTTCGCCAGGAATTGATTTCGATTTACAAAAAGCAAACGACGGCAAGGGACGACCTGAAAGAAAGATACCGCGAGCGCATCAAAGAGTTGGCTCTTGAAGTGCAAGACGGAAGCCATACCTTCTCGCCTGAGTTGATGATGAAGATGCAGTTGCTTTCTGAAAAACTGCAAAAGCATAAGGGCAAAAAAGTGTACGGTTACCTTGATAAGGATACGAAATCTCTCGTGAATGAAATCGTAAAACTGCTTGGGACGGACGAGAAAATTGCGGAGCTGTATAATGCTTGGTACGGTTACAAATGCGAAACCGTCCGTACCTATACGGACGAGATGCCTGCAAAAATTCCTATCGAGAGCAACGAAGAATTCAAATCTATCCGCAACAATGTCGTTAAGATTGCTTCTGAAATCAATCTTCCGTCTCAGCAACCCGACCGAGATATCGATTACGATTACGAAGAACTCGCGGACAAGGCGAATGATTTTGAATATCTGTACAAGAGAGCAATCATAGGAAATTCTTTTGCAATGTACCGTCTCGGTCGGTATTATCTTGAAAAGACGGACGATGCGGAGAATGCGGAATGGTGGCTGAAGCAATCGGCAGACAAGGGCAACGCCGTTGCTGCTTATCTCGTTTATAAGTTCTACCGCGACGGAAAGTTTGACGAAACGCCTAGCGAGAAGCTCAAATATCTTCGCAAAGCCGTCGATTTGAAGTTCGGCTATGCCGAGTACGAGTACGCAAAATACTTGCAAGACAAGTCGCCTGACGAAGCGAAGGAATACCTTATGCGTGCAGCATCGCACGGAAGTTTCCAAGCGGAGTATATGCTCGGCAAAATATTTTTGGAAGCAGGAGAGAAGGACAAGGCAAGGGAATGGTTTGAGAAATCCGCGGAAACCGATGCCTGGACGCAGACGAGAGTGGGGTTGCTTTTGTATTATGATTACGGAGATACGGAAAAGGGAAAGCAGTATCTTCTCTCTGCTATGGAGCAGGGCTACGCTCCAGCCGAAGAAGCCTTACGCTCGATAGAACGAAATCAAAACGCAAAAATTGTGACGGGCGTATGCAATCTTTTCTATTACGCAAGCAAAATTATTGATAATCGCACGGAAGATATGTACGACAAAGAACACCAAGTCAACTATCACGGCATCGACCGTAAACAGCGTAAAGCCCTGCGTGAGAAAAAACAAGCGCACGGTCTTGCGATGGGTTAAAAAATTCTTTCGGGAAAGTGAAAAATTCCACCGCAAAACGCTGGATATATTCTCGAACGTGTGGTATGTTGTGGTTGCCAGAAAATAAAACGAAGGAGGAAATGAAATGCCAAACAGACGAAGACCGCAAGGCGACGGAATGATACGCAAACGCTCGGACGGACGATGGGAAGGACGGATTATCATCGGGCATAAGAACGACGGCACGCCGATGTATAAATCGGTGTTCGGGAAAACGCAAAAGGCTACGCTGGAGCAACTGCATAAGCTTCTTGATCTCTACCATGGCGTGGACTTGACGGAAGAATGCCGAATGACGCTTGGCGAATGGCTCGATAAGTGGCTGGACGAGTACATGCTCTTCACAATCAAGGAAAGGACGCTCGAGGGATACCGCAAGATGATAAACAATCAAATTAAACCGCATATCGGCAATCGGCAGCTCGCGTATCTTGCCACCGCCGATATTCAAAGGTTCTATAACAAAATCAAAAAGGAAGGTCGGTTAAAACCGCATCCTATCCACGGCAACGAGCTTGCGAATACTATGGTTCGCAAAGTGCATATGGTGCTTCACCAAGCGTTGGACGTTGCGGTGAAGGAACGGCTTATCGTCCGCAACCCGACGAACGGCACGACGATACCAAAAAAGATACGGACGGAAAAGCAAGTCCTCAACGACGAACAGCTTGGCATCTTCTTAAACGCCATCAAGCAAGAGCCGTACTGGTACGATTTTTTCTATGTGGAAATTATGACGGGCTTACGCAGGGGTGAAATCTGCGGACTCAAATGGAGCGATATAAGTTTCCTTGACGGAACGCTCTCGGTCAAGCGTTCGGTCAGCTCGAAAGCAGGCGGAGGAGTGGTCGTTGGCGATACAAAGACGGGGGCAGGTGTGCGAACAATCGTTATGCCGCCGAGCGTAGCGACGATGCTAGAAAAGAAACAAACGACGGCAGTCAGTCAATGGTTGTTCCCGAATTTTGAAAATCCTGCCATGCCGTTAAATCCCACGGCAGCGTATGACAAGCTCAAAAGAATACTCAAACGAGCAGAGCTTCCGCTGATACGCTTTCACGACTTACGCCACACCTTCGCAACGCACGCGATACAAGGCGGAGTGGATGCAAAAACCTTGGCAGGGTTGCTCGGGCATACGGATGCGAGCTTCACGCTCGACACCTACACGCATATGACGAGCGACATGCACAAGCACGCGTCGTCCGTCGTCAATAATATGATGCAACAATTTTTAACGAGGGAGAAAACGAATGGCGAGAAATAAACGAAAGCAAGGCGACGGCACGATGCGATTGCGAAAGGACGGACGGTGGGAAGGTCGAATCGTAGTCGAGTACGACGAAAAGGGCATTCCGAAAACCAAGAGCGTGCTTGCCAAAACGAAAGCCGAATGCGAAGAAAAACTCAAAGCGTTAAGAGACAAGCTCGGCAAGTCGGTGGAACGGTTCAAGCCAGACATGCCCTTCGGTCAATGGATAGATTTTTGGTATCAAACCTATTGTCAGCCTGCTCTCCGCGAAACGACGAAAGACAGCTACAAGAACATTATCTACAATCATATTATCCCGACTATCGGGCATATACCGCTGAACAAGCTCACGCAAAACGATTTACAACAGTTCTACGCTAAGATGAAACGGCAAGGGCGGTTGCAGAATACGGAAAAGCACGGCACAGGGCTGTCGGATAGATTTGTGCGTTCCTGCCACGCGCATTGCAGGTCGGCATTGCAAAGAGCGGTCATCGAAGGGCTGATTACGAAAAACCCGTCCCTTGGGTGTAAGCTACCGCCCAAGAAAGGCAGGGAAATGCAGGTGCTAACGCCTGCGGAAATCGAGCGGTTCTTAGCAAGAGCAAGAGAGGAAGGATATTACGAATTGTTTTTGCTGGAACTTTCCACAGGCATGCGTCGGGGTGAAATCTTGGGGCTGAAATGGACGGACTTAAACCTTGCGGACGGAAGCTTGCGGATTAGTCGGCAGGTGGTTACGGCAGGCAACGAACTTATCGTGCAACAGCCGAAAACGAAAAGCTCTATCCGCACGATACTCTTACCGCCGTACATGGTGGAAGTGCTTGCGGAAATGAAAGAAAAGAAGACCTGCGACTGGATGTTTCCGTCTCCCGTCAAGGAAGGCGAACCGAGAAATCCTACTTCGCTACTGCACCGTTTCAAACTGATTTTACAAAGGTCGGGTTGCAAGGATATCCGCTTTCACGATTTACGGCACACTTTCGCAACGATGGCGATAGAAAACGGAATGGACGTGAAAACGCTGTCGGGAATTATCGGGCATATCAGCGCGGAAACGACTTTGAATATCTATTCGCACATTACGGACACGATGCGTGTGCAGGCATCGGTGAAAATCGACCGCAAAATCGGCGGTACAAACGCGGAAATGCCTGAGCCGAAGAACGAGCCGTCCAAAACGGTATCGAGCGAAATTGACGGCTTTTTCGAGCCGTACAAGCCAAAGATAAGAAAATCGGGAACGGGGTGTATCTATCAAGTGAACGAGAACCTGTGGGAAGGGAGTTTTTATCCGAGATTGCCTGGCGGAAAGCGAAAGAAATTCAACGTCTACGC
>JBGVQS010000032.1:0-2350 GCA_045127595.1 Candidatus Scatosoma sp. | reverse complement strand
AAAATCGGTGGGCGGCTGTGTGCCGAACGTGGCGATTGACTTAAAACGGATTTGTCCTGACTTGACCGTAAAAGCCGTAGGAAAAATTGGCGCGGATGAAAACGGCGAATATGTGAAAAACGTTCTTTCCGACAATGGAGTAAATATTGAAAATATTTCCGTTGGAGAAGATAAAACGAGTTTTACCGAGGTAATGAGCGTTACAAGCGGTCAGCGTACTTTCTTTACGTATGCAGGCGCGAGCTCTGATTTTGGTGTAAATGACGTACCCATGTCAGCGTTGAATGTAAAAATGCTGCATTTAGGGTACTTTCTCTTGCTTGATAAAATCGACAACGGCGACGGTGAATTGTTACTCAAAAAGGCAAAAGAACAAGGTGTAAAAACCTCGATTGACTTGGTGAGTGAAAACTCGGATAGATATTCGCTTGTGTTACCTTGCTTAAAATACGTAGATAATCTCATTATTAACGAAGTGGAAGCAGGTGCTTTAACAGGGATAGAACCGAAGAGCGAAAACCTTGTTAAAATTGCGCAAAAATTAAAGGCGTTTGGGGTATCGGAACGAGTAATTATCCACACACCTGAAATGGGCGTTTGTGTGTCCGAAAAGGGCGTTGAATGCGTGCCTTCCTATGCACTTCCCGATAATTTTATCGTAGGGACGACGGGGGCTGGCGATGCATTTTGCGCAGGAGCGTTGTTCGGTATTTACCAAAACAAAACAGATAAAGAAATTTTGGAATTTGCTTCTGCAGTAGCGGTTGCAGCATTGTCTAGTGCAGATGCTACTAGTGGGCTTCGTGAAGAAAAAGAAATACAAGAGCTTTGCAAAGGATTTAAAAGGAAAAAAATATGTTAGTAAACTTGAAAGAAATTTTGAAGATTGCGGAAGAAGATAAAAGCGCAATCGGTATGTTTAATGCAACGGGGTTTGATAGCTTACAGGCGGTAATCGGCGCGGCGGAAGAGCTCAATAAACCCGTTATTATCGCGCATGCGGAAGTGCATAACGTGTATAATGATATCTCTATGGTAGGCCCTGCGATGGTAGCTGTGGCACAAAATGCGAAAGTGCCCGTATGCGTTCATCTCGACCATGGTACGTCCCTTGATATGGTTTATAAGGCATTGCGCCTTGGGTTTACGTCCGTAATGATGGATGCGTCGGCGATGCCTTACGAAGAAAATTTGCGCTTGACGAAGATGATTACGGAAGCGGCGCATTCGATGAATGTGAGCGTGGAAGCGGAGCTTGGCAGACTTGTAACGGGCGAAGCAGGGAGCGGTGAAGAAATGGTCGGTGCGAAAGCGGAAGATTTCTACACTCGTCCTGATGAGGCGGAAGCATTCTGTGCGGCTACGGGGATTGATGCTTTGGCGATTGCGTTTGGTACGGCGCACGGTTTCTATTCGGCACAGCCGAAGCTCGACTTTGGCGTAATCAAAAACTGCGCAAAGGCGACGGGTTTGCCCCTTGTAATGCACGGCGGTAGCGGCGTAAGCGACGAAGGTTTTAAGAAAGCGATTGAAAACGGTATCCGCAAAATCAATTATTATTCGTATATGTCAAAAGCTGGCTATATGGCGGCGAAGAAAACGATTGAAAGCGGTACAACGAATTATTTGCACGACGTAGAATATGCGGCAATGCAAGCGATGAAAGAAGACGTAAAAAAGGCAATTGCAATTTTTTCCAAATAATAAACAAGGAGTAGGTTATGATTAAGGTTTTACAATATGGTGAAGGGAACTTTTTGCGCACGTTTGTGGACGTATATTTTGACACTTTGAATAAAAACGGGCAGGGCAGGTATGCGGTGAATATCGTAAAACCCATCACGTTCGGTACGCTGGAACGCTTTGAAAAGCAAGGAAATAAGTATCATATAATCCTGCGCGGTATGGAAAACGGGCAAGCGGTAGAAAACGTTTATAAAGTAGATAGCTTGGAAAACGTTATCGATCCTTTCACGGATTACGAAAAATATATCTCGCTTGCAAAAGACGAGGACTTGAAAATCATTGTTTCCAACACCACGGAAGCTGGTATTTGCTTTAACGCAAACGACAAAATGGACGGCTTTGACGGAATTACCTATCCTGCAAAGCTGACGAAATTCCTTTTTGAAAGATTTAACGCAGGGCTTGACGGCGTGTATTTATTACCCGTAGAGCTTATCGACAACAACGCGGATGAGCTTAAAAAGTGCGTGGATAAGTATATCGAGCTTTGGAACTTGCCCGAAGCGTTCAAAAAGTGGAACGATGAGAAGAACTTCTACTGCAACACGCTTGTAGACCGTATCGTATCGGGCTATCCCCGTGACGAAGAAACGAAAGCGCATTT
>JBGVQS010000031.1:0-6996 GCA_045127595.1 Candidatus Scatosoma sp. | reverse complement strand
CGTCATAGCCCTTGCTTGCCGCCGTCACGTCGGAAAACTGTACGGGAACAACCAACACCTGCGGCTTTCCAACGGTGGGGCAACCGCCCAAGTAGTACCCTTGCTCGGTTACGTTCTTGGCGTACTTGCCCTTGGTCAGGTCAACCGCATACACGCCGTCCGCGTCGGTGGGTAAGCCTGCGCCGTCGTTTGTCAAAAGGCTTTCGTCCGTACCGCCCGTGTTACCGCCAGTCGAGCCGCCCGTGTTACCGCTATCACCCGTGTTGCCGCCCGAGCCGTTCGAGGAGTAGTTGACAAGGGTAGGGTGGTCGAATTCGACCTTGCCGCCGTAATTTTTAATCGTGCCCGAAACGGTGATTGTGTAGCCGACCTTGACCATATCCGCGTCCTGCAACCAGTAGCAGTACATGGGGTACTGGGTATATTCCCCAACCACAAAGGTCAGGCAAATATCCCCTTGACCTGTCTTTTCGACGTTTTTAACCACGCCCGTCAGGGTATGCGTACCGCTTAAAGTGCTGCCGTTGTTCAGCGCGTAAGCCGCTTTCAGCGTTTCAAGGGCTTCGTCCACTGGCGGAGTGTCTTCGCCCCCGTCGTCGGGAAGCTCGGAATCTCCCGATCCGCCGCCCGTACTACCACCCGTCGAGCCGCCCGTCGAGCCACCCGTGCTACCCGAATTTCCACCCGTCGAGCCGCCCGTCGAGTTTCCGCCCGTGCTGTTATTATCGGTAGTGGAGCTATTCTCGCTGCCGCCCGAAGGACTGTTTTCGTTGCCGTTTGGCATAGAAAGACCGCAGCCGACCAAGGTCGCGGCGGACAGGAAAAGCGCTAAAATTGCAGGAATGATTTTTTTCATAGATGTGAAAACTCCTTAAAAGAGTACTTGGCAAGCGCAATCTTCGCGAGCCAAGAGATAGATATATTGTACCACTCTTTTTTACAAATTGCAATGCGTAGCGAAAAAATTTTTCGCAAATTTCACTTTTTCTTTTAGAAAAAGTTTCACCATTGCAACGAAGCCGTGTTGAACGCAAAGTAAACCAAAAAAAGCGTGCAACCGCTAAAAATTTACAAAAAATAGCAGGATTAAATAAGACTCCCTTTTTCGTTGCCGCAAATGCAAAACATATGCGTTTGCTCATCTCGCCCCTAAAAGACATTATCAATGCCTTTTTTAACGGGCAGCTCGTCCCTTAATTCCTGTCGAGAAAGACGGTAACAGTCAAACAAAAAAGCACCCACAAAGAGTGCTGATTTGTTTGTGAAGGGGCGATAAAAAAGATATTTTACCTTTTTATCGATGGATTTGAACCCGCGCGTACTCAATCACGGCGGAGCCGTGCATGGAATCTGCAACTTGTTGCGGTATGGAATTGATTGCAAAGCAATCGTATGGAATCAAGTCGCAGAAAAAATGCACCTTTGGTGATACCATACGCCTACGGCGATACCATACACGCTAACGCGTGATTCCATACCAAGCCTGCGGCTTGAATAAAAAACGACAAATTTCCGTCGAAATTTGTCGTTTTTTGGTGCGGTCGTAAGGAGCTGTGCGACGGAATAGCGATTGTTCGGCGTTGCCGCAATCGCGTTCAGGAATTGCGCCTTTAGCGGCGCGCCCCGCTCGGCAATTATCAATTGCCGACTTTGCCATCAAGCTATTCGTTGACTTAATTCCGTAAGGCAAAGCGTTTTGTTCCCACAAAACGGCTCCCACCCTCAATTCCTGTCGAGAAAGACGGTAACAGTCAAACAAAAAAGCACCCACAAAGGGTGCTTATTTGTTTGGTGCCGATGAAGGTAACAAATCCGAACCTTTTTATCGCCCCGAATTACTTAAAAGCCGTCTTTTCAATATCCGAATAAAATCGAAATATGCTCCGTTTGCTTGGGCTTTATGTCCTTGCGAACGGGGTTTTTATTATTTTACCACATTTATATTATAAAAGCAATCAAATACTTGGAGGAATACAAAATGAAAACAACTGAAAACGAAAGAAAAAATGCACACTACGTTATCATTCAAAGCGTAATTATCGGTGAAGACGAATACGTTTTAGGCAAGCACGAAACGGAAGAAAAATACGTTACGTGGAATTACGCAAACGGAGCGTATTATTACGGGCATTATATAGACGATTACGCCACGGCGAAAATCGACCTTTACACCCGTTGTATCAACGAAATAGATTATCTCAAAGGCAAGTTTGAAAACCATATTGCCTATTGGGAAAAGGAGCGAAACAATGAAAAGAAATAATCGCTACGGCTACAAGATCGGCTACCGTGAAAACGGTGGCCGTCTTTTTACCCGTTACTTTATGACCTATACTTATAAGCAGGCGTTGTTCTCGTTGGAGCATTACCGTAAATATCCGCAACGCGAACGGGAAACGGGAATACCTATCGTCAACCCATTTTGGGAAATAAGACCGATTACGAAACAAGAATACGAGGCAGGAATTTGGGACGAAATTCCTTTCTGATACGAAGCATATATATTTTTCCTTTCGAGGGCGTAGCGTCGCATAGGAAAAATCCGAACGTCAACGGGAAAAATTTTTTGCAACTGAATGAAATTGCCGGGCTTACAGCTCGGCTTTTTTTGTTTTTACGGACAAAAAATTTTGTCCTGCGTTTCCCTTATCGTTGACTTTCGGAAAACACGCTCGACGCATACCTGCCTACCTCTTTTTCCTATGCACTTTTCGCCCTTGCCCGAAAGGGAAAATAAAAATATATAAGGAGTTTCACTTATGAAAATTGATTTCATTTCTAACGGAGAATTAGGCAATTTAATCGTTACTGTTCTCAACCCAGACGACATCTTTGAGGTCGTGAAAACTTTGGAATTTCTTGAAAAATTCCTTTGTGTAAACCTGTCCTACGACGTGGATTTTAATTACAACGAAGTACACGTAACCGTGGACGACTACTACGAATATCAAACCTTACGCAGAAAGATATTCGACCATTGTTGTATTGCATAAAAAGGAGGAACAATATATGAAAAACAACACTGTTTCTATTGTTATTGGTTCTTGGGGTTCGTATAACGAATGTAACGAACGCGCACTCGGTTCAAAATGGCTTGACCTTTCCGATTATTACGATTGGGAAGAAATCGAAGAAGAACTTAAAAAGCAAGGCTTTGAGCTTGACGGTATCGACGAAGAACTGTTTATCCAAGACATTGAAGGCATTGAAGATAGCTCGACGAATTGGGATTATATGCACCCCGAACGGCTTTTCAATATCTTAAAGGAAAGCGGCGTTTTGGATAAAGATTATAAATTCGACGTAATGCAAGCGTATTTGGAAATACGATGCTTTTCCGATTTTGAAGAACGCGTAAAAGAGCGTGGCGAAAATTGGGACGACGATATCAACATTTACAAGGGCTACGATTGGGACGACTACGGACGGGAAATGTTTTCCTCGTGCGGTTACGATAGAGAAATCCCCGAAAACCTGCAAGACTTTTTCGACTTTGAAGCCTACGGCAAATATCTCGGTGATTATTACGTCCACGAATACAGCGAAGGCTTGATTGAAATTTATTAAAAGGAGCAAGACAATGATTGCATTAAATCTTGAAACAAAAAACGGCTCTCAAAAACGTATAAAAGAGTATTTGGAGCAGAACGCAAGCGAGGTTCTCGCTGAAAAAATCAACAACGGCGTGCGAATTGAGAAAGACGGAAAAACGCTTATCAACAAGAAAGACTTGGACGGCTTTTGGGCTTATGCGTGTAAAAAAGCCCACGAGAACGGCGACGACTACACGGAAAACGAAACCGTGTTCGGTTGGGCGGTACATTACTTTGAAGAAAACGAAATCGAAGGCACGCTTTATAACGAAGACGGTACGAAGTATGAACTACCGAAACCCGTGTATAAACCCGTACCTGCCCCCGTCATTCAAGAAAAACCGAAGCCGAAGAAAGCGCAAATCACACTCTTTGACTTAATGGAAAACGACGACAATAAATCCGACGAAGAAACGGTTGACGAAACGCCCGATGAAGAAGCTGAAACGGATATGAAAATCGACACGGAAACGGGCGAAATTTTAGAACCCGTCAAAGAAAAGAAAACCGTACCTTTTCAACAGCTTTCCCCATTGTATCAAAAATATATAGGCTTTCAAAGACAATATCCCCAGGCGGTAATTGCTTACCGGCTTGGGGATTTTTTTGAAGTGTTCGGGGATAACGCGGTAATGCTTGCAAACGAACTTAAACTTACCTTAACAGGGCGCGATTGCGGACTTGAAGAACGCGTGCCGATGGTCGGTTTTCCGTACCACGCTTCGGATAATTATTTCAAGAAGATTGCCGAGAAACGCCAGCTTGTCGTTGTGGAAAGCAACGAAGCAACGCTTTACCGCGTAGCAAAAGAAGAACCCAAAGCCGTTGAAATAGATGAAACGGACGAAAGCGAGTTTACCGATATGAAAGAACGCACGAAAGCGTTTGAATCGTCCGCGCTTTGCAAACTCATTGAAATTTTCGGTGATGAACTGACTATCCACGAGGAGGACATTTAAGATGATTACCCAAAAAGATATTAAACCTATCCCCAAATATATGATTGCTATTATCAAACGCGCAGATAAAAAACGCTATAAAACGCCTTGCGGAAATAGCAGATTTTACGCCTATCTTACCGTATGGAAAGGCGAGCTTGTCAAAGTTACCGTTGCCGTTCGACATAAATATAGAAAGTGGTACTGCAAACAGGTTGCCGTTCACTCGTTACGCTCGAATATAAGCTACGTAAAAGACCTTTGCTATTATCAAATTGCAGGTTACGTTGTCGGCTGGTACGACGTCGGCGCAAGCGAAAAAGAAAAATTCTTTGAAGATAGCGTATGGTACGAAAACGACACGTCGCTTTTCGATCCCTACGCTCCCGTTGTTAATCTCGATTTCTTGAAACGCTTTCCCGAATATAAATACTGTCCTTACGATAAATTTCAAAGCACGAATATTTTAGGTTGCTTACGGCTTTACGAGCAATTCCCCGAAGCTGAATATTTATTGAAAAGCGGGTTAGAGTTTTACGCAACTTCCAAAACCATTTTACGCATAATGCAAAAGGATAAATCCTTCCATAAATGGCTTATGGCGAACAAAGACGAGTATATGTCGCATGGCTGGTATTACTGCACCGCGCTCGTGGACGCGTACAAGCATAATAAAAGCATTAAAGACGTACAAGCCTTTGAGGAACGCAAACGCACCTTTTCGCACGATTATTACGGAAAGAAAATCGTAAAAATCATAATGCGTAAGGGCAATAGAAACGGTTATAAACAGCTTTTCGCTTACCTTGATAAACAGCAAATAAAACCGTCCCTTTATTACGATTACGTCAATGCCTGCGAATATCTTGAATTGGACTTAAACAATCCTTTAATCCGTTTCCCGAAAGATTTTAAGCGTTGGCACGATATCCGTATTGATGAAGCCGAAACGGTACGCCTTGAACGGGAACGTATCGCTAAAAAAGAGAAAGCAAAGCAATTACGCAAAGAAAAACGCGAGCTTATTAAAAACTTTATGCGCGCCGCTGAAAAATACTTGCCGATGGACGGGTTTTCAGAAGAAAACCACTACGCCGTATTTATTGCAAAATCGCCAGCCGAGCTTGTTAAGGAAGGCAACGCTTTATCCCATTGCGTTGGATACAGGGGTTACGACAAGAAAATGGCAAGAGAAGAAACGCTTATCTTCTTCGTTCGTAAATTCGATGATTTACAAACGCCGTTCGTTACGCTTGAATATTCCATTAAGGAAAAGAAAATCTTGCAGTGCTACGCTTACGACAACGACAAACCCGATGACAAGGTTATTGAGTTTGTTAATAAGAAGTGGTTACCGCACGCAAATCAACAATTAGAAAGAATCGCCGCATAAGGCAAAGGAGCAAATATTATGAAAAACAAATATTTTTATTACATTATCGTTGCAAGTGAAGGACAAGCAAAATTCGTTACGTCGTTGGATAATTCCACGAAAAACGTGTACTGGGAAACGGACAAACCGCCGTTACCACTCGCAAAATCTTTCGCAGAAGATATAGCGTATTGCTTGAACCTGAATTTATACCCCGCTTTCGTTATAGAGAGTTTTCACGAAATCAAAAAACAAATCTTTTACAAGGAGCAAAAATAATGAAAAACTATTATCGCATTGCAACCTATTCCCCCGAAGAAAACGTATCCGCTATCGTTGACTGCTACGGCAAGTTTGACGAGCTTTGGAAGTTCAGCGCATTTCTCGTTGACAAAAACTTCAAAATCCGCGCCGTTTCCAAAGAGCAAAATTTTGAGTTTGGCAATATCCCGAAAGCACAACCCGACGAAACGCGGTTAATTCTTCGTGCCTGTCAAACGGGTGAACCTATCATCAACGGAAACCGTATCGAAGTGAACGGAAAATTCTATTTCAAAAAATAAGGAGTACAAATTATGAAAAACATTATTGAGCTTTTATATTACGGACAAATCAACGAGGCAGAACGTAGCGACAAACCCCATTCGCACATTCAGCCGCCTGATGAAGAAGATAAGGCATACGACCTTTTGTACGCTTCTTTATCCGACAAGCAGAAAGAACTGTTTGAAAAATGGGAAGAACACTACGCCAACCGTATGGGCGATAGAATGGATTACACGTTCGCCCGCGGTTTCAAAATGGGTTTTCACCTTGCCTTGCAAGTGATGGATTTCGACCTGCCGTAACGTAAATTTTACAACTACATATCAATCGCAAAGGGTGGCAATTATGGCGGTTGCCATTAGGGATTTTTTAGGAACTATAAAAGGATAGCAAAAAATTTTGCTATCCTTTTCTTTTTACTTTGCAAAACACACGACTTTCATTTGAAAGTATAGTGTGCTACACTTTTGAAAATCTTCCCACAAAGATTAACAACTCTACAAATTGAAATTTGACTACTTGCTTGAATATGTATATTTTGCAACTA
>JBGVQS010000030.1:0-18751 GCA_045127595.1 Candidatus Scatosoma sp. | reverse complement strand
ATATACCGAAAAAATGTAAGAAATGCAGGTATCAATATACTTGGAATTTGGCGTCAAAGTGTAGGATTGACGGATTAAAGCCTATCACAAAACCGCCCCAAAGTTGGTGCTATGTGGAGGAGTTACAAAATGGATAAGCAAAATAAAGAAATGAAGTTTATCCCTGCTGTACCAATAGAGCAACGCTGTTCAATATGCGGCGATTTAAGGGTAAAAGCTGAATTTCTTTGCGATATGCCGATTGCAAAAATTTGGAACACGGTAGATTTTAATCGAGCGATTCAAACTTGCGATAAGAAACTGTGTCGAAAGTGTACTACACAAGTAAATGGTTTTGATTTTTGCCCCGATTGCATTAAAAAAATTAAATTGGCAACAAAAGGAGTTTGATATGGATAAGCAATGGAGTAGCGACGATATAACCTTTTGCACGAATAAGAAGTGCACGGTAACAAAGTGTGCGCGAAATCAGAAAAACATACGGCATTGGGATATACCTCATAGCGTTGCGGATTTGGATGGGAATAAAGATTATTGTTTGAAAGCAAGGAGGAGAAAGGAATGAGTAAAGCAAAATTTACCATTACTTATTATTACAGCAAATATCCCTCTGGCGATATTGATAAACGGAATCAAAGAACTGCGACTGTTTACGCTAATAATTTGATAGAAGCGATTCAAAAAGTAAAAGAGTTTGACGGTGAATATTTAGCGACGGCAGAAAACGGAGTGCAAATATGTGAACGCCAGTGGGGCGCAAAAAGTCAAACTTCATAAATAATTCAATATATAGAATTTAGAAACTTTAAACTACATTTAAGGGTTGAGGGAAACGGCCATGCGGGATAATCGATTAAAGGAAATAAAGCGGATATTCAACAGTTACAGACACAACGTTGCTCAATTGAGGCAATTGGAAATTCCAAGCATAAAAGGTATTGCCTATGATAAAATAGCAGTAACGTCAGATAAAAGTGCTAATGTTGTTGAACAGCTTATGATCACCTACCTCATAGACAAAGAAACACTCGAAAAAGAGATATTGCTTGTTGATAGCGTGTATGAACATTTTGCGGACGATCGCGACATGGATCTCGCAGAACTTATAGACATCCGATTTCGACAAGGGAAGCCTCATTGGGCGGCGGCGAACGGCGTTTACATAAGCGATAGGCAAGCCCTGCGCTGGTTAGAAAAGGCGTACGCAAAAGCGGAAGAAATCGGATTACAAATGCACATTTTTGAATAGGCGAGGCGACACGACAAAAAATGTCGCTTCATTTCAATTTTTTAATGATATAATGATATCATCGAAAAGGATTGATAGCCGCTATCCTTTTTGTTAGTTTCCCCTTTAAGTGTATTTTACGGTGTGGCCGTCGCTACCTTTGGTTGCGACGGTTTTCGCTGTAAAAACGGAGATTTGTATGAATGAGTTAAAATATGAGTATATCAACATATACGATTTGAAACCTTATAAAAGAAACGCGCGTATTCATCCGCAGGAGCAAATAAACGAGATTGCCGAGAGTATTTACAGGCTCGGGTTTAATGATCCTGTTGGCGTATGGAAAGACAATACCATCGCGGAAGGACACGGCAGAATATTGGCAATGAAACAGCTCGACAAGGCATACCCCGGCGAGGGCTACGATAAAGTGCCTTGCGTTCGCTTGGACCATTTGGATAAAGACGAATTTCTTATGTATATGCAGGTTCATAATCAGTCGGCACTGAATTCCGATTGGGATGAAACGTTGTTGAAGGAGATACTCGTCGAACTCAAACCGAAATTCGATTTGGCGGCGTTGGGTATGCGTTTAACGACGGACGTGGCTATGCCCGAATTGACGTTGGAACGGCAGAGCATAGGAACGGGTGCGATGGTGAAACAGCTTTCCTTTGGTGGAAAGAATGTAGCTATGACCGACGCGGAGCATACGCGCCTTAAAGAATTTTTTAAGGCGTACACGAAGAAGAACGGGAACGCGTTGGGATTTGTAAGTGAATTACTTGATTACGGAGCAAAGAGGTATGAGAACTGAATTCATTTTGGAATATCCCGTGGACGACCTTACGCCTGCGGACTACAATCCTCGAAAGATTAAAGACAAGTCTTTTGATCTCTTGAAACAGTCCATACTGACGTTCGGTATCGTTAAGCCCGTTATTATCAACGGCGACAACGGCGTGCTGACGGCAGGACACCAAAGGACGAAAGCAATGCACGCGCTCGGTATCCACACCGCGCCCGCCGTTCGTATTAGCGGTATCAAAGTGCAGGACGAAATCAAGTTCAACCTTTTCCATAACAGTATCGAAACGAACAAATCAAAGGCGTGGGTTGACCTTTGCGGCGACGATACACAGGGCTACCGAATGGTAAGCCACGATAAACTTTCCTTTGAGAAAAACGCAAACGGAAGCGTCGTAGCGGAAATCGGACGGCTTATCTTGAAATACGGAGAGTGGGGGAGCATTATCTGCGATACCGACGGGAACGTGATCGACAACAGCGATTATGCTGTGGCGGCAAAGCAAGCGCAAATCGACGTGATTGTTTACGTTATCGATAAGGCGAAAGCGGAGTGCCTGAAAGAATATCTTTCGTATGCCTACGGCGCGTACAATTACGATTCGCTGAACATCAAGAGCTATAATCAGTTATACTGTCAAATGCACAGACTGCAAGGCTCTGGGGATAAAGCGAAAGGGAAACGTGCAGCGGAGAACCATTCGTCCACCTATGAGAATTACGTAATACCGCGTATCACGAAAGATATGCGTATTATTGATTTCGGGGCAGGGGAGTGCCAGTATGCGAAAATGCTCGCGGGCAAAGGATTCCGAATTCTTCCCTACGAGCCGCACTTGAAAGGCAAGAATGATAATATCGACATCGGTGGCGTTATAGAGCAGATACGGAAGATCGAACAGGATATACGTTTCAACGGTCTTTACGATGTCGTAGTTCTCGATAGCGTTATCAACAGCGTAGTGAGCGTAGAGTTTGAGCATTTAGTAATGTTGACGTGTAACGCATTAACGAGCGCCGACGGACAGCTTATTCTCGGCACGCGCAGTCTTGGCTCCGTTGAAATGATGGCGCGATTGCATAAGCACGCTGGGAAGTCTCGAAGTCTTCAATTCCTTGACGAAAACAATTTCACGGCTACGTTCCGTAGTGGGTGTTGGACTATGCAGCACTTTGTGAGCAAGGATGGACTGAAAGCCCTTTGCGAAAAATACTACGAAGACGTTGAGGTGTTTGGAGAAGAAACACGGAGTAATATTTACGCGATATGCAAAATCCCGAAAGAGTTTTCTAAAACGGAGTTTGAGATGGCTTTGAATATCGAATTTAATATGGAATACCCGAATGAGTACCGCCACAATCGACACGAGCGACTGGTTCAATGCGTTTTAAATCGGCTTTATGAGCGAAAAAACGGGGCAACTTTGTAAGCTTCGATGGGGCTTCAAGGTTATTAAATGACGAAATCTTCGGGGGAATTGTAAAGGAGGAAGTGTTTTTGAACGACGGGAACCTTAAAAAAATCAATTTAAGCCACGAGGAAGCCACGACAAACGGTAGAAAAGGCGGTAAAGCAAGTGGAACGGCTCGCAGAAAAAAAAGGCAAATGAAAGATATGCTTGAATATATCCTACAGCTTAAAGTAACCGATAATGATTTGCGGGCAGAAATGCGGAATATGGGCATAGCGGATGAGCAAATGACAATAAACGCATTGACCTGTTATGCAATGATTCGTAAAGCCGTTGAGGGGGACACAAAGGCGGCGGAGTTTATTGCCACAATGACCGGGCAGAAACCGCAGGATAAAGTTGATCTTAACGCTACTGTTGAAAATAAAGTACCGATTCCGAAATGGATGCAGAATGCAACTCTTGCCGATTTGCAAAAAATAGGCATTGTAAATTCTGTTCCAATAGCCGATACGACGGAATATGATACCGAAACGCTTAGCTGAAAAGGATTATCAAGCCTTACGTTTTTTGGCAAACGTTGAGCGCTCGCGTCGTTCCTTTTGGGATTATTGCAATGTTCTCGCTCCCGATTTCTACTTACCCGATAGACCGTATCTGATTTATATTTGCAATCAACTGCAAAACTTTTTATACGACGATACTGACGTTATGATCGTCAACGCACCGCCTCGTTTTGGGAAGAGCCGAACGGCGGGGAAGTTCGTCGAGTGGGCGATGGGTAAGGATCCTACAATCCGCATTATGACAGGCTCGTACAACGAAATCCTGTCAACGAACTTTTCTTCGTCTGTGCGTGATACCATCTCGGCTGCAAAGTTCAACCCCTATGAAATCGTGTACTCGGACATCTTCCCCGATACGCGAATCAAGAAAGGCGACGCGGCGAAAAATATTTGGTCGTTGGACGGAAGCTCGGTAAAATCTTACCTTGCGACATCTCCGACAGGCTCGGCAACGGGCTTTGGTGTGGATATTCTCGTTATAGACGACCTCATCAAGAATGCACAGGAAGCGAACACCCCGACTGTACTCGCGAAACAATGGGATTGGTTTACTAATACTATGTTTTCCCGTTTGGAAGGCAAGCGAAAAATACTCATCATAATGACGCAGTGGGCAACGCAAGACCTTGCACACCGTGCGGCGGCGCATTTCAAGTCTATCGGGCTGAAAGTACGCCAGATTACGCTAAACGCAATGAGAAAGGACGGCTCTATGCTCGACGAGCGCATTTTGCCTTTGAGCCGTTATCGTGCGTTGGAGAGTACGCAATCGCCCAACATATTCTCGGCGAACTACAAGAATATAGCGGTTGACCTTATCGACGGCGCGTACGGAGAGTTCAAGACCTATAAACATCACGAACTGCCCGAACGCTTTGAAAAGATATGTGCTCAGACGGATACGGCGGATGAGGGTGGTGATTACCTTTGCAAGATTATATACGGCAGGGTAAAAAATTTGCTGTATGTGCTTGACGTTTATTTCACGCAAGAGAAAATGGAGATTACCGAGAAAGAGGCGGCGAAACGTTCGCTTGATTTTAAGGTACAATACGACGATACGGAGAGCAATAACGGAGGTAAAGGCTATGCTCGGAACGTGGAACGGATATACAAAGAGCTTGGCGGTACGCTCGCACGGTTTAAGTGGTCGCCGCAACTCGCAAACAAGGAAGCTCGAATACTTACCAACGCAACGGGGGTAAATAACACGATTATAATGCCCTGCGACTGGGCAACACGTTGGCCCGCGTTCTATAACAATGTAACGCTTTACAGCAGGGTGGCAAAAAACGACCACGACGACGGTCCTGACTGCCTTACTCGTTGCTACGAAAAGGAATTCGAGAGACCGCAGTACAAAATAGCAGGAGGCATCCGCAAATGACGGATTTGAGTTTTTTAAGCATAGGGAAAGCATTTCCCCCGATTGAGGAAGCAAAGCGCATAGCCGAGTGTACGGAGAATGAGCTTTTATTCGAAGGAAACAGCCACGCTGCCGAAACTAAACACTTTCGGGAGACGTTGAGCAACCTCAACAAGCTCGCTTTGAAGCTGGGCTGGACGGATAGCTATTTAGCCGTTGAGTTAAACTTCTTCAAGTTTATGTCCAAAAAGACGATGGACTTTGTATGCGGCGAATATCCCGACATCACGGTAAGCGGCGGTAATCGAAAAAAAAAGGGAGAGAAAAGCCCCAAGCAGAAGATTATCGACGAAATCCGAAAGAATACGCAATTTGACGAGAAACACGGCGATACGTGGATAAAAGTACCGATGTACGGCTCTTGCCCTTGGCGTATTTACCGTGACGGGGAACACGATACGTTCACACTCGTACAGCCGCAGAATTTCTTTAAGATTGTTTCTCCCGAAGATCCCTATAAGGTCACGCAGTACGTTATCACCAACCTTGCGTATGATGAGAAAGTAAAGAAAGTCATACTCACGGCGCAGATACACGAAAAGGGGCAGTTCACAACGCGGCAATTCTACTGTAAACCGTTCTCGGGTTTTCCTGCTGGAAAAATAAACGGTTTGCGCTATGTACAACAGGCTATGTATAATACCGAGAAAGCGAATATCTACACGCTTATTCTCGATAGATTGACGGACGAGATATTCCGTTGGTCTCCCGTGATGATTGAACAGGAGATTACGAAAAACTCTACGCCTACCCCGACAAACCTTGACGATTTCGCCATTATCGAAATCAATAACATCAAGAAATCGGACGGCGTGTATTCCGCTTGCGATTACGCGGACGTGGAAAGCATAGTCGCGGCTCAACAGCGAGTGCTGACCGAGGTACAGCTGATTTTTGATAAATACACCGTACCTACGGGCTACGGCGATTCCGAAATGCTTGCATATGACGAAAATGTCGGTGAGAACTTTTTTGAAATCGGTAAATGGTACGGCATACCGCGCGATGGCGTTGTTCCCGGCTTTATTCAGCCTGATATATCGCGCTTGGAGGTGTATTTTCGCAAGCTGGAATATCTTGATAAGCAACTGCAAATTCTATCCGAATTCGGCGGTGTAATGTCCGCAGGCGTTGTTCCAAGTGGAATCGCCGTTGATACAATGAAATCAATGTACACGTCGGAATTAAAGAAAGCCGAGCGTTTGACTACGCGGAATACGGATAAGGTCAAAAAGTTGTTCAGCCTTATGTCAAAATCGTATGGCACGGCGATCCATGAAGACGAGATCAGCGTGACGTGGTATGACGGTTTACCGAACAGCGAACAGACAGACATCACCATTTCCGAAATGAAGATACGCAACCACTTGACGAGCCGTAGAGAAGAATTGCGTACGCGGTACAACAAAACCGAAGAAGAAATCGACGATATTATGGAAGAGGTTATGCAAGAGCAATCCGATTTTTCCACATATAACGCGGTGAGCGGCGGTTTTGGCGGTTTCGGTAGCTTTGGCGGCGGTAACGTTCCCACCCCTACAAAACAGGACGGAGACAAACCGACAGACGAAGAAGGCGAGGACGACGACACCAACAAAGGCGGTGGCGTAAATGGCGAAGAAGAATAATCCCCAAGACGAGCAAATCGAAGAAATGCTCCATAGGGTTTTGGGACAGTATCAAGAAATCTTGTTCAAAGCGGCGAACGCCAAAAAGGACGAAGACCTTTACAGCTACGAGCAAAGATTTTTACGGACGATGGAAACAGGCTCAAACGCCCTTAAAACGGCGGCAAAGTCTGTCGTCGATAAATATATCCCGAATATTGATACGCCCGTTTCTACCCTCTTGCAATCGTTTGGAGCGCGTTATGGCGGGGAAGAAATCAAACTCACAACATACGTGCGTATGGTCGATATGCTGACGGGGATCGTAGAGCAGTATCGCTTACGCATAGACGAGCAAATCCGCGACCGTGAACGGCAGGGCAAGGTAACGACGGTTATGGACTTACAGGACATAATCAATCAAGACCTACGCGACGACAACGTGACGGTGGTTCGATATGCAAACGGTACGAGCGTTCCCGTGGATAAATATGCGGCTATGTTGGCACGAACAACGAGAGCCGAAACGGAAAACCTGTCGATGATACAACAGGCTCTACGCGAAGGTATTGACCTTGTAGAGTGCGGCATTGTTTCGCCTACGTGCGATAGCTGTGCCGTGTATCAAGGGCGCGTGTATAGCATATCGGGGAACGATAGCCGATACCCTGCGCTATATAAAACGGCGTTCAAGTCTGGCTATTCTATTATACATCCAAATTGCCGACACCCGTGGTCGACCTATCACGTGGAGCTTTACAGCGAAGAAGAAAGGCGGCAAGCCCTTGAACGGTCCAACCGAACGTGGAAGCCAGACGGCGACGGGCGCGTGTTTCAGCAGACTGAACGGGCGAGAGCGGAATATTCCAAAGGTCAACAGTTAATGCGGCAATGGAACGCAGAAATCGTCGAATACGAACGGATGAAATTGCATTATAAAGAGCTTGGGCAAGAACCGCCGTATAAATCGCTCGGCGCGTTTAGGCGTGAAGTGCGCAAGCCGAGAGAACAACAATCACCAGAAATGCTGTCCTGGAAACGCCATTACGGAGATCAACAGCAATATGAACGCTGGAAGGATGTTGTTGGCGCGGAAAATATGCCGAAAACGCTTGCAAAATTCCAACAAATCAAGTATAATAAAAATACACAAGAGCGATATGCTCGATTGGAAAGGACTTTTCAAGGGTATAGTGCATATAAACGCGACAACCCAGATTGTGCACCGAGCGACTATCGAACGGTTCTTAAATTAAAAGAGCAGGGTGTTAAAGGTTCAATTCGTATTCCACCGCAAACGATAGACGTTACAACATATGAATATGACGATCAACATATCAACCAAGAACGAAAGCACTTCGTTGAAAGAAGTGAGGCGGAGAGCTATATCCAAAACGCAGTAATTTCTATTGTAAAATGGAATGGTAAGTCTATCCAATATTTCTCATCCGAAGGCGCTACTTATTTGAATGTGGAAACGGGCAAGATTGCTACATCGTTTAAGAGCTCAGAGTTCGATGAGAACGTAAAAAAAATGCTAAAGGAGGTATTAAAACGTGGGAAACGAGAATAGAAGTTGTCCTTTGTTGGATGGGGAAACAATCTCTTTCGACGATTGTGTTGAGAACTGCACAATAGCTGAAGGATATTTGAAACCTGATAGTCTTCCTGAAATAGCAAGAAGCAAGAAGAATTTTAGGGAAATATGTCTTTCATGTAAATATCACGACAACGATTAAAAGCATTTTGCAATTGACTGCAAAGTGCTTTTTTGTATAGAAAAATAAGGAGGTGGAACGATGGAAAGAACACAAATTTCGTTGAAAGAGCTGAAACAGGCGGCTGAACCGCTGAAAGAGCTTTTACGAAATAAGGGACATCCACATTTAGTGGTAGTGGTATCGGGTGAACATGTTGACCTTATGGAAGGCATAATGGGAATACCGTTTGAACCGATTAAAGATTGATTTTTTGCAGTCAAATGCAAAGTATAAAGTAGGCGATTAAGGACAACGTTTCGGCGCTGTCCTTTTATTATGGCAAAAATGCGGTCACGGCGATATGTGGCAAAACATAAAAATCTCGGAGCGGAGCGAACCGTGACGAAAAAGTGTAAGGAGAAATTTTTATGAAAAGAGAAGACTTAAAAGCAAAAGGTTATACGGATGAACAAATCGACCACATCCTTGACGAATTCCACAAAGAGCAGGAAGACTTGAAAAGGCAAATCCAAACGATCACGACTGAAAGGGATGCGGCAAGGGGTGAGGTTGCGAAATATAAGCAGGGCGGAGAACTGTATCAGGATCCTACGGAGCTTGAAACCTTGCGCAAGTTCAAAACGGATACCGAAGCGGAAAAGGTCAAACAAACCAAAGACAAGGCATTTGAGGGCTTACTGGTAAAGCTCAACGTGCGCCCCGATTTGAAACCCCTTGTGACGAAAATGCTTGACTATGACAAGCTGACGCTCACGGATAAGGGTGAAGCAGACGAAGCGTACGAAAAGGCTTTTACCGAAGAATTAAAAGCAGCCTGCCCGACTGCTTTCGTTACGCCGCCCAACGGCACGGGAATCGGATACGGAAACAACGTTCCCGGCACGGGGGCAAATGGTAACGGAAAGCCTACCGCTCCGACGAATGCGGAGTGGGGAGCGGCTATCGCGGCAAAAACCAATCTTAAATAAATTACAGGAGAATTACCATTATGTTGACTTTGGCAGAATACAAAGTAGGTTTAAGAGATCATATCGACCAGCTTATCGTGGACGAATTCCGTAGAAACTCGGATCTCCTTGATATGCTTATTTTCGACGATGCAATCGCGGCAAACGGTAGCGGTTCTACGCTGGCGTACGGCTATCAGCGCCTTATTACCCCTTCGGGTGCAGCAACTCGTACTATCAACAAGGACTACACCGCAAACGATGCAAAGCGCAAGGGGGAAACGACGCACCTTGTTATCATGGGCGGTTTGTTTGAAATCGACCGTGTAATCGCGCAAACATCGGGTGCAAACGACGAAGTGCAGTTTCAGCTCAAAGATAAGATTAAGGCTACGGCAAATCTTTTCCACTATCTTGCTGTTAACGGCGTTGAAGCGAAAGACAGCGCGACTGGTTCTTATACGCAGTTCAATGGACTTTCCAAGTTGTTGGCTGGTGCCGATACCGAGAAGACGTCCACCGTGAATGTGTCGGCGTGGACGGATGAAAAAACGGAAGCCTTTGCGCTTATCGACGAAGTAGAAGAGCTGATAGCTTCTATGCTTGCAAAGCCCAACGCGTTGCTTATGAATAGGCATATGAAAGTGAAACTCGCGTCGGCGGCTCGTAGGGCTGGCTATCTTACGCGAGAAGAGAGCGCGTTTGGCACGCCCGTCGAAGCCTACAACGGCATTAAGCTGTTGGATATGGGCGAATATTATGACAAGGAGGCGGGGGAGTCCAAGTTCGCTATTCCGACCACGGCAGGCAAAACGGATATTTACGCCGTCAACCTTGACCGTGACGGTTTTATCGGCGTAACCACGCAAGGCGGTTCTTCGCTCATCACGAGCAGGCTTCCCGACTTCTCGCGCCCTGAAGCCGTACAGAAAGGCTCGGTGGAAATGACCGCCGCAGTCGCATTGAAGAACACGAAGAAAGCAGCCGTTCTCCGTGGCGTTCAGATTTCGACCTAAAACAAAAGAGAGTAAAGGCGGCGGTCTTTCCGTCGCCTTACGCTCTCGTGTTATAAGGAGGGCTTTATGCTTACTGTAAGCGAAAATACCTATATCACCATTGCCGAGGCTAACGAGATCATCGCTATGCATCTCGACAAATACAACGGCTTGCGGTTGTTCTGGGAAATCCTTGACGACGAAGAAAAGGAACAGTATCTCACGCGCTCCATCGAGCAAATGGAAACGCTTGTTTATCCCGGGCGAAAAAGCCGTCCTATGCAACCGCTGACCTTTCCGCGCGCGCCGTCGGTAGAAGTGCCGAAAGAAATCAAGTTGGCGCAGGCGTATAATGCGCTTGGCTTTCTCAATGCCGATATGAAAGAAGCAGGGGAAGAAACTCAAAAACTTTACGCGCGCTTTGGCGTTCATTTGGGCGTTATGGGCGCGTCAGACGGGGCTATTTTGGGCGAAACGCTCACCGTAAAGCAAGTGAACCTTGCAAGCAAAAGAGCCGCGCAAATCGTCAATCAATACGTTCGCGGCGGTTTCCGTATGAGGTAAGAGTATGAAGAAATATCCTATTATGATAACCGAGACCGACCTCAAAAATAAGGGGATCGTAGCAGACAGCACCGAAAGTCTTACACAACTCCTTGACTATACGCATCTTGCGTTCTATGATTACGTTGTCTATACGTCGATGAAGAACCGTAGAAAACGGTTGATTGCGACTCACGCTGACGAGCTTGAAGAAGACGTCAAGGACATTCTTCTCAATATCGCGTGGGCGATTGACAGGAGCGGCGATTTTGTCGGGCTTGACAACGGCCAGCAGAGAAAGAACGACGAGAGCGTGGAAATTAAAAACCTGCAAGAACGATTGATTACCATTATTCCTACGATTGTTTGGAATCAGATTGCAGGGCTTGAACCGAATATCATATTTTCGGGTGGTGAAATATGATCCGATACAAAAATTGTCAAATCTTCCGCGTTGAGGATAGAGAAAAAATCCTTGCAACGGTGGATATAGAAACGACGTCGCCGCTAAACGTGTATTCGAGTTTTGAAGACGATCGCTACAAGGAAGATAAGCAAATGACGGCTTTCATCCACGAAACGGCTTATAATCTCGATAGGACGGGTTATCAAATCACCGTGCCGAATGTTGGGGAATTCAAAATCACATCGTTCCTTAAAAAGCAGATAAACGCTGGGGATTTTAAAAAGAAATACAGGTATCAGCTCACGCTGGAAGGATAACACTATGGAGATGGAGAACGAGGAATTACACGAATACGTGACCGACCTTGTGCGAATAATCAAAAAGAATTCGCCCAAACGCGACGACAATTCCTATCCCCACGTAATAAAACGAAAGGGCGTTATTATCTCGCCTTTCCCCGGCAACTTGAAGAAGAACGGCAATCAAATTGTAAGTAGTGGCGACGGCTACAAGGTTAAACACGGCTATGAGCCTGCACGGTATGCCTTGTATGCAAATAAGACCAGTCGCAAACCGCAGTATATTGAAAAATCTATCAGCGAGTTCGCCGCGCTTATGGCGAGCAATGGCTGGGAACAGGAGTAAAGTATGGCAGTCGAAAAAGAGCTTTTCAATATGAAATTCAAGAACGAAGAAAAGTACATCAACGGTGCGAGCATAGCTAAGTTTTTGCAGACAATGTTGAACACCGCGCACGGTAGCCCCGAGTTCTATGTAGCGTATCAAAAAGATACGAACAACGAACCTGCGGCAATCTACGGCGGCGTGATGTCTTGTGAGATCGAGCCTTTCTCTTTGCGTGGTACGCTTTCCCAGACGATTACGATTGACTATAAATGTAAGGTAGCTTCGCAGGATGCGGCGGTACACGCGGCGGTCAATAAAACGCTGGAAAGCATACTTGGACCTGTGGACGGCTCTTTCTATGTAACGGAAACAGACGAAGACGAGAAAAAAACGGTGGAATACACGTTTTGGAGTAATTTTCGATACGGCAAGCCCACGACGACGGGCGATGTTGACGGTGGTGTATTCCCTACGACCTACAACATCAAAGGCTATATGCA
The DNA here is from genome assembly GCA_045127595.1 of Candidatus Scatosoma sp. GTDB lineage: Bacteria > Bacillota > Clostridia > Christensenellales > Borkfalkiaceae > Scatosoma. The sequence continues at coordinate 5,966 of JBGVQS010000030.1, read as the reverse complement.
CGTTGTCCGCGAGGGTGGCGCGCTCCTGTCGAATACCGTCAAATCGTTTATATTGGCAAACGGTACGAAATACGAGGTCGCTTTGCGGCGTGGTAGTCACGGCGTTGCGTTCAATGTCTCAAACCCTTTGAAAGCAGGGTGTTTCACCGCCGCAACGGAATACATTTCGGCGGGCTATGCAAAGTCTTTCTACATCCTTTACAAGGACGATTATATCGGCAATGTACTCCGTGATTTTACCGAACGAACGTTGGACGACTTGGATAATCCGTTCTTAAATCAAAGCAACGGGAAATACGAAATCACGATTGTGGAAGAATATCCCGATAAGGACATCACGACGACGTACTACATCATACAGGCAACCTGCGAGCGCGAGAGCGGCGCGTATATGACCTTTGCATTATCGCTTATGCAACGGGAAGAAACGGTCGCCACGTATAGCGACGGGTAAGGAGGGCGGATATGGATATAACAGGCGCAACCTTTAACTTCACGAAGAAAGTGACGGATGAGGGCGAAACAGCTTCCCCCGAAAAGCCCGTTGATGGTGATCGGGAGAATAAGCCGAAAGCCGCAGGTGATAAGAAAAAGAAAGGCGACGGAGATGGCAAGGATAAAGAATCCATCGGCGTGTTCGCCTATGATATGATAAAGACGGGCGTACAACAAACACTTTCGCTTGTTATGTCGAACGTGTCGGGTTCGCCTACTTTGCAAATTCAACTCCAAGCCGCGCAACAGGTCGGCGGTAAAATCATAGCGTACACGGCGGCGATTGCTTCGCAGAACTGGGCGGCACTCGCTACAATGGCAGTCTCGGACACCATCTCGTTCGCGTCAAAACAAGCGGCGTATGAACGCGATAAGGCGTGGTCGGATTACGATTTAGACCAATACCGCGAACGCCGTGGGTATTCTACTTTGCGAAACCGTAAATAATCGGTTGACTTATCGGCTCTTTCGTGATAGAATAATATCACTTGGAGGTACGGTATGAAAAGAATTATATCGATAATTGCTTTTGCTTTTTCCTTGCTTACATTTTTGGCGAGCTTGATGTTTTTTCTTGAATACGCTTTACGCGATCCGCAATATGTATTGGGAACTATATTCGACAAAGGCTTTTATTGGCGTTTGGTGATTCTAATAATATCTTTTGTAGCGTTCTTGTTCAATATGTTTTCTCTTATAGTGAAAAAAGAGAGACTATTCAAAACGCCAGAAGAACGCAAACAGGAGCGTAAGGCAAGACGAAACGAAAAAATATTGCAGTTAAATGCAAAAATCGAGAAGTTGAAAAAGGACGACAGTTAAGTCGTCCTTTTTCATTGGGAGAATTATGGCAATTCAAATCAATAAAATCGAATCGGCTATAATGGAGTTTCCGAACGGGAGCAAAGTTCCCGTGGGGAAATACATTAATCTGCCGATAACGTGGGAAAGCGTTTTGGACGAAACGCACGGCACGGCAAAAGTCCTTATGACCGATATGCGGCAATCGGAGTTTGACCAGTACAGTGTAAGGATTGACGGGCAGTTTAAGGTCAATATCCCCATAGAAATCAAGTTTGCAGGACAAGAAACGCTCATCCGCATGATCGTCGCGCGAGATACTGCTGAAATGACGAGAAAGGACGGGTGGGAAACTTGGAGTCATAACATAGAATTTGTTGATGAGGTAAAAAAACTTGAACAAGAGCCTGTGGATAATCTTACATTCAAAAACCCTATTCCAAGAGATTATGCACAAGCACCTATTCAATGGGATTACGCATACAGCGGAACAAATGGAGTTCCGAAGGCTGATGAAAATAAAGGTTATAGTCCTATTATTTTTAATCAATTGTTGCCGAAAGGTGAACCACTATATTTTAATGATAATTTAAGTAGTTTTAGTTATAGCAACACCGCGTCCGTAAAGTTTACTATAACAAGCTTTAACATTGTGATCACCTACCCCAACGGGCAAAAACAAGAGAGTACGTCAGCACTTTCTATGAGCAATAGTCGCTATTTGGATAATGTTCACCGAATACCTTTAACACAAGAGGGCGAATATTCTATAAAATTACGCCTGAAATATAATTGGTGGGTGGAAGACAATTCAACAAAAATGACGCTTACTTATACCAGCTATTTTTACGTGGGGGTAAGTTCAAGCGTATCGATTGGCGCGAGTTCAATTCAAGACGTTATTCAGCGAATTCTGGACGTTACGCCGACGAGAACGGCAAACGGCGTCAACAAGTATGTCTTCCGCAACAACGCCGAAGAATACGCGACGGAAGAAAGCCCCGAATTCACCTTTACAGGGAAACATCTTTTTGAAGTTATGCTTGATATAGCGAGCTATAAAAAAATGTTCCCTGCGTTGTATAAAAACGAGATTTATTTTCGCCCGTTTTGGAACGGTGAGATGTTGACGAGTGGCGATTTGCCGCCGCTCACAAAAGCGGTTTTAAGTAGCGCGATAGACCAATATTGCACGGCTCTTGATAGCTACGTGGAAAATATGGTCTGCATAAACGATACTAACGTGGGAACTGTTGTCGAGCCGTACAAGAACGGCTACATTTCCGCAAGGTCGGACAGCGGTTCGGAAATATCCGAAACGACATCAGTCATACCTACGCAATCAACAATTTATCAGCCGATTTCTATGATCGTCGGAGAAACGGATGGCATTGTTGTTGGCGATATACAGGCGTATCTATACGAGCAGGAAGACTACGAAGCGTTGTCGGATGTCTCGGTTGCGTATCCGTATAGTAAAGGGTATGCGTTGAAATACACGCGATTCACAAAAAATTACACGGAGTTGGCACACCGTATAGCGCAAGGGAATAATCTTGCCGACGCACTTACGAAGCCGGCGTTGGCGAATATAATAGGCACAGCGACCAACGGCGCAGTAGGTAATACAGGAATGAACTTAAAAGCATACTTGTCTGCTTTTATAGGAAAAGATACGGCGGCGCCATTTGCGGATTTGCTTTTTCAGCCTACCTATATTCCCGTCGTGAACGCGCGAGTACGACAGTATAAGCCTATGATCAGCGCGGAAGACTACGAAGCAACGCTTTTCTACAACCAACAGTCGGAGGTGGTAGATAGCGAAGCGTTCGGGGAACACGTCAAAGGGCTGGTGCAGAAACTCGGCAACCATACGGAAATCCGCGTGTACCGATTTGAGCGCGTGGACGATATTCCAACTGTCGGTACCCTTATTGACGAAAAAAGCGTTTACAACGTGGCTATGGCGATTTACGAAAACCACGTTGACGCTACGATTTGCCTTGTTGACTATGCAGAGTTATCCACATATATCGGCGTAAAGAACGAAATTAAAACGAGTGATATATCTTCGACGAAGTGGTGTAATCGCTTTATCAACTGGGAAGAGTTTCTTGTGTTTACGCACGAAGCATACACGGGCAATACGCTGTCCATAACGAAAGACGCTCTGGCAGACATCGTTTCGTTTACGACCGCAGAGCCGTTGACTTGCGCTATGTTTACGAGTTATGCGGAAAGCGGAGATTCGATTATGACGGCATTTGCTCCGATAAAGCACCTTGCGCTTGGAAACAGTATCTATTTTCAATGGGAAATGCTCGATAATTTTGCTGTGGGGTACAAGTCCGAAAAAGCACCTGATAGTGCAACAAGCTTGTATACTGGAACAAAATTCGACCGAGCGCAAAGGGCGGTTCGATATTGCGATAGTTTCGGGCAAATGGAAAAACTTGATTTTCAATTGTTAAAAACAGGACCAACGCCCGATAATTCTAACTGGGTAATCACTGAAAATGATTTAAGTTGGACTGTTGATGAGGATAACGAAACAATTACGTGCACGTTGGATAAAGCATATCCTTGTTATATTATTGTTTGGTTCCAAGGCTTAATTGCCGATCCGTATTCTGGAATCCCGTATTTAATTTTTGAGCCCAACGAAACGAGAATGTCGATGGATTGGGGGTGGACGGCAGACGAAACGCAATTCAACGGTGCATATATCTACGACGGCTATTATTCAACCGAAGAAACCGAAAAGGCAAAAATTGCGGCTTTGGCAGAACGGTATATTCGTCAGCAAATAGCCCACGAATATCCGCAAAAGCCCAGTGCTTTGAACTTTTCCCCGTCGTCGTGGAACAGCAACGAAGAAAAAAGGCCCGCATTTCAGCTTTATGACTGGCTCATAAAGAAGAACTCAGCGGAAGCGTTGAAGTTCGCCGCGCAATATCATTTCCGACAAACGTGGCGCGAGTTCGTGATTGGTAGTGGTATGTCGAATTTCTGCGCTCTTGTCGGCGGCTCTTGCAGTCAATTGCAAATGTTTATTTCGGCGTTACCCATCAATCGATTTGAACGGCACGTTAACCTTGGCGATACGTATAACTACCTTGTGCTTGACGACCTTCCCACCTTCACTGTGGACGAAGAAAATAAGCGCGTAGAGATCACGTTGCCGTCAAGCGTAAACGATTATATTGACGCTACAAAGAGTTGGGGCTTGGTTGGAATTGACAAAAATGGCAATCGCCAGTTAATATTCGGCGAGAATAAAAACGCGCAAAATGAGGCGTTTTTGACGACGATTTACCTTGTGGCAATGCAGAAGAACAACGAGCCGCAAGCGCGTGCAACGTACACGCTTACCGTGGCAGATACGACGTCGCACGAAGAGGAAGTTTCTTTCTCTTTCTACGTTGACGGTGTTTCGTATGGACGGGGCGACCTTGAATTTCCGCGCGGCGTGGAAATTACCGTTAAAAATACGCACGTGCGCGGTTTCTATTTCGTTTTGGACGGTACCAGCACGTGGATAGGATACCAAAAAACGTTTACGTTCAAGCTCACCAAGGATATGGAATATTATGCGTGGGATACGTACGTCAATCCGACAGATCCTATGCCTATGTAATTTTATAAAGGAGCATTTCTATGAAAGAACATATCATAAGAGCAATTTTGTATCAAGATATGTCGGTCAAATGGAAAGACGCGGAGCTGAAAGGCGACGTGAACGTGCATTTGAACGTACATCAAAAAACGAGGCAATTCGTCGAGGTAGAACTCGACGATTTTCTTTTGAGCGACGGCGAGGCTATTCTCGCCTCGTTCGAGAAAACCATAGACGGGGAAATCTTTCACGAGAACCCTGCAAAAATGGACAACATTGAGGGAGAGCCGCGCGTATTCCGTCTGAAAATTCCTACGCTTGTGCATAATACTCCCGGTGAGTGGGGCGTTCAGTTTTTTGTCGTGACGGATTATAATTCGATTACAGGTGATTATGAAAACAGCTATCCATTCGATAAAGTAAAATTTATAGAGAATTCTTCATTTATAGACGACGGTTTGACAGTGCCATCAAAAGAAAATCTTCTTGCGTTGTATAATTCTATTCCTGGTAAAGTCAATGAGTCCTTTCAAAAAGAAACAGAGGCGTTTAATGAAAAAGTAAAAATAGCCGAAGATTCCGCCGATAGCGCAGCTACCTCGGCAGGAGAAGCGGCAGATTCCGCGGGAGAGGCAAAAACGGCAGCTGATAACGCAGAAACCGCAAAAGAAGCCGCAGAGCTTGCGAAATCTAATGCCGAGAAAGCAAAGGGAGACGCGGAAACTGCAAAGAACGCGGCAGAAGCTGCAAGGGAAGCCGCGGAAATCTTTTCTGCGACAGCGCAAACGCATGCAAATAACGCTTCTACCGACGCAACGGCCGCGGCTAACTCGGCGACAACAGCGCAAGAGGCGGCGAAGGAAGCAAAGATTTACGCGATTAGAGCGGAAGAAGTTCTTGAAAACGTCGGGAATTTTATCCCCGGCGAGCTCGGCGAAGACGGGAAGTTTTATCCGTTCGATAAAGACACAGGGCAGGTAAGCACGAGTGCGCTTGCCGCACCTTCCGCAGGAGTTGTGTATTTCGATTTGTTTTCAAACAAGCTTTATACGTG
>JBGVQS010000029.1:0-49450 GCA_045127595.1 Candidatus Scatosoma sp. | reverse complement strand
TATGGGGATGCGTCGCCGACGTCATAATCATAGCATACCGAAGCACTTCGTCTGCAACAGGGATTTGATTTGCCGTTTCACGCATGCGAAGCAGTTCTTCTCCTGTACAAGCACATTCTGCCACTTCCGCCATCGTCTTTTGCGTCATGGAAACGATTTCCATCAACTCTTCAAGACTAGGGTTAGGAACGATAAGTTTGAACATAAAACGGTCCATTTGCGCTTCAGGCAAAGGATACGTACCGTCTTGTTCGATCGGGTTCTGCGTAGCAAGTACGAAGAAGGGTTCGTGCAGTTTTCTCGAAACACCCATAACCGTAACGGTGTGTTCCTGCATGGCTTCCAAAAGCGCGGATTGCGTTTTGGGCGTAGCACGGTTGATTTCGTCGGCAAGAATAATGTTGCTGAAAATAGGACCGGGCTGGAACTGGAAGCTTGAATTGCCGTTTTCGTCCTTTACGATAATGTTCGTACCGGTAACGTCGGCAGGCATAAGGTCGGGGGTAAACTGAATACGGGAGAAGGGCAAATCAAATACTTTACCCAAACTTCTTACCAAACGCGTTTTCCCTACGCCGGGTACACCTTCAAGCAATACGTTACCGCCTGCGATCATCGCAATGATCGTTCCTTCAACAACGTCTTTCTGACCGATGACGTCGCGGGAAACCTGTTCAAAAATGTTCGCGCATTGTTTGCAAAACTGTTCGATGTCTTTTTCTGTAACCATAATAAATCCCTTTTAAAAATTTTATTGTCTTCGTTAAAATTTGCCGATTTCTATTTTTCGACAAAATCCTGTTTATACATTATATCATCTTTATCCATAAAAGTAAACTTAATAATCGAGAAAATTGAAAAAACTAAAAAAATTTTTAATATTTTCACTTGGATTTCACTGAGATTATTTACAAGTAAATAAAATACCCCGTTTGCTATGCAAACGAGGCATTTTTTTATACGTTTTTTTACACAGATTATCCAGCGAACGAACCGAAATATCCGCCGATAACGTCGCCTGCGTCTCCGCCGATATTACCGTTTCCGGCAACTTCGCCCGCAGCCGTATCGCCCGCAGGTCCCATATCAGGAGCGGAAGGCGTTTCGCCGTCTTTCCAGTTATCGTTGTCATCTCCCGTGCCACCGCCGTCAGGACTATCTTTGGGAGGAGGGGGCATATCGTCATCTTGAGGAGGCGCATCTGACTCTTCATCCGAAGGTTCGCCCTCTTTATCACTGGGTTCTTTATCGTCGGGATCGCCGCCTTCTTCAGCTTCGATAAACACTGCAATATAGACAACGTCTCTCTTTACTTCCGTCGCCGTATGATAAGGATTCAAAGCAGGATCGTTTTCAAAAGCGGGAACGAAGTCGGGATGAGCCGCATCTTTCCAATATCCGAATACCCAACCTTCCATAGGTTCAGCGAAAACTTCTTCGCCAGATTCACCTTCTTTAATGAGCTGGATAATTTCGCCGATAATTTCGCCGTCGCCTTCCACCTCATAGGTAATTTCGTATTCTTCAAGCTGTGATTCTTCGTACTTTTCAACTGCCTCTTCAATGTAAGCTTTACCCGATTTCTTCGCAGTAGCATAAACGGTGGTCGTACCAACGCTTGCAACAGCAACGATGGATAACGCAATAACCAAAGGAATCGAAACCGCGAATTTCAACATAGTCGAATCCATGGTTTTCAACGCTTTCATCGCGTCTTCTCTTTGTCTTTGCGCCATGTAAGAATTATCCCCTTCCAATGCTTTCATGGTGATCATTCTTTCTTCCAAGCCCAATTCGTCAATGCGTTGCATGATCTCTTTGTCCGAAGGTCGGAACTTTGTGAAATAAAAGAGAGGTAAAACGCCGCCGGCTACCGCTAAGCCGATAATCGCTGCAAGCCAAAGCATTTTTTGACTTCCCATCGCCCAATAGATCACGGACGCAGAAACCAAAACCGTGGCAAAACCAACAATCAACGCGCAAAACGTTGCTTTCAGCCAGCCTTCTTTCGCAAGACGTGTGTAGTACTTCTTAAATAATTGTGTAGCCATAATTCACTCTCCTTTTGCCGTAAAAATACGACAGTTTTTTTTCGTGCTCACATAGGGTTTTTGTTTTACCCTTTTATACATAATATCACTTTTTTTAATAAAAGTCAACTATATTATCGAAAAAAATGAAAATTTTTCCAAAATAAATTCATTTTTTTGATAAATAGCATTTTGGGGCATTCCCCTCCGCCTTTCGGCGGAAGGGAGCTATGCCGTAGCCGTTTTAATTAAACGTAGATAATCTTTGCATCGCAAGGGAATTCGCCGTTCGACATCCACGTCTGACGCAAGTTTTTCGACGTAGAAATGGTATGCGAATAGGTCCAGCCCTTATTTACGTCAATCTTGGAAGCTTCAATATAAATCGTCTGTTCCGCAGTCCAACCCTCAAAGACGCCCCTTTCCACCGTTGCAACCGATTCGGGAACGGTGATTTCTTTCAACGAAGCGCATTGGTAGAATGCTTCATAACCAATCTTAGAAACTCCGTTAGGAATATTGATGCTTTCGAGAGCCGTACAACCCTTAAACGAACGATATGCAACCGTTACGATAGAATCGGGAAGAACAACCGTCTTCAACGAAGTACAGTTCATAAACGTTTCCCCAGGAATTTCCGTAATTCCTTCAGGAATCGTAATCGATTGAATACCGCTTCCTTCAAATCCGCTACCAACAAGAGCCGTCAACGTCGAAGGGAATTGAACGCTTTCAAGCGACAAGGTATTTACAAACATTTCGCTCGTCAGCTTCAACAAGCCTTCGGGAAGAACAACCGTGCGGAGTCTTGCCGCTTCTTTGAACATATACGTACCCATCGTGATTGCATTGTCTTCGTCCGTCGTACCCGTCCAAGTGAAGCTGGTTAAGCCGCTTCCGTTGAACGCATAGTTACCGATCGAATATACCGAAGTAGGAATTACAACGTCGCCAAGGTTTGCCGTGTTACGGAATACGTACGTACCGATCGTCTTCAAGGTCGCAGGCAAGTTAATCGTCGTGATACCGCTGCCGTCGAAGGCGTAGTTTGCAAGATCCGTTACGCCTTCGGGAATAGTAACTTCGGTCAATGCAAGACAGTTTGCAAACGCATACGTATTGATCGTCTTCAAGTTTGCAGGCAACGTAAGATTTGTAAGTGCCGTACAGCCGTCGAATGCATGGTCGCCGATAATTTCTAACGTATCAGGCATGATGACGGTTACAAGAGAAGTACATTCTGCAAATGCATAGTCCGCAATTTCTACCATATCGTCAGGAAGATAAATGGTCTTAACGCTAAGGTTGCCAGCAAATGCATATTTAGAGATTTCCTTGATACCCAAGTTTCTCAAATCAGCAACGTCCGAACCGCTGTTTACAGGATAGTAAACAAGCTTCGTGCCGTCCGCACTGTAAATCGCGCCGTTCGCGCCTACCTTAAAGTAGGTGTTACCGTCAGCAATCGTAACGGAAGTAAGGTTCTTACAACCAGCAAACGCGCTGCCGTTCATGCTTGTAACAGTCTTAGGAATTTGAATCGACGTGATACCCGAATCCACAAACGCGAAATCGTTAATCGTCTTCACCGTCGTGGGAAGAACCGCGTTGGTATATGCAGTACAATTTCTGAACGCATATTTACCGATGGTCGTAAGTTTCAAGGTCTTTTGCGTAACCGACGTCAATGCGGTACAGCCGTCAAACGTACCTTCGCCAAGCGACGAAACGCCCGAAGGAATTGCAAATTCTTTCAACGACGTACAGCCTGCAAACGCATACGTACCTACGCTACTGCTCGTATCGTTCATCGTAACGGTCGTAAGTTTAGGACAGTTACCAAACGCATATTTACCTACGGTAGTAACCTTCGCGCCTATTTCAATGCTTTCAAGCGACGTACAGCCGTCGAACGCATTCGCACCGACAGAGGTTACCTTAGGAAGCACTACGTTCTTCAACGCCGTACAACCCATAAAGTTTTCATAGCCGATTTGCGTACAAGCAGCCAAATTCACTTCTGCCAAAGAGGTACAGCCTGCGAAGACACCTTTCGACATCTTCGTAATTTTTTCCAAACCGTTGACCGTAGTAAGGCTGGTACAATCTTGGAAAGTATACGCAGCGGAGCTATTAGTAGCCGCCGTCGCACTCGTACCGATTAGCGTCATTGCGGAAGGAAGGGTGATTTCCTTCAACGCGGTACAGCCTTGGAACGTATACGTACCGAGATATTTGATACCGCTGGGAATGGTTACCGTTTCCAAAGAGGTACAGCCTGCGAAGAAGTAGTTACCCATAGCCGTCGAGTCGGGATGAAGCGTTACGCTCGTAAGCTGTGTACAATCTCTGAACAAGTTTGCCGTTGCACTGGTAATCTTAATGTTGGACAAGTCCATGGTCGTGATTGCCGTGCCGTAGAAACAATCGGAACCGATCTTGGTTACGGACGTAGGCAATACAATGTCCGTAAGCTGTGCACTGGCTTTGAATACGTACTGCTTCAACTCCGTAATACCATCGTGGAACGTTACGCTCGTAAGGTTAGGACATTCCGCCAAGATATAGTTATGCAAAACCGTTACGTTTGCAGGAACGGTGAAGCTCTTAAGCCCCGTACCGCGGAATGCATTTTGACCGATCAATTCAAGATTTGCAGAAAGCTCGATTCCCTCTAAGGAAGAACAATACGCAAACGTGTACGCACCCATGCCCTTAAGCGAAGAAGGAAGCGTTACCGTCTTCAAGTTGTCGCAATAGACAAATAAGCCAGACGTAGTGCTGTACGTAAGCGTAGTCGGAACCGTAGTCGTAGTCGAAGACCAAGCCAAACCGAGATATTCGATACCTTCGTTGAATTTCACGCTCTCAACGCCGCTGTATGCGAACGTATATTGTCCCGTAACTTTAAGCGATGCAGGGAATTCTACGGATTTCAAAGAGTCGGTAGCCGCAAATGCGTAATTGCCAAGCTTTTCAATATTTGCGGGAAGCTTCAACGTGGTTGCGCCCGAACAATCCGCAAACGCATATTCGTAGATCTCCGTTACCGTATCGGGAAGATTGATTTCTTTTAAATTCGAGCAGAAACGGAATGCGTACTTCCCAATCGTTTCTAATTGACAACCTTCTTTAAAGGTTACCGATTCAAGAGCGTTACAGTTATAGAATGCATATTCGCTAATCTGCAACAAGGAAGAAGGAAGCACGATGTTCTTAAACGGCTGACCTTCAAACGCTCTAGGACCGATTTCACGAACCCCTTCGGGTACGATGAACGTATCGCCGTCAAGCTGACCGAGTGCAAGATAAATCGCCGTGCCGCCATAACCGTTGATCAAAGGCAAGCCGCTCTTATCCGCTTCGAAGTTCATGTTATCCGAATCGATCGTAACCGTTTTAATCGCAGAACACTTCGAGAATACGTTATCGATATTGACAACCGATTTCGAAAGGTGTACCGTCGTCAAAAGCTTACAACCGCTGAACAAGCTCTCCCCGAGATCCAAGTTGCTCGTACTTACGGGGAATGCAAAGTAGGTAAGCGCCGTGCTTGCAAACGCCGTATTGCCGATGGATTCCAAATTAGAGCCTTCTGCGAAGGTTACGCTGCTAAGCGAAGTACAACCGCTGAATACGTTGAGCGCAATCGTCTTAACGCTTGCAGGGATTTCGATGCTTTCCAACAACGTACAGTTCTGGAACGCGCCTTGGCTGATCGTTTCAAGCTGCGAGCCTTTCGCGAAGGTTACCGTCTTGAGCTTGGAATAAGCAAACGCGCTGTAATCGCCGTAAGAGCCGTCTTTTGCACCGATAATCGTAACGCTTGCGGGAATTTCGATGCTTTCAAGCTTCGTTTGATAGAACGCATACCCGCCGATACTCGTTACCGATTCGGGGATTGTAATACTCGTAAATCCAGCATATCCAAACGCTTGATAGCCAATCTTTTCAAGTTGCGAGCCTTCCGCAAAAGTAACGCTCGTCAATTTCTTACAACCGGAGAATGCATATTTACCGAGTTCCGTAACGCCTTTAGGGATTACGATCGAGGTAAGATTTTCCATATTGTAGAATGCATACGAACCAATCGCCTGCGTTCTTTCAGGCAAGGTAATCGTCGAAAGCTTTGTGGACTTGATATTATTGAATACCCCGTAGTAATATGAACCATAGTTGTCGCTTACAACAGTAGCGTCTGCCAACACAAGTCCTTCCTTGCCGCCTTCCGTGAAGGTAAGCTTTTCAAGATTCGTCAATTCGTAGAACGCATCCCCCTGAATGGTCGTAACCGTAGTAGGAATAACGATTTCTTTAAGCGTTTTTGCATAACGGAACACTTTTGCAGAAATATTCGTCATACCTTCGGGAAGAACGACTCTTTCAAGCTTCATTGCATTCCATTTTGTAGACGTGCCGAAATAGAAGATATACTCGCCGAACGTAAGGTCGGGGATTTTTCCTTCTGCGTCTGCAACGTGGTCTTCGAAGATGACTTCGGTCAATTCAATCCTATCGCTGAATGCAGCGTTCCATACCTCCGTAACGCTTGCGGGAATAGTTACCTTACCTGCTTTAAGCGTAGGACAGTACATCAATATTTGCGGCAGCTTCGTTTCTTCATTTCTCTGATACAGCAAACCGTCGATGGACATGAACGTTTTGTTCTTTTCGTCAACGATAATTTCCGTCAAGCCGTCGCAGCCGTAGAATGCAACCATGCCCGACAGCGTACTAGTACCTAACCCACCCATATTCGTAACGGTGGAGGGAATCTTGATCGTCGTCAAACTATCACAGCCGCTGAACGTATAATCGCTGAGCTCGGTAACCCCTTCGGGAATAGTGATCGAAGCCAACGCTGCGCAGTTTTGGAATACACGCGCCGCAATCGTTCTCGTTCCAATAGGAAGATCGATCTTCGTCAATTTCTTACAGTCGGTAAACGCATACGTACCGATGTCAAGCGTTGCGCGTTCTTCCCCTTCGGGCGTGGGCAAGAATACTACTTCTTCAAGGTTGCTACAACCGTCGAACGCATATTCGCCGATTTCGGTTACTTGATGCCCGATCGTAATCTTGGTAAGACCTATCTTACCTGCGAATACGTTCGCACCGATAACTTGAACCTTTTCAGGAATCGTGTATTCGCCTTCTTTCATCGCAGGATAGTACAAAATCTGCGTTTCGTCTTTACTGAATACAACGCCGTCCTTGGACATGAAGTTTTCATTTTCTTCATGAATGTTTACGGATACTAAGCTGTCCGTACCGAAGATACCCGTGATCTGCAATGCAGGAGCGTCTTTACCGATATAAAGGTTTTGTACGTAATATTTTGCCGTATTCGTCAACGTAGAACCGAACGCCGCGTTTGCAATGACTGCAGAACCGCCTACTTCTACGCGTACCGTTACGAGCTTGGAGTTGCTACCAAACGCCATCGCCGCAAGATGTGCAAGGTTGCCGGGAAGGGTAACTTCCGTCAACGCGGTACAGCTAAAGAATGCCTTTTCGTCGATCGTGAGTCCAAGATCGCCCTGCTGACCCATAAACGTTACGCTGGTAATACCCGTAGACGCGAACGCGCTTGCACCGATCTTCGTGATACCCTTAGGGATAACGAGGTCGGTAAAGTTTTTAAGCGCATAGAACGCCGAGTCGCCGATGATTGCCGTTGCGTCGTCCGCAAACGTCAACTTCGTGATGCCCGAGCAGCTCTGGAATGCCTTCGTACCAATTACTTTTACGGATGCAGGGATATAAAGCTCCGTCAATGCGGAACAAGAATAGAATGCTTGTTCGCCGATTTCAAGCCCTAAACCGTCTGCCGCAAAGTTTACCTTTGCCAAGCTGCCGCAAGAATAGAACGCTTTCGCGCCGATCTTCATTACGTGGCCGGGAATGGTGATTTCGGTCAAATCTTCACAATCCTGGAACGCTCCGTCGCCGATTTCTCTAACGTCCATCGGGATCGTGTACGCGCCCGTTCTCGCAACGGGACAATATATAATCTTATTATGGAGAACTTCGCCGGATTCGTCCTTGATCACTTCGCAAAGCATACCGTCTTCCGTAGAGATATATCTGCCGTTTTCGCCGTCGATATAAACCGCAGCCAAATCCGTACAGCTCATGAACGCCGTTACGTTGAATTCTTTCAAGCGTGCAGGCAACGTAATAGAGGTGAAATCACAGCTTTGGAACGCGCCTTCGCCGATCGTCAATTCAACTTCTTCAACGCCTTCGGGAGTCTTTGCAAAGACATAGTTCATCGTCGTACTCATGTAGAACGCCTGTTTGCCGATGTACGTTACCGTCGAAGGAATCGTAACTTTCGTAAACTTGGTGCTTATGAATACGTTCTCGGAAATGTGGGTTACGCCGTAAGGAATTTCGTATTCGCCCTGAAGAGAATTAGGAACGTAAATCAATTCCTTAACTTCTTTATTGTTCGGATCGTTGAAAATCAACGCGCCGTTAATTGTTTCATAATATCTCTGGTGAGGATTTGCCTCGTGGTCGCCCTTTACGCAATATACGGAAATTTCTTTCAATGCCGTACAGCCGTAGAATGCAGAACCGCTCGCATTATAACCGCCTACGCCCAACGTAATACCCGTGATCGTATCGGGAATTTCGATTTTTTCCAACGTCTTACAGTTCTTGAATGCGTCCGCTTCGATAAGCTTAACGGGCAATCCGTTATACTTTTCAGGAATTCTAACGTACGACGCATATTGCATACCTGCTTCGTTTTGCGATACGGAATATGCCGTTTCGTCGTCGATCAACTGATATTTGAGTACTTCGATCCAAGCCGCATACAAGGTAATAGGCTGAACATCCGCCCAAGGACGAACACTCTTACCGTCCTGATCCGTATACGAAAAGCCTTGACCATTCGGTTCTGTATACCAACCGCCGAATACCTTCGTCGTATCCTGCGACGTTGCAACGGAAAGAGTATAATCCGAACCAAATCTTACCTTCGCGGTCTTTTCTTCCATGACACCGTACAAGCCTACGTCGAACGTTACTTCATATTCTTGACCAAGCCACTTCGCATAAAGCGTGGTATTTGCTTTTGCGGTATAATATACGTCTTCGTATTTCGTACCGTCTTCAGCCTGCGTATACCAGCCTTCGAAATCATAGCCGTGCAACGTAGTCGTAGGCAAATTATCCATCGGATCGCCGTATGCTTTGTAAATGGGAGCAACTTCTTCGCCGCCAAGCGCGTCAAAGGAGATTTCGTATGCCGTTACCGTCATCGAAACCCAATCGGAAGCTTTTCCGTCTGCGTCATAATAGCAAACGCTAATCGTGTTTTCGCCCGCTTTCGTCAACGTAACCGCAGCCGAGGTGCTCGTTTTTACAACGTTCATTTCCGCGCCGTCGTTTACCTTAACCGCATAATGATCCGCAACGAAAACCGCACTCCAGGTTACAACGCCCTTTTCGTAGGTCAGCTTAGAACTCATCGTGGTCAAATTGATTACGAGCTCGTCGGAATATACGGAAGCAACGCCTGCGCCGTCTACAACCTTAACGCTTACCGCATAGGAATCCTGTCCGTCAACGTATGCCGCTTCGGGGAATACCAAAGCGTTGGTCGTCGCGTCAAATTCTTTGTCGCCGATCTTTACAACGTATTTCGCCGCGCCTACTACTTCGTCCCAAGCAATATTCGCGCCGTCGAACGCCAAATTCTTCGTCGCGGGAAGGGATACTTTGTCGTACTCTACCGAAGTCGCGTCGGGAGAGTTGTAATTTGCTGCAACAGGATATACCTTGATTACCATTTTGCCCGTGTAATACTTCAACGAGTAAGAGGTATCTCCGCCTACGTTGATCGTTTCTACGTTATCGCCTTTTACGATTTCTACAACGTAAGAGGTCGCGTTGGGAACAGCGTCCCAAGAAACGCTTGCCGTTGCGTCGTCTACCTTCACTTCGCTGATGGCAGCCAAATCTCTCGTATAAACGTATTCCGCGGAAACGGACGATACGTAGCCGTCAGCTACCGCTTCAACGATAAACTTAACGCCCGCTTTTGTCATCGTGCAGTTGTCAAAGTTATACGTCGTAGAATTGCCGTTGTCTACGGTATGTACGTGGTCGGGATTTCCGCAAACAACCGTTACCAAATACTTTTCAGCATTTGCAACCGCGTTGAATTGCAACGTAGCAAATCCTTCTACGTTGAAAGCGGATACCTTGTCAAGGCCCTTATTTTGATAATAAACGGTCGTAGTCGTTCCGTTTGCGCTAATCTCGATCACGTAATCGCCTGCCGCTTTATTCACAAAATCATACGTGAACGACGAGAAGGAAACCATATCTTGCACTACTTCGCCGTTAGGATCGGTAACTTTTACCGTGTATTGCGATACTTCGCCAGCCGCAACCCAAGTAATTTTATTCCCTTTTACGTCAACTGCAGGAGCTTCGCTTACCCAAACCGCATACAGCTTCGTGGGTTCGCCCAACTTCATGCCGTCTTCATATTTATACGAAAGTTTATTCGCGTCGTCGTAATGGCTCACCCACCAACCAGCGAACGTTGCGCCTTCCTTTTCAGGGGTCGGAAGGAAATATAAGCCGCCGCCAACCGTGGTCAGCGTAGCCGTCGTTGCACCGTCTACTACGAGTTCCACGTCGAATTCGATTGCGCCGACAGGCGTTTCCGCAAACAACGCGTAAATCGTCGTATTTTTCGTAACGGGCGCGTCAAAATCATACAATTCTTTATAATCCGCGTCTTTATACCATGCAATAAAGGTATACCCGTCTTTTACGGGATCTGCAGGCTTCGCAAATTTTTCGCCGTCCGTAAGCGTGCCTTCAAAAAGCGTCGAGCCTTCCGAGCCTTTTACCGTAACGCTGTACACCGCTTTAAAGGAAGCGTAAACGTCCGTGTTTTTCGTGATAGCCGCGTTGAAATCGTACGCTTCGGTGCAAGCTGCGTCTTTATACCAGCCGACAAAGACGTATCCCGCTTTTTCAGGATCGGCAGGTTTCGCAAATTTCTTGCCGTTCAAAACCGAGTTCGTGGAAATCACCGTTCCGTCCGCGTCTTTCACAACAACGTCATAAGAAACCTTTTCCAAGAAAGTGTATTCATTGCCGTTGCCATCGAGTACAACTACGTATCCTTCCCCTACGGTAACCATAACGGTTTCATCCGTATCGCCAAGCGTCAGCTCGTACTGATTACCCGAAACCGTATAAGAGCCGGTAACCTCTACGCCGCCAACCGTCCATGCAAACGTGTCTTCCGTAAACGTAAGAAGCTGATCGTCTGCAGTGGTGGTTTCATCCCCGTCGAAGTAAAACTCGCCGGGCTGACCAGGTACCGAATCGTCGGACTTCTTGTTACAGCCGGAAAGTCCAACCGCCGTTGCTGAGAACATCATAGCGCAACAGAGACAAAGCAATAAGCGTTTCTGTTTCTTGTTCTTCATAACAAACCTCCAAAATGTTTATTTACTGTCTAAAATTCTTTTCAACAATCACCGCGCCGAAAGTGCAAAACCCTGATATTTCGCAAACATAATAGCAACGCGTCCATTTTAAAGAATAATTTTATACATTATATCAATATTTTTTTTTCAAGTCAATCAACTTTACTACATATTGTATTGGAAAAAACGAATGGATTTAATCGAAAAAATCGATTTTAAAATTTTACCTTATTATGTTTTTGCATTATGGGGAATTTTTCCACTTTTTCCAAAATAAAAAACGCACCTTTTGCAAGGTGCAATTTTTCGTATTTTATCCATTCAACTCGTACATGGGTGCTCCATTTTATAGAAATACCGCAAAATTATTTCGCGAAATATTGAACAAATTTCTATAAAAAGCACGCTTTTCTCGTTTCATTTTTTGTTTTTCAAATTTCAACGATTTGGAAAAATTTTTTTAAATTGTTTTGTTTTTCCCGCTTAAAATTCGCTTGATTTTTATTGTTTTGCGTTGATTTTAAGCAAAAAATACCATCAGCTTTTAAAAATAAATACCTTGCGACAGACGTAATTGAACACAAGTACGATCGCCGTCATAATCATTTTTGCCAGCCATTCCGCCCAAGGCAGCAAGAATTCCGTTCTTCCAAACAGAGTGATTTCGGGGAAAATATGCACGAGCGCCACTACGCCGATTTCCGTAATTCCCAGCCCGATCAAGCCGATAATCGCAAAGAGAAAAAAGGATTTTTTCGAGCTTGCTTCCGCCTTATTGCGCACCGCGCGGAAGACGAATTTAACGGAGAGAATCCAGTTTACAAAAAGTCCTACGCAAAAGCCGAACGCCGTTGCGATCACCAAGGAACAGACGTTCCACGCGCCGCTTGCAAGCAGCGACGGAGGCAAAATCCATTGACGGAATAAATAAAAGACGAGATAATCCACCGCCGTTGCCGTACCGCCGACGATTAAAAAGCGTACGATTTCCCAAAAAAGCTGCTTTTTCGTTTGCGCTTGTTTTTGCGTTTCTTCCGTCATATTACTCCCCCTGTTTTCCCAAAGCAAGCGCATTTTCCTGCTTTCTACCGTAATCTTTCCATAAATCTTTCACAAGTAAAATGATATTTACCGCCTGCACCACCGCAAGAAATTGCAAAGAGAAATAGTTCATTCCGAACAGGTAATTGCATACCACCCAAAAGGAGCAAAATTCCGTCAACAACGCCGTATAAACACGTTTGGGGTGCAGGAATACGTACGCGAGCGAAAGAATGTCCGCAAGATAGAAATACCGTTCGTGCATATGCGGCAACAAATACGGAATCGTGAGCGCAAACAATACGCCAAAATCAAAGAAAGACTGCTTTTTCCACTCCGACTGTCTTGCCGCAAAGTAGATAACCAAGCCCGTTACCGCGAGCGCCAAGCACACGCAAACGTTGGCAAGCTTTTGGCGGTGATATTCGGACACTTTCCCAAAAAGTGCGGGCAGCGTGGGCGCGTTCAAGGTCAAAGCGGGATATTCTTGCGATTGCGATACGTAGATGGTCAGCAAGTCCCAAAGACTTCTGCCGCAGAGCCACGACGGCACGCAGAACAAAAAATACACGCCAAACACCGCGAGCGGCGACCACAGCGGAATCTTCCGTTTAAAAAACAGCACCGCAAAGACCGGCGCAAGGAATATCGCTTGCAATTTAAAGGAAAAGGCTACGCCGTATAAAATGACGGCGGTTACGTTTTTCTTCTTTAATAAGAAATACAAGCTCATTACGCAAAAAGACGCGTAAATGGAATCGCATTGCGCCCAAGAACCGCTGTTGAAAAAGACGGTCGGCAAAAACAGTACGATACAAAAGGCTACGAAAGCAACGTTGCGGCTCTTAACGTATTCTTTCACGGAAAGATACACAAACGCCGCAAGCACTACGTCGAAGATACAGGATACCGCTTTGATGGTGTACAGCGAATCGATAGGGATAAACGTCAGCAAGGTCAAAATGTAAAAATACGCGGGCGTGTAATCCCCGATCTTTCTACCCAGCGACTTAACGATCCCCTCGTCCTTGATCGTGTTGAACCAATGCACGAGAAAGGAGTTATAATCCCCCGATTTCGATTCGAACATAAAATACCGCAAAAGCAACGCCATAATGGTTACAACGACGAATAAAACGTGCCATTCGATCGGCGTAAATACTTTTTTCAGCCAAGCGACGGCTTTATCTTCCTTTTCTTTCGCTTTTATGCAAAAGTTTTGCCATTTCTCTTTCATATAAATTCCTTCTGTTGATAATGCGTATATTCTTCCTTACCGCTTATAAAATATTTTGCGTAGTTGCCGCACCGTAAAGCGGTTAAGCCGCTTCTCCCGCGCTCTCGCTACTTGATTCCTTTTCGTCTTCTTTTCCGGAGTCCTCCTCGCCGTCTGAAAGAATCTTGGTTGTGCCGTAATCAAAAAAGTGCATACCGACCAAAAGC
Organism: Candidatus Scatosoma sp.; assembly: GCA_045127595.1. Classification (GTDB taxonomy): domain Bacteria; phylum Bacillota; class Clostridia; order Christensenellales; family Borkfalkiaceae; genus Scatosoma. The sequence goes on along the minus strand of JBGVQS010000029.1, from coordinate 35,469 downwards.
TGATACGTGCTCGTTTCCCCGTCTATCGTAAACGTCTGCTTTACGTTGCAAGTAAGCGTTTTCAAAAGCCCGTTTTCATAGATAGCTACATGCACGTTTTCCACAGTTACAAGCATACCTTCTTCCATGGTAGAAAGAGTAGGCGTCATGGACACCAAGCTATCGTATCCGTCCTTTTCTTCGTTAAAGGTATAGTCGTCGAAATCCCCAAGAATTTCTAACAGCGGATTCACGTACAGCGAGCGAATCCGTCCCGTTTCTACCACGGAAAGCAAAACGTCTTCCGACGTGTTTTCATAAAAAGCCGCCGCATTATTGGCAAATTTATACCCCTCGTAGGTTTCTTCGTTCTGCCGTTCTCCGTTTAAATATAAAACACTGCACTCGAAGGTTACGTTGTCAAAATTCGTGATAGCGATCATATTTTCCCAAGTTTCCGTCGTGAGAGGTCCCTTAGGCTCGCCGTCCTTTTTTTCGCATGACGCGAATCCAACGGAACAGCAAATCGCCGCCACAATACAACCTATTTTCTTAAAACGTTTCATCGTACACCTCCGTTATATTCAGTATAACATTTTTTATCGAATATGTCAATGTAATAAAGGCACAATTTCAACTCGTATATGGGTGGCACGTTTTTAAAAAGCACCCTACCATGTATCAAATGAAAAAAGGAGTTTTATCCATCATAAAACCCCTTTTTTGCCAAATTTTCAATGATTTTAGCCGTTGATGACCGCCTTACACTTTTCTCTATTGCGAATCATTATAACAAAACAAACCATAAAACTTTCTTTCCGCTTAAGCGTAAGATATACAAACACGCCCAACAAACGTATTTGTTGGGCGCGCGTTTGCTGTTTTTAGAAGGTTAGCGCGTTATTCGCCAACGTTTTCTTCTTCGACTACTGCCGCTTCCGTCGTCGCATTGTACGAACCGATATACTGCGGAGTAACCGTCTTATAAGCCTTTGTACCCGTACCAGCGGGGATCAGCTTACCGATAATAACGTTTTCTTTCAAGCCGACAAGATAGTCTCTCTTGGTGCGGATAGCCGCTTCCGTGAGCACTCTCGACGTTTCTTGGAAGGATGCCGCGGAAAGGAAGGAATCGGTTGCGAGCGCCGCTTTCGTAATACCCAAAAGTACACGTTTTGCAAGCGCAGGTCTGCCGCCGTTTGCCATTGCTTTCGCACTTTCATCTTGGAACGTAATCATATCCACGAGCTCGCCGGGCAACAGGTTGGTGTCGCCTGCGTTTTCTACGCGAACCTTTTTAAGCATTTGACGAACAATGATTTCAACGTGTTTATCGTTGATTTCAACCCCTTGCGAACGGTATACGGATTGTACCTGTTCAAGGATATAATCCTGTACGCCCTTAACGCCTTGTACGCGAAGAATGTCTTGGGGATAAACGCTACCCGTGTTCAAAAGTACGCCGGGGGTAACCTTGTCGCCGTTCTTCACTTTGATTTCCGCGTTGAAAGGTAAGATATATTCTTTCTTCACGATTTCAGAACCTTCTTCAAGCACTTTGATATGCTTCAAGCCGTCCGCGTCGTCAATGGAGATAACACCTTCCACTTCGCAAATCGTCGCACAGCCTTTCGGCTTTCTAACTTCGAACAATTCTTCGACACGGGGAAGACCTTGTGTGATGTCCCCCGTCGCCGCGATACCACCCGTGTGGAAGGTACGCATGGTAAGCTGAGTACCCGGTTCACCGATGGACTGCGCCGCGATCGTACCAACCGCTTCGCCGACCTGTACGGGAAGCGTCGTAGCCATGTTCTTACCGTAGCACTTCGCACAAACGCCGAATCTCGACGTACAAGCAAAGACGCTGCGAATGGAAACTTCGGTAATGCCTGCGTCGCAGATTGCCGCCGCTTCCTTTTCATCAATGAATTGATTTACGCCAACAAGTACTTCGCCCGTTGCGGGATCTACCACGTCTTCCGCGGCAAATCTACCGAGAATTCTCGATTTAAGGCCTTCGATTTCCTTACCAACGGTATCGTAAATCGCTTTCACGACCATACCTTGGGGCTTTCTGCCTGCGCAGCAATCTTCTTCACGAACGATAATTTCGTGCGAAACGTCTACAAGACGACGGGTAAGATAACCCGAGTCAGCCGTCTTCAACGCGGTATCGGTCAAACCTTTACGGCCGCCGTGCGACGAAATGAAGTATTCGAGAACGGAAAGACCGTTACGGAAACAGGATTTAACGGGAACTTCGATCTTTTTACCCTGCGGGTTAACCATTAGACCACGCATACCTGCAAGCTGTTTAATCTGGTCGATTGAACCACGCGCACCGGAGTCAGCCATCATCCAAATCGGGTTAAACTTGTCGCTTTCACCCTGCTTTTTCAGCAAGCCTGCAACCTTGTCGGTCGCTGCGTCCCACTGCGCGATAACTGCGCTGTAACGTTCGTCTTCGTTCAAAAGACCGCGCGCATATTTCTTGGAAATCTTTGCAACTTCCTTTTCCGCATTTTCGATAATTTCTTCCTTTTCTTCGGGAATCTTCATATCGAATACGGACGTCGTCAAAGCGGCAAGCGTGGAGTACTTGTACCCTCTTTCCTTCATCGCGTCGAGTACGTACGCCGCTTTAGGCGCTTTCCCCGTGCGGAAGGACGCTTCTACGATACGCGAAAGATGCTTTTTACCGATTGCTCTTGCATTGCCGATAAATTCGGTGTCAAGTTCAAGGCGCAAATAGGATTCGGGCGTGTTTCTCTTAACGAAACCAAGGTCTTGAGGAAGTCCGTCGTTATAAATCAATCTACCGATGGTAGTCTTGATGATACCGACAACTTCGCGTTTTCCCGTAACGGGATTCAAACGCACTTCCGCGCACTTGATAGGCGTTTCGCCATCCTTGTTTTCAACGGGACATCTGTACGGTAACGGCAAGTCGTCGAATTTTCCTTCGGGAAGCTCGATAACACGTTTAAGATACATTTCGTCCTGTTCGTGCGCGATCTTGTTTTGATAAGCCAAAATCGCTTCGTTTTCCGATGAATAGATAGGCGGAATATATACTTCGCCGTTTTCATCGGGACGGCCTTGCGCGTCGTACTTCTTGCCTTCTTCCTGACGTTTGATGGTCAAGCAGTACGCACCGATAATCATGTCTTGCGTAGGCGACATGACGGATTTACCGTCAGCCAGCTTCAAGATATTGTTTGCGGAAAGCATCAAGAATCTTGCTTCCGCTTGCGCTTCTACGCTCAAAGGAAGATGCACTGCCATTTGGTCCCCGTCGAAGTCGGCGTTGAAAGGTCCGCAGACAAGGGGAGAAATTTTAATTGCTCTACCTTCGATAAGCACCGGTTCGAATGCCTGAATGGACAATCTGTGCAACGTAGGAGCACGGTTCAAAAGCACGGGGTGGTCCTTGATAACGTCTTCGAGAACGTTCCAAACCATATCCTTTGCCTTTTCTACCGCACGTTTTGCCGTTTTAATGTTGTGGCATTGACCGCTTTCAACAAGACGTTTCATAATGAACGGCTTGAAAAGCTCGATTGCCATTTCCTTGGGCAAACCGCATTGATAAATCTTCAATTCAGGACCAACGACGATAACCGAACGGCCGGAATAGTCAACACGTTTACCGAGCAAGTTCTGACGGAAGCGTCCTTGCTTACCGCGGAGCATTGCCGACAAGGATTTCAAATCACGGTTGGAAGGACCGGAAAGCGCCTTGCCGCGACGACCGTTATCAATGAGCGCGTCTACCGCTTCCTGTAACATACGCTTTTCATTTTTAACGATCATTTCGGGCGCGCCGATTTCCATCATCTTCTTCAAGCGGTTGTTACGGTTGATAACGCGGCGGTACAAATCGTTCAAGTCGGAAGTAGCAAATCTACCGCCGTCGAGCTGTACCATCGGACGAATATCGGGGGGAATTACGGGAAGTACCGTCAAAATCATCCATTCGGGGCGGTTGCCGCTCTTTCTGAACGATTCGATAACTTCCAAACGCTTGATTGCCTTGATCGCTTTTTGACCAGGGCCTTTTTGGCTGTTCGCACTTTCTTCAAGCGCCTGTTTGCATTCTTCGCATTCCTTATCCAGATCTACCGCCATCAACAGCTCGCGGATAGATTCCGCACCCATACCGACCTTCAAGCCGGTTACGGAAGAATCGCCGTATCTTTCTTCAATTTCACGGAGCTGCTTATCGGTAATAACCTGCTTATATTCAAGTTCGGTAACGCTACCGGGGTTGATTACCACGTAAGACGCGAAATAGATGACCTGTTCAAGCTGCTTAGGGCCCATGTTGAGCAATAAGCCGATCTTGGAAGGAACGCCTTTGAAATACCAAATATGAGAAACGGGTGCGGCAAGCTCGATATGCCCCATACGTTCTCTTCTGACCTTCGCGCGGGTAATTTCAACGCCGCACTTTTCGCAGACGTGGCCTTTATATTTTACTCTCTTATATTTACCGCAATGGCATTCCCAGTCTTTCATGGGCCCGAAAATCTTTTCGCAGAAAAGACCGTCCTTTTCGGGTTTTTGCGTACGGTAGTTGATGGTTTCGGGTTTGGTTACCTCACCGTAAGACCATTCTCTGACTTTTTCCGGAGATGCAATGCTGATTTGAATAGAATTGAAATCGTTTAATTCGTACATGGTATGCCTCCTTACTCTTCGTCGTCGAACGAATCATCGTCGTCAAACAGTTTGCCGAAGCCGAAATCGTCATCATCGTCCTCGTCTTCAAAGCCGTCGTCGTCCGATTCGGAGATGTTGAAATCGTCCTCGTCGTCCCCTTCTTCTTCAAAGATAGACTTAACGTCAAATTCGCTTTCTTCGTCGTCATCGTCGTCCACGCTGAAGTCGAGTTCTTCGAATTCTTCGTCTTTGAGCGCTTCTCTGCGGCTTGCAGCGGAATCGCGGGAATCTTCTTCCTCTTCCACTTCGCGGATCACGAGTTCATCACCCGATTCGGTAAGCACTTTCACGTCGAGCGCAAGAGATTGCAATTCTTTCAGCAATACCTTGAACGCTTCGGGAATGCCCGGTTCGGAGATATTTTCGCCGCGAACGATCGATTCGTACGTCTTCACACGTCCTACAATGTCGTCCGACTTAACCGTCAAGATTTCCTGCAAGATATGCGCTGCGCCGTATGCTTCGAGTGCCCAAACTTCCATTTCCCCGAAACGCTGGCCGCCGAACTGCGCTTTACCGCCGAGAGGCTGCTGCGTAACGAGCGAATAAGGACCGATTGCACGCGCGTGAATCTTATCGTCAACGAGGTGGATAAGTTTAATCATATATTGAACGCCGATGGTTACGCGGTTTTCAAACGCTTCGCCCGTTCTACCGTCGAAGACTTGGAATTTACCGTCAACTTTGCCGTCGGGGTTCAAAAGGTTATTTTCGCGGAAGAGCACTTCGAGATCTTTCTCGGTCGCGCCGTCGAATACGGGCGTTGCAATCTTCCAGCCGAGTTGCTTACAAACGTAGCCAAGGTGCACTTCGAGAACCTGACCGATGTTCATACGCGAAGGAACGCCCAAGGGGTTCAACAAGATTTGCAACGGCGTACCGTCTGCAAGGAAAGGCATATCCGCTTGCGAAAGCACGCGGGAGATAACGCCCTTGTTACCGTGGCGGCCTGCCATCTTATCGCCGACCTGGATCTTACGCTTCTGCGCAATATATACGCGAACGAGCTTGTTTACGCCCGGTTCGAGTTCGTCTTTGTTCTCTCTCGTGAATACTTTAACGTCTACAACCACGCCGCCTTCGCCGTGGGGTACTTTTAAAGACGTATCGCGAACTTCTCTCGATTTTTCGCCGAAGATCGCGCGAAGAAGTCTTTCTTCGGGCGTGAGTTCCGCTTCGCCTTTCGGAGAAACCTTACCAACGAGAATGTCGCCGCTTTGGATTTCCGCACCGATACGAATGATACCGTCTTCGTCGAGATCCTTCAATGCGTCGTCGCCGACGTTGGGAATATCACGGGTAATTTCTTCAGGACCAAGCTTGGTGTCGCGCGCTTCCGTTTCATATTCTTCGATATGAATGGACGTGAACACGTCGTCTTGTACGAGCTTTTCGGAAAGCAAGATAGCGTCTTCGTAGTTGTAACCTTCCCATTCCATATACCCGATGAGAATGTTTTTACCGAGCGCAAGTTCCCCGTTGTTCGTCGAAGGACCGTCTGCGATAATTTCGTTTTTGAAGACTCTGTCGCCCGTCGCAACGATAGGACGCTGATTCAAGCAAGTACCTGCGTTGGAGCGTTCGAACTTCTTCAAGGGATATTCGCGGATCGTGCCGTCGTCTTCCTGAATTTTGATCATGTTGGAAGAACAGGAAACAACTACGCCGGGTTCTTTCGCCGTAACGATAACCCCCGAATATTGCGCGATAGAGCTTTCGATACCCGTTGCAACGATTGCCGATTCCGTTTTCAAAAGAGGAACTGCCTGACGTTGCATGTTCGAACCCATGAGCGCACGGTTGGTATCGTCGTTTTCAAGGAAAGGAATCAACGCCGCAGCAACGGAAACGAGCTGCTTGGGCGAAACGTCCATATAGTCCATCTTTTCGCGAGGCATTTCGGTAATGTCGTTTTGATGACGGCAGCCTACGCGTTCGTTGATGAAATGACCAGCTTCGTCCAAAGGTTCGTTTGCCTGTGCAACGATATACTTATCTTCTTCGTCCGCGGTAAGATAATCTACGTGTTCGGTAACGATACCCGTTTCTTTATCTATTCTTCTGTACGGGCTCATGATAAAGCCGTATTCGTTTACTTTTGCAAACGTAGCAAGCGACGTGATAAGACCGATGTTTTGACCTTCGGGCGTTTCGATAGGACACATACGGCCGTAATGGGTATGGTGAATATCGCGCACTTCGAAGGTAGCACGGTCTCTGTTCAAACCGCCGGGACCGAGCGCGGAAAGTTTACGCTTGTGCGTAAGTTCTGCAATCGGGTTGGTTTGGTCCATGAATTGCGACAACTGCGAAGAGCCGAAGAATTCACGGATCACCGCCGATACCGGACGGATATTGATGAGTGCGGACGGCGTAATTTCCATGGGATCTTGCGTCGCCATTCTTTCTTTAATCAATCTTTCGAGTCTTGCAATACCTACGCGAAGTTGGTTTTGTAACAATTCGCCAACGGAACGCACACGGCGGTTGCCAAGGTGGTCGATATTGTCGATCGTGCCGATGCCGTATTTCAAATCCAAGTTGGTGGAAATGGACGCAACGATATCGTCTACCGTAACGTGCTTATGGCAAAGCTTGTCGATAAGGGGACGCATTTCTTTCTTCTGCGCCTTCGTGGGAACGGGATGTTCGGAGAAAAGCACTTCGTGGAACAGCTTACAAGCCGCAACAAATTTGCGACGGTTGTCCCTTCTCTTTTCTCTGTTCTTCTTTTCTTCCGGCTTTTCGTCCGGTTCTTCCGCCTTTTCCGTCGTGTAATACAACGCGTTAATATCGTCCACGTATTTTTCCGCTACTTCTTCTACCGTCAAGTTCGCGCATTCTTCCGCGATCAACTTCGAGAATTTATAGTTGGGATAATATACGGTGGGAAGAAGACCGAAGTCTTTCGCTCTCGCCTGTACGGGAACGTCGGAAATCGCTGCAAAATCCACTACGTTATTCGCAATGAGCTTGTGGCGGATTTCCCCATCTTCGGGATCGTCCACGAGTACGAAGATTTCGTTGATACCGCAGTTTTGGATTTCCAAAGCCTGCTTTTCGGAAATCTTTTCCCCTTCGTTTGCGATCACTTCGCCCGTTTCGGGGTTGATGACCGTATCCGCGACTCTGCAACCTGCCAAACGGTACGCAAGGTTGAGCTTTTTATTATACTTATATCTGCCCACCTTCGCAATATCGTAACGGCGAGGATCAAAGAAGAGATTGAAAAGGTGCGCCCTTACGGAATCTTCCGTAGGCGCTTCGCCGGGACGAAGACGGCGGTACAGTTCGTACAAACCGTCCGATTCGCTCTTTGCCGTATCTTTTGCAAGCGTAGCCGCAATGATCTTGTCCCCGGGGAACAAGTCTTCAATCGCACGGTTAGAACCGTAGCCGAGCGCACGCAAAAGCACGGTGATGCACAATTTTTTCTTTCTGTCTACGCGAACGTAGAGCGCGTCCTGCGCGTCCTGTTCGAGTTCGAGCCATGCGCCGCGGTTGGGCATCACGGTCGTCGCGAACATTTCCTTACCGGTCTTGTCCTTGCTCGACGCGTTGTATACGCCGGGAGAACGTACGAGCTGGGAAACGATAACACGTTCCGCACCGTTGATGATGAACGCGCCGTTTTCGGTCATCAAAGGCAAATCGCCCATAAACACTTCTTGATCGAGAACTTCGTTCTTGACCTTGTTTACAAGACGTACCTTGACGCGAAGGGGCAACGCATACGTAGCGTCGCGCGTACGACACTCTTTCTCGTCGTATTTGGGTTTATCGCCAAATCTATGCTCTAAAAAATAAAGCTCGAAATGGTCGGAGTAATCGGTGATCGGGGAGAAATCCTCAAAGACTTCCGCAATGCCTTCTTCGATAAAGGTATTGTAGCTGTCTTTTTGAATTTCAACGAGATCGGGAATGTCGATTACTTCGTTGATAGAACCGAATTTTTTTCTTTCGGTTTTGCCATACTTGACAACGGGTAATTCCATTTTTGTTTGTTTTCTCCTTGTTTTTTCAGGCGATTTACCGAGTATATCTTTTCATCGATAAAAATCGTATTTTTGTCTTGTTTGGAAACGCCGTCCCCCGAGTATATCTTTTCATCGGAAAAACGTATATCTTCTTCGGCGTTTGCATATATCTTTTCAGCAAATACCCCGAAAATTTTTTACAGCTTGAAAATTTTTATATTCTACGCTTTACTTTTGGCGTCCTTTCGTGTATAATATATATATTGAAAGGATTTTTCGGCGCAAATCCCCCTTTTTTAGCGGTTTTTCGCCCTTATTTTCACTCCAAAAATTTACTTTGGAGCGACATTACGCCATCATAAGCATAATGATACATTATCTAATTATATCCCTTCGAAAAAAAGTTGTCAAGCATTTTTGAAAGCTTGTATAAAAATTTTAAAATTTTCCCAAAAAAGGAGTATACTAATGCGAATCGACAAATTTTTAAAGGTGTCCCGCATTTTAAAACGCCGCACGGTCGCGCAGGAAGCTTGTACGGAAGAAAAGGTTGTCATTAACGGCAAGCCCGCCAAGCCCTCCACAAACGTCAAAATCGGCGACGTGGTGGAAATCTTGTACGCTACGGGCGTACTAAAATTTCGCATTATCAATATCAAGGAAACGGTGAAAAAGGAAGAAGCCGCTTCTTTATACGAGGTGATAGCATGACAAACGAAAGACAAACGGTATGCGCAATTATTTGCGGGGCGGGAAAGGGCTGCCGCGCAGGGTTTCCAACAAACAAGCTACTCGTGCCCTTTGCAGGAAAAACCGCGCTCGAAATGACCATAGCCGCCTTTGATTTCCCTGCGATTGACGAAATTATCGTTACCGCTTCCGCGCAGGACGAAGCGCAGATCAAAGCCATTTGTGCGCCCTTTGCAAGGACAAGCGTCGTGCTCGGCGGAGATGATAGATCTCATTCCGTTTACAACGGCTTACAGGTGGCAAAATCGGAAATCGTGCTGATTCACGACGGCGCGCGCCCGTTCGTTACCCGTACAATCATTGAAAATTGCATACAGAGCGTAAAAACGCATGGTAGCGGAATTTGCTCGATTCCCCTTTCGGATACGGTTGCGCTCGTCAACGGAAACAAAATTTGTTCCGTACCCGATCGCACTACCCTGCGGCAGTTACAAACTCCGCAAGGCTTTTTCCGTGAAAATATCACGGCGGCGTATACAACCGCCTTTCAGCTCAACGATCAGACCTACACGGACGATTCTTCCGTGTTCGCGCGTTTTTGCGGTGCGCCCGTCCTTTGCGACGGCAGTGCGGAAAATAAAAAGCTTACCTTTGCGCAAGACTTCCAAAACGCATACGCGCGGTGCGGCTTCGGCATAGATACCCATGCGTTCGGGAAACCGCAGGATTTTATCCTGCTGGCTGGGGTAAAAATTCCGTCGGAAAGCGGACTGATTGCCCATAGCGACGGCGACGTGCTTGTACATGCGGTTATGGACGCACTGCTTTCGGCGGCGGGCTTGAAGGATATCGGGCATTATTTCCCCGACACCGACGAGCGTTGGAAAAACGCCGACTCCATGAAAATGCTTGAAAACGTCGTTGCGCTCATCAAAGAAAAAGGCTTTGCCGCGCAAAACCTGTCCGTTGCCATTCAAGCGGAAAAGCCCCGTTTGGCAAAATATATCGACGAGATGAAAAATTTCCTTTCGGGCGTTTTACGCCTTGATCCAAGCCGTATCGGTATTACCGCCGGCACGAACGAGGGACTTGGCTACGTCGGCGAGGGCAAGGGCATTACCGTAAACGCGTACGTGTTGTTGCGCGAATTGTAAGGAGTATTTTATGGCGACAAAATCCAAATCCCCCACGAGCCGTTTCGTTTGTACGGAATGCGGTTCGATCGCGCCCAAATGGTTGGGAAGATGCCCCGATTGCGGCAGCTTTAATACCATGCAAGAAGAACTCGTCCGCGCGGAAACGCCGCAAGCTGCGGCTCGGACAGGTGTTTCCGTTTTACAAAACCGTGCAATTCCGCTCTCCAAGGTCCGTTATGAAAAATTCGACCGCGTTTCAAGCGGTATTTCCGAATTTGACACCGTACTCGGCGGCGGTATTGTGCGCGGCTCGCTCGTGCTGCTTGGCGGCGATCCCGGTATCGGGAAATCCACCCTACTCACGCAGGTATCCGCACACCTTTCTAAAACGCACAAAACCTTGTACGTTTCCGCGGAAGAAAGCTGTTCGCAGGTCAAAATGCGCTGCGAACGTTTGGAACTTAATTCCGACAATTTATTGCTGTTAAACGAAACCTGTTTAGAAGATATTGAAGCAAATTTAGGTGAAAGCGAGTTTGTTATCATCGACTCGGTTCAAGCGATTTATACGGAAGCGCTGTCGGGGGCGGCAGGCTCGGTCGGGCAGGTGCGGGAATGCGCCGCAAAGCTGATGCGTATTGCCAAATCCCGTAATATTACCTTTTTCATTATCGGGCACGTAACCAAAGAAGGCGCGCTTGCCGGGCCAAAAGTCCTTGAACATATCATGGACACGGTGCTCTATTTTGAAGGGCAGCAGGAAGACAATTTCAAGCTGTTGCGCGCGGTCAAAAACCGTTTTGGTTCAGCACAAGAGGTAGGCGTGTTCGAGATGACGGACGTCGGCTTGAAAAGCGTGCGCGATTATTCGCAGTTATTTTTATCGGAAACGCGCGGACTTGCGGCGGGCTCGGCGGTTACGCCGTCGGAAAGCGGCAACCGTTGTATGAACGTAGAAATTCAAACGCTGATTGCCAAAACCGCATACGGTATGCCGCGCAGAATGAGCCTTGGCGTAGATTACAACAAGCTTGTGGTACTGATTGCGGTGCTTGAAAAGCGTTGCGGAATCCCCTTCTTTTCGTCGGACGTGTACGTGAATGCAATGGGCGGCATAAAGCTTGCCGAACCGTCCGTCGATTTAGCGATTTGCGCGGCGCTTGCTTCGGCGGCAAATGACGTGCCGATCGACAAGTACACGGCTGTGTTTGGCGAAGTGGGTTTAACGGGGGAAATCCGTCCCGTAACCTATGCGGACAAGCGGGTAAACGAATGTATAAAAACGGGCTTTAAACGAGTGATTTTGCCTGCAAAAAATATAAAGAACTGTGAAAAGTTCAAAGGCAAAATCGAACTGATCCCCGTGCAGTACGTCGGGCAGATGTTAAAAGAATTAAACTTACGGCAAAAATAATTTTACAAGCATAGCGAACCCCCGCGGGCAAATGCCCGCGGGGGTAATTCGTTCTTATACGCCGTTTAAATCACGGAGTTTTTCTTTAAATAGATCTTCATACGTTTTTTCTGTCGTATAATCATCGTCGAAATAGTCCTGCTTGAAGATATAATCGCAATATTTGATACGGTCTACAAGCCGAATCGCTTCTTGCTTATAATACGCCAAATAATCTTCGCGGTCGCGCTGTTCCGTAGCATTCTGCCCTTCATAGAAGAACAGGTTCTTGTTTACGCTTCTGCCAACGACTCCGCGCCCGATAAACGTTGCGTAGGCACGGGAATACAGCACCGATTCTTTCGTTTCAAACACCGATCTTCCGTAATACAAATTCGTGTAATATTTAATCCCAAGCAAATCCAACAGCGTCGGCATAATGTCCGCCGTACAAACGAATTTATCCACGATTTGATGTTCGAGATTCTTGGAACGGATCATAAAGGGTACGCGATACAAATCGGTAAAGAATCTTTCCGTGTCGTAATCTTCAATATCCTTGGTAAAACAGCTCAACCCTTGATAATAGGTGTTGTGATCCCCGAAGATTGCAATCGTCGTATTATCGTAGATCCCTTTTGCTTTCAAATCGGCAACCATGCACCCAACCGCTTTGTCAAATTCAAGCGCCGTCGTCAAATAATTGAAAAGCACCTTTTCTTCGTCACTGAAATCGTCGTATGCTTCATCTGCCAAATCGTCGATTTCTTCCTGTGCTTCTTCGTCGAGCATATCATAATCGTCGGGATACAAATCAGGATAGCATGCGTCCAAAATTTCCCGTACGTAACCAAGCTTGGTCAAATTATCTCGCTTGTAATACATACCGTGCATCGTAATCGTCGTAATATAGGTATAGAAACGCTTGTCCGTAGGGAACATTAAGTCCTTACACGTTTCGATCATTTCGCTGTCCAAATTACGTTCGCTCTTTTTGCCGTTGTAATAATCCTCAAACGTCTTTTCCGCGCCTTCGTTGTCCTCTCTCCAATCAGAAAGTTCTTCCATGTCATACATGTCGAACGGCGCTTTGTTCATACCGATTTCCGACTCGATTGAATCAAACCCAAGCGCTTTATGCGCCTTATCGCGGTTATAGAAGGTCTTCCAACCGTCGTGATAAGAGGTTACCTGAATATCTTCGTCCAGCGTTTTTAACATATTGCCCATCGTGTGCGGCAACGTGTTATATTCGTAGTCGTAGTTAATGTACGCTCCCGTCGGATAACAACCCATAATACTGATCGTTTCCGCAATATCCGTCTTTTCTCTCGAATGGAAGTTGTTCATTACCACGCTTTCGTCGTAGAATTGCAACAAATTAGGAAAAAGCTCTTCCATCTTTTCGTCCGAAATGTTCAACATATTCGGCATTTCAAACGGATAATCGCTTCTTCTTAAAAACGCAAACCATTCCAACGATTCCGCCAAAATGACAATGACGTTATCTCCCTCCGCTTTGCCATGCTTCGACGTCGGCGTTGAGTTATATTTATAGATAAAATCGGTAATTTGCTGATCGGGCAAAACGCTCCTATCGCGCAGAGCGGTTGCAAGCGCGAACTCGTTGAGTAAATTCCCTACCATGCCGTAGGAAGAATACGCGCCCGTGCTTGTTCCATACAGCATTTCTTCGTACTTATTTCTCGTTTTAGGGTTGTAAAGATAGCAGGAAGAACAAAGGGTAATCGCACCCACAACCGAAACGGAAACGCGCCAAATGACTCCCTTTTTTCCGCGCGGACGTTTTTCCTTTTTCACCGTCATACGCATACCCAAAATGACGTAGATCACGCACAGCGCAAACCCCACGTAGAACATGAAAAAGTTCACGGGAATGCTCTCCAAAATCCCGAACGCGTCGTTACGCAAACTGAGCATACCGAAATCGAAATACTGCTCCGTCATATCGAAAATGACGGAAAAAATCAAATCCACAACGACGTGCACAACCAAAACGATCGCATAGACAAGCAAGCGCACTCTGTCCTTTTTAATCAAGGAAACGAGCGCGGTAATCATCAAAAGCAATCCCAACCCGATAAACGGACGGCTGATCAAAAACGTACCTTCAACGATAAACGTCGCGGACATTTCCATCACGCACGCGAAAAGGAAAAACATGACCGCAAGCCGATTGACTTTTACCCAGTCCGCTATGTTTTTTATAATATTACGTAAAATATCGCGATTTTTCATTCGAACGTTTCTCCGTCTGCATTAGAAAAAGTAAATAAAGATCATCAGCAAAAAGGTTTTGATGGGGTGCTTGTCCGTCAAAAAGTATACGGCGGTAATCGCGCAATAGAAGAGCAAATACGTCCACCAAAATTCTTGGTTATACACGAGAGCGTCGTATACGCCGAACACGAGCATCAACGCGCCCGTTACCAAATAAGGCAACGCCGTTTTCCAAAATCCCGTAACCTTATCGCGCAGGCGATAACAAATCTCCTCTGACATCGCGTTCGTTAAATGCAACAACCATAAAATAAAGAAACATTTAACAAAGTTACGAAGTAAAATCGCGAGTTTCGTCATCAGCTCGTACCCGGTAACTTTTTCCCCGATGTCGTAGAAAGGTTTTACCTGCAACCCGATCTGCAAGGTGATCAGCGTAACGCACGCCACACAAATCAAAGTGATGAGTCCCACTGTTTTCCAAGGCAAAACGGCTGCCTGCAAAATTTTCAATTCTTTTAATTTTTTAAACGCGTCTTTTAATCTGCTCTTTCTTGCCGCACGTTTTTCCGCTTTCGTAAGCACGGGGGCTTCTTGGGCAGGTTTTTCTTCGGAAAGGGTTACTTCTTCTCCGCTTTCGGAAACCGCCGCTTCCTGCAAAATCGATTCCCGTTCAAGCTCCGCGCCCGATTTCAACAGCCCCTTTTCCACCGCTTTTTTATAGCGTACACTGTCGAAAATTACCATGCCGATCAATTCCAACGCCCAGAACAGACAAACGAGCAGCTCTCTTGCAAAATCCGTCAACTGACCGTATCCGACCCCATCGAATAACCTGCCGAGCGGATGCACAAAAATCGGCGTTACGATCACGCACAAAAAAATGATGATCACACGCAAAAGATTGTATCTGAATTTCGGGGATACCCTTTTGGATTTTTGCATCTTTTCTCTCCTGTAAGATACTTACCGTATGCCATTTCCATAAAAACCGCATACATAATATATTATAAAACATATACGCAATTTTTTCAACATTTTTTATAAAAAAAATGAAAATTTTCACAAAAAATTCTTCGCGTATGTAAAAAAACGGCAAAAAAGGCAACCTTTCCCCTTTCGCCGTTTCCGTAAAATTTCTTTTAAAGCATTGTTTTTAAGAGTTCTTCCCTGCTCTTTGCCGACAAATATACGGGCGGTACGTCGAACAGCGTCTTGCAGCCGTATTGCTTTTCTTCGTGCAAGCGATATACCGCTCTTGCGCAAGCGACAAGCACCGAAGCCGTAAATTCGGGGTTTGAACCAAGCTTTAACGAATATTCAATGACGTGCGTATGTTCTTTTGCCTTGCCCGTTTTACCGCTGCGAATCACACAGCCGCCGTGGGGCAATCCGCTATGGTTTGCTTGCATTTCTTCGGCAGAGATAAAATGCATGGTCGTGTTATATTCGTCAAAATAATGGGGCATGGTCTTGATTTCCCGCTCAATACGCCCTTTATCCGCGCCGTCCGCCGCCACGACGAATACTTCGCGTTCGTGTTTTTCCGCCGTCGTCAAAGCGGGCGTTTCCCCCTTTCGTACGCTTGCCAACGCACCGTCGATGGGAATGGTATATTGCCGTGCGTCCACTACCCCTTCGATACGGCGTACCGCGTCGGAATGTCCTTGGCTGACTCCCTTGCCCCAAAAGGTATAATCCCGCCCTTCGGAAAGCACCGCGCTTGCGTATAAGCGTGCAAGCGAGAACATACCGGGATCCCAACCGCCTGAAATGAGCGCGGTATTTTTCGCCGCTTTTGCAACCGCATCAACCGCCGCCGCGTGTTGGGGAATTTTTGCGTGCGTATCGAAGCTGTCCACCACGTTAAAATGCTCCGCAAGAAAGGGAGTTTGCGTGGGTAAATCGGTCGCGCTGCCCCCGCAAAGAATCATCACGTCGATCTTATCTTTCCATGCCAAAACGTCGTTCGACGCGTACACGGGTATGCCTGTCAGCGTTTTTATACTGTCGGGAGAGCGGCGCGTAAACACCCCTACCGCTATCGTATCGGGGTTTTGCGCAATCGCAAGCTCTACCCCCTTTCCTAAATTGCCGTATCCGTAAATACCGATGCGAATCATATACCACCTACCGTCTTTTTGATTGTTTTTATTATAGCATAAGTATGCGCGTTTTTCAAGCGCTCGCGTATACAAAATTTGGGATTTTCTTTCAAAATTTTTATGCTTGTTCTTTTCCGTGCTTATATGCAAAAACGGCGGTCTTACCGCCGTTTTTTACGTTAATACATTTCAATATATGCGTCTCGTTCCGCACCGACGGAAACGTACTTGATTTTGCAACCGCAAGCTTCTTCCAAATAGCGCACGTATTCCAACGCTTCCTTGGGCAAGTCTTCCTTCTTTCTGCAAGCGGAAATATCGCAATTCCAACCCTTGACCGTTTTAAAGACGGGTTTACATTCGTCCAAAACGTCTACAAAGGGGAATTCGTGAATAATTTCTCCGTTCAATTCATACGCAACGCAAACTTCGATTTCTTCGTATGCGGAAAGCACGTCCATTTTCGTCAACGCGATTTCCGTTGCGCCCTGACAGCGAATCCCGTAACGGGAAGCCACGATGTCGAACGGACCGACTCTTCTCGGTCTGCCCGTAGCCGCGCCGTATTCTCCGCCAAGATCGCGAAGCTTTTTCGCTTTTTCATCAAAATATTCCGCCGTGAAAGGCCCTTCCCCTACACAGGTAGAGTACGCTTTCATAATCCCGATCGAATTATCAAGCTGTAATTGCGGTACGCCTGCACCGATGGGAGCATACGCCGCAATCGTCGAGGAGGACGACGTGTAGGGATGAATACCGAAATCGATATCGCGCATAGCGCCAAGCTGTGCTTCGAACATGATATTTTTGCCCTCTTCATGTGCTTTCGTCAAATACAAGCCCACGTCGCAAACGAAGGGAGCAAGCTGTTTACCGAATTCTTCAAAATATGCAATCATATCTTCCGTTTTGATCGCATCCGCTTGATAGCCGCCAACAACCGTAAGATTTTTCCATTCTACAATATCCGCTACGCGCTTATAAAGGCGTTCCGTGGACAAAAGTTCCC
The DNA here is from genome assembly GCA_045127595.1 of Candidatus Scatosoma sp. Taxonomy (GTDB): domain Bacteria; phylum Bacillota; class Clostridia; order Christensenellales; family Borkfalkiaceae; genus Scatosoma. The sequence continues at coordinate 18,214 of JBGVQS010000029.1, read as the reverse complement.
CCATGCGGAAAGCTTTTTTGAAATATTTATCCGCATAGACGGGCGCGATACCGCGACGGGTAGAACCGAACTTTTTCCCAGCCAAACGGTCTTCTTCCAAGCAGTCCTGCAATACGTTATAGGGCATAGTGATAACCGCTCTATCGGAAATTTTTAAATTATCGGGAGTAATTTTGATCCCCGCTTCGCGCAATTTTGCAATTTCTCCGCAAAGATGCTTGATGTCGATAACCATACCAGGTCCCATAACGTTGACTACGTCTTCGCGCAAAATTCCCGAAGGCAAAAGATTTAAAATAAACTTTCCGCGTTCGTTGATAACGGTATGACCTGCGTTATTACCGCCTTGATAACGGCAAACTACGTCGAAATTTTCGCTGAGAAGATCGACCATTCTGCCCTTGCCTTCGTCCCCCCAGTTGATACCGCAAATAGATGTAAGCATAATTTTTCTCCTTACGTTCTTTTTCGCCCTACGAATCCAGACAAAAAAAACGAGTATTCCGTACTTTTTCAAGCAGAATACCCTTTTCGCTTTTCGTATAGTACGACTTATTATAGCGTATTTTTTCGCCCATGTCAAGCGAAAGCATACGCATGAAAAATTTTTCCGAAAAAATTTGCTTGCCCCTTGACAACCGACAAAAAAAGTAGTATGATAAGGAAAATCACGCATAAGTATATGGAAAGGAGGTGCTTATATGTATTGTAGAGAATGCGGTGAAAAGCTCACGTTACGGTTTTGTGAAAACGAAGGCTTGATTCCCTATTGCGAAAAGTGCAGTTCGTACATGTTCCCGCAATTCAGCGTCGCCGTTTCCATGGTCGTTACCAACCGAGCGCAAGATAAAATCCTACTCGCAAAACACGTCGAGGATAGCGATTTCATCTTATTCGCAGGGTACGTTAAAAAGGGGGAAACCGCGGAAAAAGCCGTTCCGAGAGAAATCAAGGAAGAGCTTGGGTTGGAAGTTGTAAAGGCAAAATACACGTCTTCTCGCTACCATGGAAAAAAGGACGTTTTGATGCTGAATTTTATCGTCGTTGTCGAGGACGCTCCGTTAAAGCTTGCGGAAGCGGAAATCTCGGAAGCACGTTGGTGCGAACCTGAAGAAGCGCTGCGGCTCATTCGCAAAGGCACTACGGCAGAATTTTTCTTAAACAACGCCGTTCGAGAACTGAAAAAGAAAATTTAACCCGCTTACCCGTCGGAATAATTCCCGACGGGATTTTTTTGTCTTTCCTCCTTGAATTCCCCTTTCCGAACGTTGACAAGCCTTGCTTTTTTTGCTATAATATAAAGGATAATGTTTCTAAGGCACGAAAAACGCAGGTGAAAACGCTCGGAGGCGCACGCATGAACAAAATCGGGTTCGACAATAAAAAATATCTTTCCTTACAATCGGAAAAAATCCAAGAACGCATTGACGCTTTCGGGGATAAACTGTATTTGGAATTCGGCGGAAAGCTTTTCGACGATTACCACGCGGCGCGCGTTCTTCCGGGGTTTGAGCCAGACAGCAAAATCAAAATGTTGTTGAAGTTGAAATCGATTGCGGAAATTCTCGTCGTCATCAGCGCCAACGACATTATAAAAAATAAATACCGCAGCGACCTTGGCATTACCTACGACGCGGACGTGATACGGCTTATCGATATTTTCAAGAGCAAAGGTTTATACGTGGGCAGCGTCATTATGACCATGTATCAGCCCCAGCCTGCCGTGGACGGATTCATCAAGCGTTTGAATAATCTTGGTATCCCCGTCTATAAGCATTATTCCATCGAGGGCTACCCTTCCGACGTGCAAAAAATCGTCAGCGAAGAAGGCTACGGAAAGAACGAATACGCCCCGACCACGAGAAAGCTCGTCGTCGTTACCGCACCCGGTCCTGGAAGCGGAAAGATGGCTACCTGCCTTTCCCAGCTCTACCACGAAAATCAACGGGGCATCAAAGCAGGCTATGCAAAATTCGAAACATTTCCCATTTGGAATTTACCCCTTTCCCACCCCGTCAACGTTGCGTACGAAGCGGCTACCGCCGATTTGAACGACGTGAATATGATTGACCCTTATCATCTTGAAGCGTATGAAACGCTTTCCGTCAATTATAACCGCGACGTGGAAATTTTCCCCGTCGTGTCGGCAATGCTTGAAAAAATCCTTGGGTACTCCCCCTACCGTTCCCCCACCGATATGGGCGTGAATATGGCAGGATATTGTATCGTGGACGACGAAGCCTGCCGCAACGCTTCCAAAAACGAAATCGTGCGCCGTTACTACGCCGCTCTTTGCGACGCGAAAAAAGGCAGAATCAGCAAGGACGTCGTTGGAAAAATTGAAATTTTTATGAGCAAAACGGGCATTGCCTTGGAAGATAGAAAAACAGTGGCGGCGGCGCTAGAAAAAGCCGAACTCACGGGCGAGCCTTCCGTTGCAATCGAGCTAAACGACGGCACTATCGTTACGGGAAAAACGGGAAAATTGCTCGGCGCGAGCGCCGCTTGTCTATTGAACGCATTAAAAATGCTGGGCGGTATCCCCGACGAAATCGAACTGATTTCCCCCACGGTTATCGAACCCGTGCAAACCCTGAAAGTCAAGCACATGGGCTCGGCAAATCCCCGTTTGCACACGGATGAAGTGTTGATGGCGCTTGCCATTTGCGCCGTAAACGATCCCAAAGCGAAAAAGGCAATACAGCAGCTTGATAAATTAAAAAATTGCGAAATCCACTCCACCGTAATGTTGTCGCAGGTGGACGAAAAGACCTTTAAAACGCTTGGATTACACCTTACCTGCGAGCCGCAGCGGCAGGTGATTATCAACGAACTCTTTTAAAAAATCCCCCTCTCGGCTTGAAAAGTGTATCCAAAAAGTTGGACAAAAAACTTAATTTGGTTTTTAAAAATCGGAGATTGAGTTCTGTATTGTACAGGACTCATTTTCATTTTAAGGATAATTCTTTTGTTATTATACTACCAAAGGCACTCTTCCAAATATATGCGTTCCCCGTTCCGAGCAAGATTTTTTCCTTAGCACACAGTATTTCCTAAATTATATTTACCTACGGGTTCTCTATACTCCAAACGCTTCTCTCACACATCTAATATAACGCTTATTTTGAATTCCGACGAATTTTTTCTTCTCTTTTTTTTGTTTCTTGCATGAAAAATGCACCCCAAAAGTTTGTTTAACTTTTGGGGTGCATAGTATTTTATAGAGTTTTTTGTTTATTCTTCTTCCCAAGCAAGACTTCTTTGTACAGCCTTGTGCCATTTTTTAAGCTTTTCTTCCCGCTCCTGTAAAGGCATTTGCGGCAAATATTTCCGCTCGGTCGTCTGCAAGCCTTTCAAAGCGTCTTTATCCGTCCAAACGCCCGCCGTCAAGCCAGCCAACATCGCAACACCAAGCGCCGTCGTTTCGTGTGAAGTGGGCTTTTCCACTTCCGCGCCTAAAATATCCGCTTGGAACTGCATTAAAAAGCTATCGCGAGACGCGCCGCCGTCCACCTTTAATTTCTTTAACGGCATACCGATATCCCGCTCCATCGCGGCAACCAAATCCGCCGATTGATAGGCAATTGATTCTTGCGCAGCACGAATGATGTGCTCCCGTTTCGTTCCGCGCGTAATCCCGACGATCGTTCCTCGCGCATACATATCCCAGTAGGGCGCGCCGATGCCCGTAAAGGCAGGAACAATATATACGCCGCCTGTATCGGGTACTTTTCTTGCATAATATTCTGCGTCGCGGCTATCGGTAAAAAACCGCATTTCGTCGCGCAGCCATTGAATCACCGCACCGCCGATAAAAACGCTCCCTTCCAACGCGTATTGCGCTGTTCCGCCTTGCAAAGTCGCCGCAACGGTCGTCAACAAACCGTTTTTGCTGTACGGACGTTCTTCCCCCGTATTCATCAAAAGAAAACACCCTGTACCGTAGGTATTTTTCCCTTCCCCCTTTTCAAAACAGCCTTGTCCAAACAACGCCGCCTGCTGATCTCCGGCAATCCCTGCGATAGGAATTTCCCTGCCGCCGACGTTGGCGTAGCCGAATATCTCGCCCGAGCTTTTTACGCTCGGTAACATGGAACGGGGAATACGGAATAAAGACAGCAGATCTTCATCCCAGTCCATTTTATCGATATTGAAAAGCATGGTACGCGAAGCGTTCGTTCTATCCGTAACGTGCGCTTTTCCGTCCGTGAGCTTCCAAACCAGCCACGTATCTACCGTACCGAATAACAGCTCTCCCCTTTCCGCCTTTTCACGCGCACCGTCTACGTGGTCAAGAATCCACTCGATTTTGCTCGCGGAAAAATATGCGTCGGGGATAAGCCCCGTCTTGTTTTGAATCCTTTCCGCATAGCCTTGTTTTTTCAACACCTGTATTCGATCGGACGTGCGGCGGCATTGCCAAACGATTGCATTGTACACGGGCTTTCCCGTTGCCTTTTCCCAAACGATTGTTGTTTCACGTTGGTTGGTAATCCCGATTGCCGCAACGTCCGCCGCCGATAAACCGCTTTTTGCAAGCGTTTCCATCATCACGCCGTATTGACTCGCCCAAATATCCATCGGATCGTGTTCCACCCAGCCTTCCTGCGGATAAATTTGCGGAAATTCACGGCTTAAAATCGTTTGGATTTGCAGTTTCTCGTCCACCACCGCAACGCGCGAAGAAGTCGTGCCTTGATCGAGCGCTAATATGTATTTCATCTCGTACCTGCCCCCACCTTTTCGCAAAAATGCGTTATCTTTTTACAGCTTTTCTACCGTAATTCCGTCTTCGATCGACGTTTCGTAAAAGCTTGCGTTATAGCCGATTGCGTCGTGATACGCTTTTCCCACGCGGCGAATAAAACCTTCCACCGCCGTCTTTTTCACAATCGAAATCGTACAGCCGCCAAAGCCCGCGCCGATCATTCTTGAACCCAAGCATTCCTTTTCGTTTCTCGCAAACGCGCTCAGCGTATCCAACTCCTTGCCCGTTACTTCATACAAATCACGCAAGCTGTAATGGCTCTCGTTCAATAATTGCCCAAGCTCGACAAGATTCCCTTCCGTCAACGCTTTTACCGCTTTGTTCACGCGATCGCATTCCATAACGACGTGCTCCGCACGCTTTGCCACTACGCCCGACAGCAGATATTTCACTTCGTTGAACTGCTTGGGGGTAACCTCCGCCAAACAGCTTACGGGCAGTACCGTTTGAATGGCTTTCAACGCCGTTTCTACTTCCTGACGGCGCACGTTGTATTTGCTTTCTACAAGATTGTGCGGCTTATTGCAGTTTGCTACGACCAAACAGTATTCCCCAAGCTTTAAGGGCACGTATTCGTAATCGAGCGTAGAACAATCCAGAAGTACCGCGTGGTCTTTTTTGCCCATCGCGGACGCAAATTGATCCATGATCCCGCAATTTACCCCTGCGTATTGATTTTCCGCTTTTTGCGAAAGCAACGCAAGATGTACCTTGTCGTATTTTACGCCTGCATATTCGGAAAACGCTACCGCAGTCGCGACTTCGATCGCCGCGGAAGAAGAAAGTCCGCTTCCGAACGGTACGGTGCAATCGTAGTACAAATCACAGCCGACGATTTCCACCCCTTCCTGTTGCAGGAAATACGCAACGCCTGCCTGATAATTCCCGATTTTTAAATGGCGGTAGGAATCGAGTTTATCCGTTTCAATCTCCACAATCCCATCGATTCCCGTAAACGCCATACGAACGGTTTTACCTCCCGTTTTGCGCGCATAGATATTACAACGCAAATTCAACGCCGCAGGGAATACTTTCCCGCCGCAATAATCGACGTGTTCGCCGATTACGTTGATTCTGCCCGCCGCCGTAAATAAATCCTCGGCGGTTTGTCCAAATACCTTTTTAAAGGTTTCCAAAGCTGCGTTACGTTCCATAATTATTGATCCTCCTGTCTGTCTTTTTTAAGGATTTTCTTGTTTTTTATTAAATACCAAAGTGTAAAATATACGATCCCGACAATGATTAAAATCACCGCGATCAACTGCGACGGCGTCAAAAAAGGAAGCAAGCTTTCCCCACGATAATCCGAGCGCGCATATTCTATGAAAAATCTCCATATCCCGTACCCGATACAATAGATCGGGAGCAACGGAAAGCGTTTTTCTTCGCGACGTTTGAAAAAGAGCGTGAACAATACCGCCGAAAGCGCAAATAAGAAAATCGCTTCAAATAATTGCACGGGAACAACTTTTGCGCCGCCTGCGAACTCCATCGCTACCCCATACCAAGCGTCCGTCGCTTTCCCATGGCAACAACCCGCCGTAAAACAACCGAGTCTGCCAAAACCGTGCGCAAGCGGTATCACGCAAGCCGCAATATCCGCAACGTCTTTAAAATGTTTTTTCGGTTCGTCCTTGCAAACTTTTTTGCCGATAACAAACCATATTAGCAAAAAAATCCCCGCGCCGAGCAGCAATCCGCCGTAAAAGGTCATACCCGTGTCCGCGTTGAGTTCAAATTTCCCCGTGTCCATGAAATTGTAGAAGGCTTGGAATAACACCGCGCCAAAAAGCCCGAAAAGCAGCCCGCACGAGGTCGCTATCAATAATATTTTTTGTAATTTTACGGAAAAACCTCTTTTTTGTCCTAACTTATCCCCAAGCAACAATGCGGATAACATGCCTATCATCAAAAACAAATCGTAAAAGGTTAGCCCTAAAAACAATTTATCAGGATACATATCATACTCCCACTTTCTCGTTATAACGATTATACACCATAACCAAGGGTTTTGTCAACGTGTAGAAAGAAAAAAACCGTACCCTTCGATACGGTTTTTAATTTCTTGGTTCTTAGATAGCTTGCACGTTTACCGCGCGAAGTTTTTCAGGATTCTTGGGATCGGGTTCCGTTTCAAACGTAACCTTCTGCCCTTCTTTCAGTCTCCTGTAACCTTCCGCGATTATCGCCGAAAAGTGTACAAATACGTCATCGCCGCCTTCGTCATTCGCGATGAAGCCGTACCCCTTTTCTGCGTTGAACCACTTCACTGTTCCTTGACACATATACGGTTTTCCCCCCGGTAGAAATTTTTGTACTGATAGGAATACCAATAGTACCCGCCGCATCTCTATCCGTTACCCTATTATTATAACATACTTTTTTTTCGTTTGCAATAACATTTTTCATTTTTTTAAGGATTTTTTTCCTTTTTTTTGCCAAAATAATGGACTTTTATGCCCTTTTGGTTTATAATTAACTATAATAGCATAAAATATACAATCAACAGGTCGTTTATGGAATTTTTAGAAATTTTAAAAGTGATCCTGCTCGGCATTATCGAGGGGATTACCGAATGGTTACCCATTTCCAGCACGGGGCATATGATTTTATTTGACGAAGTATGGCCGATGGAAGCCACCAAAGCGTTTAAAGATATGTTTTTGGTCGTCATACAGCTCGGAGCAATCCTTGCCGTGCTCGTGATGTTCTTTAAAAAGCTTTTTCCCTTTAAAACGGAAACGGTGCAACATGAGGGCGAAATGCTGCCAAAAAAGAAACTCGTCGCAGACATGGGTATCTTAAATCTTTGGGGAAAAGTGCTTGTAGCATGTATCCCTGCCGCTGTGATCGGATTGCTTTTCGACGATTTTTTAGAAGAACATTTGTATACGCCGTTGGTGATTTCTCTTACGTTAATTATTTACGGCGTTGCCTTTATCGTCATTGAGAACGTAAACAAAAAAAGAGAGTTACCCATTAGGACAACCGCAGAAATTACTTATAAGCACGCACTTTTGATCGGCGCGTTTCAATTACTTTCCTTAATCCCCGGCACGTCCCGTTCGGGCGCAACCATATTAGGTGCGTTGCTTATCGGCGTTTCCCGCCCTGCCGGTGCGGAATTTACCTTCTTTTTGGCAATCCCCGTTATGCTTGGGGCGAGTGCTTTGAAAATCCTTAAATATATCTTAGATTTCGGTTGGTTTTCAGGCGCAGAGCTTGGATATATTTTGATCGGTATGGCTGTTGCTTTTGCCGTATCCATGCTCGCCATTAAATTCCTGATGAACTTTGTTAAAAAGCACGATTTTAAGCTGTTCGGTTGGTACAGAATCGGACTTGGCGCGCTCGTCATCGCGACCATGGTAGTCCCTTCTTTGATATAATTACATTAAATACGTAGAAAAACAGCGACGGAAAATTCCGTCGCTGTTTTTATTTTTAACTGTATCAAAGCAAATAATAGGGCATTTCCGCGCCTACGTTTACGTATGCAAACGGATCTTTTTCCGTCTTTGCCGTTTCCACCGTCTTTACCGTCGGTTTTTTTGCCGCGGGCTTTTTCGTCGCAGGCGCTTTTTTCACCGTCGTCTTGCAAGCCGCTTTTTTTGCCGTTGCTTTTTCAACGGGCGCAATCAGCTTTTCTTCTACTTGCGGATCGGGCTTTGCGATTACGTGGCTGTTTTCCATGTCGGGCGCAGCCGTTTTCACTTTTGAATAACCGTTGTTTTCTACTCTTTTGATTGCATTTTTACCGATGGGCATACTTCATAATCTCCTTTGTCAATTCTGTGTATTCCAACGCGCTGCGGCTGTTCTTTTTAAACGCCACAACGGGTTTGCTGTTGTCCTGCGCCCATTCCACCGCGCTGTCTACGCGGATATAATTTTCAAACAGTCGAGCGCCTTCCATTTCCTTTAACGTTTCCAAAGTCTGTTTGAAATATTTCTTTCTTTCGTCCGCTTTCGTGATGGCAATCCCAAGCACTTCTAATTTGGGCGCGATCGTTTTTGCCTGATTGCAAAATTCAAACATGTTCGCAAGCCCGAACAAGCCCCAAGGACTTGCTTCCACGGGTACGATTACGTAATCGGACGCGCACATGATATTCATTACCCAACCGCCGAGCGTCGGGGGGGAATCGATTAAAATGTAATCGTAATACCCTTTCGCGCGCACCCGTTCTAAGCATTTTTTCAAGACCGTTTCACGCTGCCATTTTGCAAATAAATCAAACTCGATCGAGCTCATCAAGGACGTGGACGGAATAATATCCAAATTCTTGATCCCCGTTTCTACGATATAATCGGAAAGATCACGCTCATCACGCATTGCGCGGTAAATGTTTTTCTCCCCTTTTGCATATTCGTAAGCGGTGTCTTCGTCAAAGAAAGAAATGGTCAAATTGAGCTGCATATCTCCGTCGATCATAAGAACTTTCTTCCCTGCAAGCGCCATTGCGCAACCTACGTTAGAACAAGTCGTCGTTTTACCGCTGCCGCCTTTGTTGTTTGCAAATGCAATTACTATCGTTTTACTCATGCTTTTTTTCCTTTGCTTTTTTCTTTTTAGCCGCCTGTTCGTTCTTTAAACGGCGGGCTCTATCCTCATCCTCTTCCAAATACTCGATAAGCTCTTTTAAGCCTTGCCCCGTAATGGCGCAAATCGGGAAAATTTTTTTACACCCTGCGAGCTTTAACCAACGGGAAACCCGTTCCACGTTCGCGTCGGGTTTGTCTATCCCTGAAATAATCCCGATAACTTCACGGTTGACCATACTCGTAAGACAGGGCGAGAAAATGGAATACGGCTCGTTTGCGGACAGCACCAACCCGACAATATCCGCTTCGTAAGCGTACAGCGCCAAAGCGCCGCTCGTTTCTCTCCGCTCGGTATATTCCCCGGGCGTGTCGATTACGGTATCGTGGTAATTGACGTACTGCGTTTTATAATATTTGATTTCTTCGCCGCGCAAAGCCTGCGTTAAGGTGGTTTTTCCTGCCGCGACTCTGCCGATCAACATCAATTTTTTCATAGCGACTTATTAGGTTTTCGTCAGTTCGCAGCATTCGTAACGGAGCTTGTTTTTAAAATAATCGTGTACGGAAGTGAACGCCGATTCTACCGACGAAACCGAGCCCGTGATAATCAACGTGCCCGTAAATCTGTCTACGAACCCGATTTCCGCACCCGAAGATTTCATGGAAATATCCGCCGCGATAACAGCGCTTTCGTAAGGGATAACCGTCAATACGCCGATTGCGCTCTTGGTGTAGTCCGTTTGGGGGTCTAAACCGAGCTTGGTATAAAGTACTTCCCCGGGGTTTGCAATAATGTGGCAAAGGGTAATTTGTTTACCGGGAACAAATTCCTGCACGATTGTCATTTTTTCTTTTAATTCCATAATATTTTCCTTTCCACCAACGTTCCGCCAACGTTCCGTTGGATCGTGTTTTTTCTACCAACGTTCCGTTGGATTTTGTTTTTTCTATCTTTCATTTGTGCTTGTTATTAGCAAAGCTGTTTTCATACACGGCAGGCAAAGGTCTGCCTGCCCTACAGTTGCTCGTTATTCGCTCAGTCGTTCCCAAGCGAAGTAAAACAAAGCAAGCTGCAAGAAAGACAAGGCGCGTTGAGTACGCCGCAGGGCGCGTACCTTTGTACGTAACCAAGGCGCACGGAAACGCAACGCTGTATTTCGTAGCAAATTCTTTGTTTTAACCGCCGATTTGCACCTTTAACCCACTTTCTTCCGCCACCGACAGCAAATATTTCATTTTTTCAATGGAAGGGGGTTCAATTCCTTTTAAGGCATAATTTCTATCTAACCCTGCGTATTTATCCTGCCCCAAACGGTGATAGGGCAACAAGTGGTGCTCTTTTACCCCAGGCAGAGTTGCCGCAAATTTTGAAATCGCACGGATTTCTTCCGCGGTATCGTTAAAACCGGGCACTACGGGGGTACGAATAATCAACTCTACGCCGCTTTTTGCAATCTTTTTTGCATTCTCCAAAATCAAGCCGTTGGGTGCTGACGTATATTCCTTGTGTTTATCGGAATCCATGTGTTTGACGTCCATTAAATACAAGTCCAAATACGGCAATATTTTTTCGATATTTTCAAAGGGCGCGTTTGCCGTCGATTCCACCGCCGTATGCAAGCCGTTTTCTTTACAAGCGCGGAGTAAATCTCTTGCAAAGTCGGGCTGACCGAGAATTTCCCCGCCCGAAAGCGTGATTCCGCCGCCGCTTCTTCGATAGTAGTTGGTATCGGCAAGAAGCTCGGGCATAATTTCGGCAACCGTTACGTCTTTCCCGACGATTTTTTCCTTACCGTTTTCGATCATGGTTTGGATATCGTAGGATTGCGATTCGGGATTACAGCACCAAGCGCAACGCATAAAACAGCCTTTAAAGAACACGATCGTGCGGATTCCCGGACCGTCGTGAATCGAAAAACGCTGAATATTAAAAATTCTGCCTTTGGTGTTATAATGCATAGATTTTTCCTTTGATGTTATTGTTTTTTAGTTGTTGCCAACGTTCCGCCAACGTTCCGTTGGATCTTGTTTTTTCTACCAACGTTCCGTTGGATCGTGTTTTTCTATCTTTCTTAATCGCTCGGTATCCACCAAGTCGTACCCGAGCCCAAAACGGCGTAGATGCGAGCCAACGTTCCGTTGGATCGTGTTTTTTCTATCTTTCTTAATCGCTCGGTATACACCAAGTCGCACCCGAGCCCAAAACGGCGTAGATGCGAGCAGTTCAAGGCGCGTTGAGTACCCCGCAGGGCGCGTACGCCTGTACGTAACCAAGGGGCACGGAAACGCAACGCTGAAATGCGACGTAGATACGTCGTTTTTTTAGAAACCTTGCTCGGTACGATTTATAATATCATCCTGCAACGACCGAGAAAGCGTCGTAAACAATGCGCTATACCCCGCAACACGCACCACAAGCGTCTTGTATTTATCGGGATTCTTTTGCGCGTCGAGCAATGTTTCACGGGTAACAACGTTGAATTGCACGTGCATACCCTTTTGATCGAAATAAGAACGAAGCAACGCCACGAATTTCGTCAAGCCCGACATTCCTGCAAGTGCGGACGGGTGGAATTTTTGATTGAGCAGCGTGCCGTTACTTGCAACGCCTTGTTCAAGCTTCGCCACCGAGTTCGCCGTCGCTGTAGGACCTTTAATATCTCTGCCCGAAGCAGGACCGATACCGTCCGCAATCGGCGTAAACGCAAGTCTACCGTCAGGGGTTGCGCCCGTTTGCGCGCCGAGCGGCACGTTTGCCGAAACGGGATACAAGCCCGCTTGGAAAATCCCGCCGCGAGGATTTTTATACTTTTCTACTTCACGCGTATACGTGTTTGCAACCGAACGCGCAAACATATCCGCTTCGTAAATATCGTTGCCGTACTTGGGACAAACCTCGTCGATTAACCGCTTGATTTCGCGGTATCTTGCCTTTTTGACAGGATCGAGCCCGTTCGCCGTCGTAACTTCTTCGTAAATGGTGCGAATCACGTTTTCCGTAACTTCTACGCCCTGTTTTGCGAGCTCGCAAGCGATTTCGCCCGTAACCTTTTCCGCCGCTTTCTCTGTCAAGCCGTAGCCAAAATTCGCATTCATTGCGTCGCGGAATTCCGCCAACGTAACCGCTTTATCTTCAAACACGAGCTTCTTGATTGCAAGCAATCCGTCCGTGTTGTTCGCGATACCAAAGCCCTGCGGGCCTGTAAAGTTGTAAATCGCGCCGCCTTCCTGCAAAGATTTTCCCCTGCCAATACAATCGTCCACCATACAGGACTGGAAAGGCAAAGGACAGCGCGTAGCGTGCGCCGTGTCGATTGCGTTGTTCGCGTTTACAAGCAATTTAATAAAATAGCTCTGCTGCGTTTTATACGCTTCATAGACTTCTTCAAACGTTTGCATTTGCGCAACGTCGCCCGTTTGCGGTCCGATTTGGACTCCCTTATCCATACCGTTGGAAAAGACGAGCTCCATAGGGCGGCACATATTAAAGAACGCCGCGTCATGCCAACCGTCCGTCTTTGCGCCCTTTTGCGGTTCTACACAGCCGATAATACAATAATCTCTTGCGTCTTCCAGCGTAAGTCCGCGCGCCATAATGGACGGGATAATAATTTCGTCGTTGTAATAAGCAGGCAAACCCGTTCCAAGACGAGTCAACGCCGCCGCCTTGACAAGCAAGGATTCAGGCGAGCCGTTCCATACGCGAATGGAAATGGACGGCTGAGGCAAAGGCACGTGCATAGCCGCTTCCAAACACATGTACGAAAGGTCGTTCGTCGCGTCCATACCGTGAATATCCTGCCCGCCGACAATCAGGTTTTGGAACATACCATAGCCCGCAAAACCGTCTGCCGAGCCTGCGTCGCGTACCTTGTTGATGTCGTTGAGTTTTACCCAAATACAGTCGATAAGCTCCTGCGCCTGTTCGATGGTAATCTTCCCTGCTTCCATATCCTTTTTATAGAAAGGATACATATATTGATCGAATCTACCGGGAGAAATGGAGTGTCCGCTCGATTCCACCTGCAACAAAAGCTGTACAAACCAGAAAGATTGACAAGCTTCATAAAAGCTGGTTGCGGGGAATTCGGGCACGCGCATACAGGTCGTAGCGATCTTTTCAAGCTCCGCCTTTCTATCCGCGTTCGTTTCCTTTCTCGCCATTTCTTTGGCAAGCTTTGCGTATCTTCTCGCGTATTCGACAACCGCTTCGCACGATTCGATTACCGCGCGCAAGAAATTGCTTCTTCTAACGTATTCGGGATCGGCTACGTCGAGCTTGTCAAGCGCCGTTTGCGCTTCCGTCATAATTCCGCGGTAGCCCTTATTTAATACCTTTTCGTAATTGACGTTTACGTGCCCGATACCATTATAGAAATAGTTTCCCGGCGTAAACATACCGTGTACGGTAAACGCATTGTACGCTTCGGGCGACATATTCGATTTCGCCAAATCACTGCACGTCTTGCCCTTCCAGTACGGATAGGCTTTACGTAAATCTTCTTTCGTTTTTTCGCTGATATAGAACGGGTCAGCCGCACGCTTTTCCACCGTGTCAAATTCCGCTTCTAACCACTCGTAGGAATATTCAGGGAATACCTGACAACCGCGAGGCGCAACCGTCGCGCTTCCGACAATGAGCTCCTTGTCCCGAATTACAATGGGAATGTTCCGCAAAATATGCGCGAACGCCGCGCTTCTGCGGCTGATAATGGGCAACGCTTCCGTTTGCTTATAGCTTTCGGTTACCAAAAGTCCGCGCGCCGATTCGATTTCGGGCATTTTTTCATATAAAGCGTCGATTAACTGTTGAATTCTTGCGCTCTTTTCGATGACAAATTTGATATTTTCCATAATTTCACCCTATTAAAGCTGATTCCAAAGATCCGCATGCGGAGCGGCGATCACACATTCGCTTGAAAGCTGTCCGCTTTGTTTTGCATACGCCGAGCCTGCTTCCACAGCCGCCGTTACGTCCCCGACTTCGCCTGTGAGCATAACGACGCCTTTGCCTCCCATGCCGCGGGAAACGCGAAGGTCGAAAATTTCTACGCGCGCCGTCTTTACGGCAAGATCCGCCGCCTTGATCGTCGTTGCCGCCGAGTAGGTTTCAATCAGCCCAAGTGAGCCTTTTCTTTCCCCTGTCTGCGTGCCGAACAACGCTTTGATGACTTGTTCGTCAATGCGTCCCATCACGGACGAATCAATGATATATCCGTCAAATTTTCCAAGCACGTGCGACACCGCCGCCGTTACGTTGGAAATCGAACCCGTCAAAATAATTTCATATTTTCCGGGGCAGGAAGGGTGCGCCGCAACCAACTCTACGCCTGCGCTTTTGAGCGCCGCATCCGTTGCTTCGACACCTTTGGGAATGCTTTTTAATTCAATAACGCCTATTGCTTTAAACATATTTTATTACACCTTATCGATGATGATTTTCTCGTTTGCATACACGGTAACTCTGCCCGTGATAGATGCGTACTGGGGAAGAGAAAGCCCTTCCGCCGCTTCCGCGATTTTGTCCCCTTTTTGTACCAAATCCCCGTCCTGCACAATGGCTACGCTCGGCGCGCCGATATGTTGACGAAGTAAAATTTCTACGCGGTCAAAATCCGTTTGTTCTCCGATATATTTCCCGACTTTATCAAACTTCGCAACGCCGAGTACGCTTGCCCAACGTTCGGAAGGTACCATACGGTATTCCCGTTCAGGCGCAGGCTGTACGTCCGTTCTGCCCACGTAACGCATTTTGTTTTTCGCAAGCAAGGATTTGTATTCGTTGATGACCGCTCTCGGAGAAATCCCTTGGCAACAAGCCAACGTTTCACAAAGCCCACAACCGCAGCAAAGGGTAGCGGAAATGACCATTTCAGGCATTATCGCCGCCGCGCCTTTTGCCGTCCGCACCATTTTATGCGGTTCAAGCGGATAGCCGAGCAAATATCTCGGACACATATCCGTACAGCGAGTACATTGACAGCAAGCCGTTTCCGCGCGTGCGATCGATTTCTCTCCGTCAAGGAATTTCGATTCCACCGCGGGAATATTGCTCGGTAAAATCAAAAGGGATTTTGTGGTTTTGGTAACGACTGCCGAGTCGGGATTGATCACTTTCCCCATCGAAGGGCCGCCGTCGATTACGACGTAATCCTCGGGCACGGTGATCGAATTCTTTTCTAAAAGCGCCGCAACGGGCGTGCCGACGGGCACTTTTACCACCAACGCTTCGGGAATATCCCCTGCAAGGGTTACCCATTTCATCGTCAGTTTTTCGTTCTTTTTTAATGCCGCCGCTACATTGTAAAGGGTTTCTACGTTGAACACGATTACGCCTGCGGTGATAGGCAAATTACCGGGACGGACTACTCTGCCTGTCGCTTGATAAATCAGGCTGATTTCGTCCCCCATGGGATACACGTCGGGCAAAACTTTCAGGAAAATTTTGTCCGCAAGACGCGCTCCGTCGTTTAAACGGAGTCTTTTTGCCGTATGCGCTTTTATGCACAAGAGTGCGCGGGGAATCTTCGCATAGTCAATGACTGCGGAAATCCCTGCCAGCACCATGGGCATTTCTTTATGTAAAAGGACGTAGTCGGTATACAGTAACGGTTCACATTCCGCGCCGTTTACGACAAGCGTATCCGCCCCGTCCGCAAATTTCGCGTACGAGGGAAATCCGGCGCCACCGCCGCCTACTATACCGGCTTCCTTTATAATCTCTTTCAGTTCCATAATAAATATAAATTTCCACCAACGTTCCGCCAACGTTCCGTTGGATCGTGTTTTTTCTATCTTTTTTAATCGCTCGTTATCCACTCGGTTGTTCCCAAGCGAAGTAAAACAAAGCAAGCTGCAAGCCAACGTTCCGTTGGATCGTGTCTTTTCTATCTTTCGTTTGTGCTCGTTATCCACTCAGTTGTTCCCGAGCCAAAACGGCGTAGATACAAGCAGTTCAAGGCGCACGGAAATGCAACGCTGAAATGCGACGTATATACGTCGTTTGTAAAACGGCGTTTTAGTCAACAATACCCACAATCACCGCATCACACGGCGCATTACAATTATGCAACGCAAGACGTGCGGAACTACCCGTCGTGATGAGTACCGTTTCCCCGATACCTGCGCCAACGCTGTCTACCGCAATAATATATTTGCCCGTCAAAGCTCCGTTTTCCATGATTTCTACTTCCATGAATTTCGAGCCGACCAAGGTTTCTTGTTTTCTGGTGGAAACAATGTTCCCTCTAATAATACCTCTTAACACGGTTTTACTCCTTCACTACTTTTACTTTAAAGCCGTTTCCGATCCCAACAGCGTTCGCGTCGTCCGTATCCACGTGCATTTCCAAACGGAAATCCTTATGAACGCGCACTTGCACGTCATACCAACGGGTACGGCGTTTGCCTTCGACGTCTACCGTTACGTAATCCCCGTCTTTTACCCCGAACGCAATTCCGTCCGCAGGCGACATATGGATATGTCTGTTGGCAATAATACAGCCTTCTTTTAAGGTAACTACCCCTTTTGGACCAATGATCGTTACGGGCGCAGAGCCTTCCGTTTTTCCCGATTCACGAACGGGCGGCTTTACTTTGAGCACGTAAGAATCCGTCGCAGAAATTTCTACCTGCGATTTACCTCTAAGCGGTCCTAAAACGCGCACGTTTTCTATCGGACGCATAGCAGGTCCGATCAGCGTAAGCGTTTCCTTGCAAGCGTATTGCCCCGGTTGGGAAAGATCTTTGAGCGGCGTAAGTTCATACCCAGCCCCAAAAAGTGTTTCAAGATCCGCTTTGTTTAAATGAATGTGTCTGTTGGATACGCCTACGGGCACTTCATTTCCGTTCGATACGGAAACCGTTTCTCCGTTCATATCCGCAAGTACTTTTTTAACCAATTCCGCAATTTGCGTGCTGGAAAATTCCATAATTACTGTCCTTATCTTGTTTGTTTTGCCGTAAAAATCGGCGTTTTGCGCACCGAAAGTACGCAGGAAGACGCGTGCGCGCGACGGCGCAAGCGAAAATTATTGTTGTTTACCCGTTTGTTTTGAAAAACTCCCGTACCGTCCGCCCGATACGACGGGCGGCACGGAATTCCGATCTATAAAATAACGACTTATTTAATAGCGGGAAGAAGTTTTTCAACGTCTGCGTGGGGACGAGGGATTACGTGCGTAGCGATAACTTCGCCAAGCGCGGTAGCAGCAGCCGTACCTGCTTCAACAGCAGCCTTAACAGCGCCAACGTCGCCGCGCACCATAACGCTTACCAAACCGCTACCGATCTTTTCGCTACCGATAAGGATAACGTTTGCAGCCTTTACCATTGCATCTGCCGCTTCGATAGCCGCTACAAGACCTCTGGTTTCAACCATACCTAATGCTTCCATTGTTAAATCCTCCTAAGATTTTTTATTTGTTTTTTTCTTTTTATTTTTAAGGTGTTCCTTAAAATGCTTTGTTTAGCCCGTCGTTAAAAAACGCCTAACGTCGGGATGGGGGCGCGCGATCACTTCGCACACCTTTACGTTACCGACTTCCGCGGCAGCCTTCGCGCCTGCTTCCAGCGCGGCTTTTACTGCGGAAACTTCACCCTCGACGACGATCGTTACCAACCTTCCGCCAAGTCTTTT
Organism: Candidatus Scatosoma sp.; assembly: GCA_045127595.1. GTDB lineage: Bacteria > Bacillota > Clostridia > Christensenellales > Borkfalkiaceae > Scatosoma. The sequence continues at coordinate 263 of JBGVQS010000029.1, read as the reverse complement.
TTCTACGTGTATCAGCTTAACGTCAGCTGCTTTTACCATAGCGTCCAGCCCGGTGATTGCGGCAACCATAGCCTGTACTTCGAGTAACGCTATTGCCTTCATACTTCTTTCTCCTTATATCCTGCAACCCTTTCGTTGCCTATTGTTTCTTACGCGTATGCGCTTGAATTATTTGATAGCGGGAAGAAGTTTTTCAACGTCTGCGTGGGGACGAGGGATTACGTGCGTAGCGATAACTTCGCCGAGTGCGGTAGCAGCAGCCG
>JBGVQS010000028.1:0-169788 GCA_045127595.1 Candidatus Scatosoma sp. | reverse complement strand
TTTGCCTTATTAACCAAATTAGCTTTACTTAAAACTAATATGAAAATTTCTTTTGCCTTTCGTACTCGTCTTATATCGTTTCCAATATAATACTTTTCTATTTGCTATGCAGTTGTAAATCTTCTTTCTCTCCATAACAATCAGTTATGAGCATCAAAAAGCGCACTCGCTTATCGACAGCTTAAACATAATACCATTTCAAAAGCATAAAGTCAAGCGTTTTTTAAAAATATTTTAAATTTTTTTTACTTTTTTTAAAAAATATTTTATTTTCACGCACGCGTATATATTATATATATGTCGCGCGAGGAAATTTTTCTTGCTTTTTACATTTTTTCCAGTAAAAAACGAAGCTCAAAACCCTTTGAGCTTCGTTTTCCCGTTCCATAATAATTTAATGACAACCGCTGCACGTTTTGCAGTTCCCCGAGCATTTTTTGCTCTGTTTTCCCGTTGACGAGTACATTTCCCCCGAATAATCCCGTTCCGTTTCTCCGCCGCAATCGGGACAAAGGACTTTATCAGTATAGACGCGAACCAACTCGTCAAAGCGTTTTTTGCAGGATTTGCATTTGTACTGTAATAATGGCATACGCTATTCTCCAACCGCTGTTTTCCATTATTATACTCCGATTTTTTACGCTTGGCAAGCATTTTTACGCGAATTATAAAATTGCTTTTCCGCTTAAAAATCCGTCGAAAAATCCGTGTACGTCCAAACCGATTTTCTCAAAGCTGCCTATGAGCGCGCCGCTCGTAACCGTTTGGTAGAGATGATTTTCATAATACCGTTTCAAGGCGTTCAAAAACTTTTTATCCCCCACGCTTTTGCGCAGCGTATCAAACAAAATAACGCTTTTATCATACGCCAAACAAGCGTATTCATATTCCCCCACGAAGTCCTTCAAATGCCGCGCCATACGGGTATCCGTGCGCCCTAAAACGCTACCGTAAACGTCGTAATAGGAGCGGTATTCCCGCAAAGCAGCTGTTACCATACTTTCGCGCGTTAAACCATATTTTTCATAATTCTCAAAAAAAAGTATCGAGGAATATTCCGCAAGTCCTTCGTCCTGCCAAGCGTTTTCGATTTGATCGCTCCCCACCGCCGCATACCACCATTGATGCGCCGTACCGTGAACGACCGCGCGAATCCGTTCTTCCTTATTCAACCGATCGGAGAGCAACAACAAACAGGGATAAACCGTTTCGCTACCGCAATAGGAAATTTCCGCCGCTGTATACACGTCGTAAGGATATCCCCCAAACGTTTTTTCAAAATAGACAAACGATTCTTCGAGCAAAGCCAGCGTTTCCTTGGGCGTTTCGTCGGCATAATACGCATAAATGAGCTGCGTTTCCCCCACTTTTTTTGAAAGCGTTTGATAGCTTTTTGATAAGCTTACAGCAAAATCACGCACATTCATCGCGTACATGGTATAGGCTTTTTTTGTTTCCAAGCTTTTTTCGTCTACAATTTTTCCGCTGCTTGACAGATGATAGTCTTTGGGTACGACCAAATTGAGCGTGAACTCCGCACAATCGGTATAAAAGGGATCTCCTACGTTATAATACACGGTTTCGTAAAAGCCGCCGTTCTTCATACCGCAGAGAATCGGAAAAAAGTTCCCCAAATTGACGGTGCGTTCCGCAATCCCCGTCCGATGATTTACCCTTGCCAACCGAGTGATAAACCCTATATCCAGCACCGTTTTATCCCCCGGGTATAAGGATTTTAACAAATACACGTACAAAACGTTTTCCTCTTCTCCGCGGATCTCCCAACTCTTTGCGCCGCTGACGCTAGAAATAACGATCTCGCCGTAGCTCTCTCCGTCATAATACGCCGATTGCGCGTAAGCGGTAGATACAGGCTTATATACGACGTCCTTTCTGTAAGCGTTTGGATAAAGCTGAAATTTCAGCACGGAAATCTCTCCGTCGCCAACGTTTTCAAAAGCGATTTTAACCGCCCCTGCAACCGTTCGATTATCGGGGGAAAATTCCGCCGTGATCTCGTACCTGCTATACACCTTTCCTATTTTTTTGCAAGCGGAAAGGGTAGGCAGCAAGCAAAGAAAACATACCACCGACAAGAAAAAGGAAAGCGCTTTTTTCACAGCCATAACCTCCAAAAAAAGTTGGGACAAGACAATATATGCAAAAGCGCCCTTTTTCAGAACAAAAAACCGCCGTTTTGCACAGCGGTTTTACTATCTCTTTCTTTTATTTTTCCTCCAAAGTAAGGTACGTGGTCGGATCAACGCTTTTGCCGTCCTTTAAAATTTCAAAATGCAAATGCGCACCTTCCTTATATTCGTCGCCGTTCGCTTCGGCAACCGTTGCGATTACGTCCCCTTTCGTTACGCTATCGCCAACCTTTACCCCTTCCGCTTCATTGACAAAACGGTATACCGATTTTAACCCGTCGCCGTGATTCACCACGATTTCCGTGCCGCAAAGCAAGTCGTCCTTATAAATGCTTTCCACGATACCGTCTTCAACTGCTTTCACTTCCGCGCCGACTTCGGCAGTGAAATCCATCCCGAAATGCTCGTGATAATGATCGAGCGTCTTATTATAATAAAATCCGTGCTGATTCAATATCGCAACGTTTACCACGGGTGCAATCATTCCTTCGGGAGTTATAATTACAGGCTCGTCCCCGTTTGGATCGCTTTCCGTAGGAGATTCCACGGAAGAATTCGGCTTTTTCGCGTCTTCCCCTATTTGAATTTTACCACCCACCGCAATGGCTACAATGACCAAAGCAACCAAAACGCACGCACTTGCGATTGCCGCCATCAGATAAAAACGGCGTTCGTTGCGCGGTTTTTTCTTTTCGTTCTCTTTCTTTTCTTTCATTACTAATCATCCTCCGATTTTTATATGTAAAGTTTTGACGGGCTTTTTCCTTTTTATACCAGCAAAAAGAAAGTTTTTAAAACCCGTCGAAAATAATCGGCGTGCCAACTACGCAAACGCCTTTGCTTACGGCAACGTGTAAGTTGATTTCTTGCCCGTAAAGGGTTATCCCGTCCCCCCATTCTTCTACTTTACAATAATACGAACGAGTCCCTCCGACCTCTTCAAGAAAACAAATTTCTCCGTTATACGCCGACAAAATCTCCGACACGAGCCTTTCTTCACTTTTTCCCTCAAAGGTAAACCGAACGCTCTCACCCTTCACTTTAAATAAATCGGTAACTTCCAAACGCTCTTTTCGTAAGCCCTGCGACGAAGCGGACTGTAAATAAAACACCCGCTCCCCGTCTATCCCGCGCAAACGAATCACGTTTTGCCCACGCACGCATAAGCCGATCGCTATGATAAGAAGTATGGCAAACGTGCTTAAAAAAATATATTTTATCTTATAAAAGAACATAAAAATTCCTCCCGCGGAGCTTTCCGCAGAAGGAATTATTGCCGTATTATTTCATTTTAAACGTATTAAACGCAGCTTTTTATTTTTTAAAAATCTTTCAGCACTTCGCCGCCAAGCAAATGAATATGCAAATGGAATACCGTTTGCCCTGCGTTCGCGCCCTGATTGATGATCACGCGATAGCCGTCCTGCAACCCAAGCTCGCCCGCGATTTTAGGAATCGTTTGAAAACAATGCTTGACGATTTCCGCACGTTCTTCGTCCATTTCCGAAAGATAGGCAAAATGCGTTTTGGGAATACAAAGATAATGCAGCTTCGCTTTCGGTTCAATGTCGCGTACAACGATCATTTTATCGTCTTCGTATAAACGTGGAGAAGGTATTTCTCCTGCTACGATTTTACAAAAAATACAGTTTTCCATAAAAATTTTCTCCTTTTAGTCTTCTTTTACAGCCAAAACGCCGTCCTTAAATATACGTTCAACTCGTACACGGGCGCGTCGTTTTTCCATTTCACCCGCCACGTAAACACGCACGTAGTTCTCCGAATACCCTTCCGTAAAGCCGTCGATACAATGCTCGGGTACGATTTCTAAAACCGCGCCTATCCATTGTTTTATATACCGCTCTTTTGCCAAAGCGCCGCGTTCCAACAACCGCTCTACCCGCTCTTTTTTTACGGCAAAGGGTAATTCCTTATACTTTTTATACGCATTCGTACCCTCTCTTGGAGAATACGGAAACGCGTGGATTTGCGAAAAGCCCGCTTCGTCTACAATGGACACAGATTGCAAAAAATCTTCTTCCGTTTCCGTCGGGAAGCCCACGATAATGTCCGTCGTGATTGCCGCATTCGGAAACGCCGCGTATATCATACGGCACTTTTCCAAATATTCCGCGCGCGTATACCGTCGGTTCATACTCCGTAAAACGCTATCCGAACCGCTTTGCAAGGATAAATGAAATTGCGGAGCAAAATGCTTGATTTCCTTTAACGCCGCTAAAAATTCTTCCGTAATCAAGCTCACTTCAATCGAGCCTAACCGTATCCGCGTTTCGGCATTCTTGACCGCGCCCATTAAATCGGTCAAATCCCTGCCCTGCTCGTCCTTATATTCGGAAATATCAATCCCCGTAACCACCGTTTCCTGCGCCTTGCTTTGTAAAATTTCCGCCGCAGCGTTCTCTAACGTACGGGAACGGCTACGTCCGCGAAGATAGGGAATTACGCAATAGGAACAAAACCGATTACAACCGTCTTGTATTTTTACAAAATTTCTCGTTTTTAAACACTCGGGTAGGGGCATTTCTTCATATGCCTTTTCTTCCTGTAGCATAATTACGCCGCTTTTTTTCTGAAAATCCGTCCGTACAAGCTCCAAAACTTGATTCTTTTTCTGCGCCCCAAGCACCGCGCAAACGTTCTCCCCCTTTTCCGCAAACGCCGCGGGAGATTTCTCCGACGCGCAGCCGCAAACGATAATTTTCGCATTTGGATTGCATTTGATCGCTTTCCCGACCGTTTGACGGCTCTTGCGTTCCGCTTCGGCGGTTACCGCGCAGGTATTGACCACGTACAAATCCGCCGCTTCCATTTCACGCGAAACCGCATACCCCATATCTTCCAAGCCGCGAATAATCGAGCCGCTTTCCACGTCGTTTACCTTGCAACCGAGCGTATAGACAACCGCCTTCATCGAAGTTCCCCCAAAGCGAACATAACCACGCTTGTGAGCGCGACCGCCGCCGTTTCCGCACGCAAGATTCGCTTTCCAAGCGTTATCGACGCAAAGCCCAAAGCATTAGCAAGTTCTTCTTCCGCGCGGGAAAAGCCCCCTTCGCTGCCGATCACGATCGCCGTGCCGCCCTTTAAGGTTTCAATATCACACTTACTTTCCGCGGCAAATTCGCAGGCAAACAGCTTGTTTTCATACCCGTTTGCGAAATCGAGCGCCTTTTGCAAGCCGTCGAAATACACAACCTCGGGCGCGACCGAGCGCAAGCATTGCTTTGCCGCTTCCTTGGAAACCTTATTCAAACGTTCCAGCTTATTTTGATTCATATATGCGGAAGAAAATTCCGAAGAAAACACGCCGATTTTCTTTACGCCAAGTTCCACGGCTTTCTGAACGATAAACTCGTTTTTATCCGCGTTTTTCAAATACCCGAACAGCAAACAAACGTCCGCGTTTGCTTCCCGTGCACCAACTTCTTCTCGCACTACGTTCAAAAGCATACGCTTTTTTTCTACCTGCGCCACAACGGCGGTATATTCCTTGCCGCTGTTATCCAGTAAAATCACTTCGTCGCCCACGCCGATACGGAGCACGTTTTTTGCATGCTCGAATTCATCGCCAAAAAGCTCGGTAACCTCTTCAATTTTTTCCACAAAAAACCGTTTCAATGCAGACATGGTACCCTCTTTTTATTCTTTATGCCGTAATACAAGCGCAAACCATTCCCCTTTACGGCGCTCAAAAACCACTTCCATTCCGACCGCTTCATACGCCGCCTTGACCATCTCTAAACGGCTTTCGATAATACCGCTCAGAATCAAAACGCCATTCTCTTTCAAATTCTTCGGGATAGACGGCGCAAGGAGTTTCAAAACTTCCCCCGTGATATTCGCCATCATCACGTCCCCTTGCACGGCGGTATCGTCCAACAAATTCGAGTGCGCTACTACCGTCTTATCCGCAACGCCGTTTAATTCGCTGTTGTGCAACGCGCTTTCCACCGCGATCGGGTCAATGTCCGTCAAATACGCTTTCGCCGCGCCAAGCTTGATTGCCGATATACCCAAAATACCGCTACCGCAGCCCACGTCTATACAAACCGATTGCGGCGTAACGTATTCCTGCATCAACTCCACGCACATAGACGTCGTTTCGTGTTCCCCCGTCCCAAACGCCATGTTTGAATCGAGCAAAACCACCTTTTCCCCTGCCACGGGGGTATATTCTATCCATTCGGGCACGACGACAATCGAGCCTAAATGAATGGGACGAAAATGCTTTTTCCAAACGTCGATCCAATCATCTCCGTCCACCGTGCGCTTGGTATCTTCCAACGTTCCAAACGGAATCGCGCCGCCCGCGCGTTCTTTCGCGTCGGCTATATCCTTTAAAATAGACGGAATGACTTCCCCTGCAACGTCCTGCGCAACGTAGCATTTTACCAAAACGTCGGACGGTCTGCTATCAAGCAAGCCTTCTTCCAGTTCCTCGTCCATATAATCCCAAAAAGTAGACTCCTTTGCCGTTTGCAAAGCGATAATATCCGCGCGATCGCAAATGGTAACACCATAATCGGTATACGCCCACATAATATCGGAAAGAATTTCACTTGCTTCGGTTGTTGTATGTATCGTCAATTCAATATATTTCATAAAATTACCTCTCCGCATTATTATAGCATACCGCCTTACATTTTGCAAGTATTTCTAAAAAGAAAAGAGCCGCGCAAGGCAAGCCGCACAGCTCTTTTACGTAATTGAATGCTTACTTTTTATACAAAGGTCCATAAACCTGACAAGCTCTGTAATCCTGTCCTTCCTTATCCATACCGAACGCATTCCAGCAAGCGGGACGGAAAATATCGTCTTCGGGTACGTTATGCATACATACGGGGATACGGAGCATCGAGCACATCGTAATCAAATCCGCACCGATATGACCGTAGGAGATCGCGCCATGGTTTGCGCCCCAGTTTTGCATAACTTCATACGCAGTCTTAAACGGACTTCCTTCCTTGCCGTCGCAACGAGGAGCAAACCAAGTGCAAGGCCAAGTGGGATTCGTTCTTTCCATCAACGTGTCGGAAACTTCGTCGGGGAGATTTACCGTCCAGCCTTCCGCAATCTGCAATACGGGGCCAAGACCTTTGACGAGGTTCAAACGGATCATGGTGCAAGGCATTTCCGCTTTCGTCGTGTAGTGGCTGCTGAAACCGCCACCGCGGAAATTATCAAAGCCCGCTTCGCACCATACGGTCGCGTCCGTCATCTTCTTGATGTCTTCTTCGGTAACTTCCCACCATTTCTTCATAATTGCGTTGCCGTTTTCGTCCTTGCATTCGCCGCAAGCGTCCAAACAAGCCGCGCCCGAGTTCAACAAGTGAATGATACCGTTGGATTCTTTCGCTTTCCCTTCGAGTTTATAGCCCGTAACGCGTTCCGTCGCTTCGCCGCTCCAATAGGTACGTACGTCGGCAAAGATTTGCGCTCTATGCGTAAGCAAACGCATGAACAACATACCAAGCCCATTCAAAACGTCGTTTTCGGTTGCAAGCGTGTACGGCTCTCTTGCCCCTTCGTAATCGAACGTGGAGCTGAGCAACGCTTCGGGATAGTCGCAGTTGGGCCAATGGTCCGTCCACTGTCTTTGACCTTGGAAACCGCCCGCAATCGCATTATGACCAACCTTTTCTTCTTCAAAACCGTCGGGCAAATTCTTATTACCTGCCATAAGGTCTTTGATAATGCAGTACATCTTTACCGTGAATTCCCACTGCTTTTCCTTTTCTTCGTCGGTAAATTTAATGCGGCGTTCCTTGCCCAAAAATTCTACCGATTCGGGGTTATCGTCTCTGCCCATCTTGCAATGTTCTTTCGTCCAAGCAAGCGCCTTTTGATATTCTTCTTCGTTGTAGATTCCTTCTTCCATACGGCGAAGAATTTCCACTTCGTCTACCGATTCTACGCGCATATCCAAATAGGATTCAATGAAATCCTGATCGATAATCGAGCCTGCGATACCCATACACTGCGAACCGATCTGCAAGTAAGATTTACCGCGCATCGTAGCAACCGCAACCGCCGCTCTGCCGAAACGAAGCAGCTTTTCTTTTACGTCGTCGGGAATGGTGGTTACCATATCGCGATCCTGAACTTCGTGCCCGTAAATACCGAACGCAGGCAAGCCCTTTTGCGCATGCCCAGCCAAAACCGCCGCAAGATAAACTGCACCCGGTCTTTCCGTTCCGTTAAAGCCCCAAACGCCCTTGATCGTCGTGGGATCCATATCCATCGTTTCACTGCCGTAGCACCAGCAAGGGGTTACCGAAAGGGTAATGCTTACCCCTTCCTTTTTAAACTTGCTCGCGCAAGCCGCCGCTTCGGGTACACGGCCGATCGACGTGTCCGCCATAACCACCTTGACAGGTTCGCCGTTTGAATAGAAAAGATTTTCTTCAAACAACTTCTTCGCCGCGTTCGCCATCGCCATAACTTGTCCTTCCAAGCTTTCACGAAGCTGCATAGGTCCGCGTCTGCCGTCTACGATAGGTCGAATACCGATTACGGGATAATCCCCTACGTATCTATTTTTTGCCATATATATTTTCCTCCGAAATTTTTATATTGTATTATAATTATATACTTGATTTTACAGTATTTCTTGTGATATAATAATAAAAAGTATAATTATTTTCACATTTTTAACATTTTCAGGTAAGAATATGATTTACAACGAATTAAAACAGCACGGAACGGACGATTTTCCCTTCGAATTATACCGCGTGAGCGCCCTGCATCCAAAGTATGAAATGGCGTTTCACTGGCACACGCAGTTAGAATTGATTCGAGTAAAATCGGGGGAGCTTTCCCTAACGCTCGATAATAGAAACTCTTTACTGTACGCAGGTGAAACGGCGATCATCAACAGCGAAACGGTGCACGGTGCGACTCCGCGCGATTGCTCGTACGAGTGTATCGTATTCAACCTTGATTTTTTAAAAACAGGCAACGCGGCTTGCGACGCATTTTTAGAAAATCTTCTTATGCACAACAGCTTTTTAGAAGAACGCCCGACGGATAAACGCGCTGTTTCTTTGATTCATCAAATTTTCGACGAGCTTGGAAAACCGACGGACGGGTTCGCGTTCAAAGTACTCGGCTTATTCCATGAATTACTCGGGGAAATGCAGCAAAAAAAGCTGTTCAACTCACACCTGCCCCCCACAAAAGGGCAAGATGAAAAAAAAGTTATCCGCTTAAAGCTCGTATTGAAATTTATTCGGGATAACTTCGCGGTAGACATTACGCTAGACGATATGGCAGCGGTAGCAGGATTTTCTTGTAAGTATTTTTGTAAATTTTTCAAGGACATGACGGGAACGACGCCCGTCAATTACCTGATGGCGTACCGTATCGAGCGTGCGGCAAGGAAATTGCTCGGTTCTGATTTATCCATTACGCAGATTGCCTACGATTGCGGTTTTAACGATTTGAGCTATTTTATCAAAACCTTTAAAAATTTCAAACACGTTTCCCCAAAAGAATACCGAAAAGGCTAAAAAAATCACGGCGCATTGCCGTGATTTTTCTTACTTATTAAAAGGTTTTTTGCCGTATAACGATTCTACGTTATCCGAATATCTCTTCATACGCTCGTGTTGTTTCAACTCTAACTCTCCGTCCATTTTCTCCAAAAGTTTTTTCTGTTCCTTGGAAAGCTTGGTCGGAACTTCCACAATCACGCGCACAAGCAAATTCCCCGTGCCGCCCCTTGCGGAACGAATCCCTTTGCCTCGTATGGTAAACACCTGCCCGCTTTGCGTACCCTCGGGAATAGTAAAATCGAACGTGTCGTCAATGGTAGGCACTTTTACCGTGCCGCCAAGCACCGCCGTCTTATAGGAAATGGGCAAATCGATTTTCAAATCAAACCGATCGCGCACAAAAATCTTATGCGGTTCTACACGGAAAACAATGATAAGATCCCCAGGCGTTCCGCCGCCGGGCGCCGCCTGCCCCATACCCTTTTTCTTCATGTAACTGCCCGTATCCACGCCTGCGGGAATATCGACGGTAACCGTCGTTTCCTTGCGTTGCGAGCCGCGCCCCTTACAATCAGGGCATTTTTCTTTGATCGTTCTGCCGCTGCCGCCGCAATCGGGACAAGGACTTTGACGAATCGTTCTGCCAAACATGGTGTTTTGCACTTGTTGAATAATCCCTTTCCCTTGACATCTTGCGCAGGTGGAGTATTCCGTGCCGTTTTTTGCCCCCGTACCCCTACATGAAGTACAAGGTTCGTTGCGCATATACGCGACCGTCTTTTTACAGCCCTTTGCCGCGTCCATAAAGGAAAGGCTCATTTCACGCTGAATATCTTCCCCGACTTCCGAACGCGCCGCTCTCGCGCCGCCGCCGAATCCGCCACCGAAAATACTGCTGAAAATATCGGAAAAATCTCCGAAACCGCCGCTCGCGCCGCCGAATCCACCGAAACCGCCCATACCGGGGTGTTCTAATTCGTAATCGTACGCCGCGCGTTTTTGCTGATCGGAAAGCGTTTCGTTCGCTTCGTTGATTTCCTTAAACTTTTCCGCCGCTTCCGCGTTCCCTTGGTTGCGGTCGGGATGGTATTTCATCGCGAGCTTTCTATACGCCGATTTTATCTCGTCCTGCGTAGCTTTTTTGTCCACGCCGAGTATATCGTAATAATTCTTTTTATCTGCCATGGTTATTCCCCGTAATCAAGCGGAAAACTCCGCTTATTATAGCGTATACGGGCTTGACTTTCGCCAAACCCGATATTACGCTTTTTTTAGTGCTTATTGATGGAATTCCGTATCGCCGTCCGTCGAAGCGTTGGGATCAACGTTGGGGTTCGCGCCGCCGTTTGCCTGATACAATTTCGCAAATACGGGCTGAACGTCCTGCATCAACTTATCGTAAGCCGCCTTAATTCTGTCGTCGTCTTCCGATTCGAGTTCCTTCTTCGCCGCGTCGATCGCCGCTTGCAAAGCCGCCTTATCGTTTTCGTCAAGCTTGTCGCCTGCTTCTTTCATCGTTTGTTCTACCGAGAAAATCATACCGTCGAGCTTGTTCTTGTTTTCGACCTTTTCTTTTCTCTTTTTGTCTTCTTCCGCGAACTGTTCCGCTTCCTTAACCGCCTTATCGATTTCTTCTTCGGAAAGGTTGGTCGACGAAGTGATGGTAATATCCGTGGATTTACCCGTTCCCTTATCCTGCGCGGTTACGTGTACGATACCGTTTGCGTCGATGTCGAACGTAACTTCGATTTGCGGAATACCGCGGGGAGCAGGCGCAATGCCCGTCAACATGAAGTTGCCAAGCGTCTTGTTGTCCTTACAGAATTCACGTTCGCCTTGCAATACGTGAATATCTACGCTCGTTTGATTGTCCGCCGCCGTCGAGAATACTTGGCTCTTCTTTACGGGAATGGTCGTATTTCTGTCAATGATACGGGTGAATACGCCGCCGAGCGTTTCAATACCGAGCGAAAGCGGAGTTACGTCCAAAAGAAGTACGTCTTTTACTTCGCCGGTCAATACGCCGCCTTGTACCGCCGCACCGATTGCAACGCATTCGTCGGGGTTAATACCCTTGAACGGTTCTTTGCCGGTAACTTCCTTAACCTTTGCAACGACTGCGGGCATACGCGTCGAACCGCCGACGAGAATAACCTTGTCAATGTCGCTATAAGAAAGCCCTGCGTCGCGCATAGCCGCTCTCATAGGCGCAACCGTTCTTTCAAGCAAATCGGAAGTCATTGCTTCGAATTTTTGCTTCGTCAAGGTTACGTCGAGATGCTGAGGGCCGTCCGCGCTCATGGAAATGAACGGAAGATTTACGTTCGTAGAAGACATACCCGAAAGCTCGATCTTCGCCTTTTCAGCCGCTTCTTTCAAACGCTGCATTGCCATTTTATCCTTCGACAAATCGATTGCGTGGGATTTCTTGAATTCGTCAACGAGATAAGAGATGATCTTATTATCCCAGTCGTCGCCGCCGAGCTTCGTATCCCCGTTGGTTGCGAGAACTTCAAATACGCCGTCGGAGATTTCGAGAATGGAAACGTCGAACGTACCGCCGCCAAGGTCGTAGATCATGACCTTACCGCCCTTATCCTTATCCAAACCGTACGCAAGCGCCGCCGCCGTAGGTTCGTTGATGATACGAAGAACGTTAAGCCCTGCGATCTTCCCTGCGTCTTTCGTTGCTTGACGTTGGCTGTCCGAGAAATATGCGGGGCAGGTGATAACCGCTTCGGTTACCGTTTGCCCAAGATACGCTTCCGCGTCTGCTTTCAATTTTGCAAGCGTCATTGCGGAAATTTCCTGCGGAGAATAATCCTTATCGTCGATTTTTACTTTATAATCGGAACCCATATGACGCTTGATCGAAATAATCGTCTTATCAGGGTTTGCAACTGCCTGACGCTTTGCCGCCTGCCCAACCACACGCGAGCCGTCTTTTTGGAACGAAACCACCGAGGGAGTCGTTCTCGAACCTTCCGCATTCGCGATAACGACGGGTTCGCCGCCTTCCATAACTGCTACACAAGAGTTCGTAGTACCAAGGTCGATACCAATAACTTTTCCTGCCATAATTTTTTACTCCTTTGCCGCTCGTTTGCGGCACGCTTTTATTTACATTTTATATGTAACCAAAGAAAATCCAACTTAAACAAAAATTATAAAAAAATTTTACAAAAAATAAGCGGTTGACTTTTTCCGCAAAATCTATTATAGTAAATATGCGCGCGATACGCGCAAAGGAAGCTTTTATGAAAAAGAAACCGATAACCTTTCAAAAATTATGGACAGAAGACGGAGAACGTTTACAGGGCACTCCTTGGACGGAATACCCCCGCCCACTTTTAAAACGGGATTCCTACCTGTGTTTAAACGGAGAATGGGACTTTGGCGTGCAAGCGCATTTCCAAGCGGACAACCCCGCTCTTTTTACCAACGAAGAAAACGGCTTGTTCGATAAAAAAATTCTCGTTCCCTTTCCCCCTGAAAGCATTTTATCGGGCATAGATACCGTCTATGCGGAAAGCTATACGCGGTTATATCGCAAAAAATTTTCCCTACCTAAAAACTTTCACCGCGGTAGAATTTTCCTACACTTTGGCGGCGTAGATCAAATCGCGTACGTGTACGTAAACGGCAAGCTTTTGATAAAGCACGTGGGCGGTTATTCCCCTTTCCAAGTGGAATTGACGGACGTTATCCAAGCGGAAAACACCTTGATCGTAGCCGTGCAAGACCACCTTTCCGAAAAAATATTACCCTACGGAAAACAAAGCGCAAACCGCGGCGGTATGTGGTATACGCCCGTTTCAGGCATTTGGCAAACGGTGTGGCTGGAAAGCACTCCAAAAGAATATATCCGCTCTTTGACCGCCAAATTTCAAGACGGCGTTGCCAAAATCACCGTCGGCGGCGTAAAAAACGCGACTGTGTTTTTACAAACGCCAAACGGAACACTGCAACAAGAAACGGTCAACGGAGAAGCCTTTTTTTTCCTGCAAGAGCCTGTTCTTTGGTCTCCCGAACAGCCTTATTTATACCGCTATACCGTGCAAACGGAAGCCGACCGCGCGGAGTCCTATTTTGCCGTGCGCACGGTGGACGTTCGAACTGTCAACGGCATTCCCCGTATTTGCTTAAACGGTAAACCATACTTTTTCCACGCGTTGCTCGACCAAGGCTATTTCAGCGACGGAATTTTCTTACCTGCAAGCATAAAGACCTTCACGGACGAGCTATTAAAAATAAAAGCGCTCGGGTTCAACACCGTGCGCAAGCATATTAAAATCGAGCCGCAGCTTTTTTACGCCGAATGCGATCGCTTGGGGATTCTCGTTTGGCAAGATATGGTCAACAACGGGGAATATTCTTTCCTGCGCGATACCGCTTTGCCCACCGTGGGCTTTCTCCGTAAAAAGGACGAAAAGCTCCATAAAAACAGTCAACAGCGGCAAGCGTTTATCGATGGTATGCAAGAAACGGTTGCTTTACTCTCCCCCCACCCGTCCGTCGTGTACTGGACAATCTTCAACGAAAGCTGGGGACAGTTTAACAGCGACGAGCTGTATGAACGCTTAAAAGCACTCGATTCGACGAGAATAATCGACTCCACTTCGGGCTGGTTTCAAAGGAACCGCTCGGACGTAGAAAGCCGACATATTTATTTTAGAAAAGTCAAGCTCCCCAAAAGCGAACGCCCTATCGTACTTTCCGAATTCGGCGGCTACGTTTATAAGGTGGACGAACATTCCTTTAACCCCGAAAAAACGTACGGCTACGGCAAGTGCGCCACGCGCGAAGAATTTGTGGAGAAGCTCCGCTCGGTGTATCTAAACGAGCTGTTACCGCTCGTAAAAAAGGGCTTATGCGCCGCCGTGTACACCCAAGTTTCCGACGTTGAAGACGAAACGAACGGACTTTTCACGTACGATAGAAAAGTACAAAAGCTTTTTCCGCAAGAGTTTGCAGATATCGCAGAAAAATTACAAACGGAAATCGAAAAATAATCAAACACGAAAAAACGGCTTGGACGAAAAATACCGCCCAAGCCGTTATTTTATACCACTTTTACGGTCTTAAACCGCTGCCCCCTTGCAAGGTAATCGTTTCGCCCGTTACAAAGCTCGCCAAATCGGAACAAAGGAAGACGCACATGCCGCCAACGTCCTTTTCAGGATCGGCAAATCTGCCCATGGGCACGCCTTTGATCGTCTGTTCGTAGCGTTCAGGATATTCTTCCTTGAACTTTTGCAGTCCTTCCGTCATCGCAAGCGGACAAATCACGTTGACGCGTACACCGTCGGGCGCCCACTCGGTCGCGGCTACACGCGAAAGCCCGCGAATCCCTTCTTTTGCCGCCGCATAGGAAGATTGCGCGATACGCCCAAATAAGCCTGCTCCACTCGCAAAATTGACCACCGCGCCTTTGGTTTCTTTCAAATAGGGATACGCCTTTTGCATATAGAAGAAGGTCGCGTAGATTCCCGAATAAATGGCAAGGTCCAAATCTTCCTTGGTATGCTGTACAAGCATTTTACCCGAAGCCGAAGCCTGCGCATTGTTGATGAGTGCGTCAATCTTTCCAAAGCGTTCCACCGTCTTATCGATTACGTTTTGAATTGCCGCTTCGTCCGCCCCGTCCGCCGTTACCGTCAATACTTCGCAACCGTACGCCGATTCTAATTTTTCTTTCGCGGAAAGTAAGGTCGCTTCCGTTCTGCCCGTCAACACAAGCTTTGCCCCCGCTTTTGCAAACGCCGTCGAAATCCCAAAGCCGATCCCTCTGCCGCCGCCTGTAATAATCACAACTTTATCTTTTAAACTAATCATAATTTTTACTCCTTTTACCATTTTTCCTTTATTATATACCAAAATTTTCTTCTTGTCAAGACTCAATCCTAAAAAAATTATAAAATTTTTATAAAAAAAGAAAACGCGCCGAAACACGTTTTCTTCAACATCATTATTTGCCGTACATAGATTATCAAATAACTTTTATAACATTGCCAACCCTACAATAAAGCTAACCGTCGCGATACACAATGCCGCTACTGAAAGCCCCTTTCCTTTTCCGTTCTTTTTCGCCGATTTCGACAATCCGATACCGCCGAATATCCACCCTAAAATCGGAACGAAAAACGAACATATAAAGCCCGCTATTGCCATACCGTTTACATCTTCCGATTTGGTTTGACCGTTAATTTCTTTCACTTGCACCCCGCAATTAGGACAAATCACCGCTTCATCTAAAATTTCTTTACCGCACTTTTTACAAAACATACCTTTTCTCCTTTTTGTATTCGACATTTTTCGATGCCTTTTTTATATTATAATTAGGCATTACCTAATTGTCAAGCAAAAATTAGGCAATACTTAATATAATTTAAGTATGAAAATGACATTAGACGAAATCATCAGTAAAAACATTAAACATGAAATTGAAAACTCGGGAAAAACGAAGACGGAAATAGCGGCGGCGTTGGGCGTATCAAAGCCGACGGTATCTCAATATATATCGGGAAGAATTCAACCGTCGCTTTCTACACTGTCAAGATTGTGTTCTTTTTTAGATTGTTCTGCTGATGAGATTTTAAATATAAAAAAATAACGCGAAGAAATCCTTCGCGCACAAAACAACGATTATACCCCGGCTCTATCGTCGCCGGGGTATATTTTCTATACTTATTGTGTTACGATAACTTGTGCATAGCGCAAAACCTTATCGCCTTTTTTATAACCTTTTACGTAGACCTGTTTTACGATACCGCTTTCTTCGCCGTCCTGTGCGGGCATTGCCATAATCGCTTCGGCAACGCTTGCGTCGAAAGGTTGTCCGACGGGGTCGATTTCTTCTACGCCTTCCCCTTCCAAGACCTTTTTATAGGCTTTTAAAATCATATCCAAGCCCTGTTTGGTATTTTCGTCCGCGGTGGAAGAAATTGCCCGTTCAAGGTTATCCCCGATAGGGAACAAGGATGCAATAACGTCGTTCCTGCCTTCTTGGTAGCGTTGTGCGGCTTGGTTTTGCGTGCGGCGGCGGTAATTTTCATACTCCGCGGTTACCGCATACCATTTGCGTTTGCTTTCTTCCGCTTCCGCAAGTGCTTTTTCGATTTCTTCCTGCGCTTTTTTGGCAGGTTTTTTCTTTTCTTTAGCGTTTTTTTCCGTTGCCGCTTCTTCCACGGAAACCTGTTCTTTTAATTCTTCCTGTTCCATATTCGCCCTCTCGATTTGTTTTTCGTATTATTTATAAAGCGTTTTTTTGGTTTTTAAACATCAAAGTTCAATATGTGCAAATTTATCACGACGGGAATAGCGGTAAAAAATCGCTTTTCTGCCGATTACCGCGACGGGAACGGCATCCAAAAGCTCCGCTACGTTTTCCGCTAAATTTCTCGCGTCGTCGTCCGCGGTTTCTAAAATGTTTACTTTGATGATTTCGTGCGCGTCGAGTGCGTCGGACAAAGTTTTTAACAGGTTGTCCGTAATGCCGTTTTTTCCGATTTGGGTTACGGGGGATAACGTTGCCGCTATCGATTTTAATTTGCTTCTTTGTTTACTGGTAATATTTTCGTTTGTTACTATCATAATAATTCCTTATTTTCCAACGTTCCGTTGGATCATGACTTTTCTATCTTTCGTTTTTGCTTCAATAAAGCGCGGTCAGGGAAAGCTGTTTGTAAAATTGCTTTTTTGTTCCGCCAACGTTCCGTTGGATCTTGTTTTTTCTATCTTTCTTGATTGCGCGTTATCCACTAAGTCGTACCCGAGCCAAAAATGGTGTAGATGCGAGCAGTTCAAGGCGCGTTGAGTACCCCGCAGGGCGCGTACGTCTGTACGTAACCAAGGGGCACGCCAACGTTCCGTTGGATCTTGTTTTTTCTATCTTTCTTGATTGCTCGTTATCCACTAAGTCGTACCCGAGCCAAAAATGGTGTAGATACGAGCAGTTCAAGGCGCGTTGAGTACCCCGCAGGGCGCGTACGTCTGTACGTAACCAAGGGGCACGGAAACGCAACGCTGAAATGCGAAGTATATACGCCATTTTTAAATTTAAGGGATAAAATCAAACTCCACATCCCCTATCGACACCGTATCCCCTTCTTGACAGCCCATCTTCGTCAATTCCTTGATAACGCCTCGAAGACGGAGTACTTTTTGGAAATACAGCATAGAATCGGGATTATTCAAGGCAACGTTGCGGCAAAGCAAGTCGATCAAACCGCCTACTACTACGTAGACTCCTTCTTCGTCCTTGAAAATTTCAAAGTTCAAATCGTCGTTTGCCTTATATTCAAATTCTTCCTCGATAGGAACAGGCTCAACGGGCGGTAAGGTATCAAGCACCGCAAAAATCCCTTCGATAAGCTCCCGCGTGCCGTCGCCCGAAATGGCGGTAATCGGGAAAATCTTATATTTTCTACCATACTTTTTCTTGAACGCCTTTAAATTATCTTCCGCACCGTACACGTCGCACTTGTTGCATACGATAATCTGCGGGCGGGTGGATAATTCTTCGCTAAATTCCTTTAACTCGTCGTTGATTTTCTTGAAATCCTCGATAGGATCGCGCCCTTCGCACCCGGAAATATCTACCACGTGGCAAAGCATTCTCGTCCGTTCGATATGCCGCAGGAAATCATGCCCAAGCCCTGCGCCTTGCGCCGCGCCCTCGATAAGCCCCGGAATATCCGCCGCCACGAAAGATTTTTCGTAATAGCGCACTACCCCAAGATTCGGAGAAAGGGTGGTGAAATGATAGTTCGCAATTTTCGGTCTTGCCGCGGAAATCTTGGACAGCAGAGTGCTCTTTCCTACGTTCGGGAAACCGACAAAGCCCACGTCCGCAATCACTTTCATTTCCAAAATAACGTAATGCTGTTTTACCTTTTCGCCCTTTTGCGCAAAGTTAGGCGCATGCCGCCGCACCGTCGTAAAACGAACGTTGCCCTTTCCCCCGTTTCCGCCGCGCGCAACGAGCACTTCTTGCCCGTCTTCAAACACGTCGCAAATCAGTCTGCCCGTTTCTTCGTCGCGCACAAGCGTCCCCAAAGGCACTTTGATATACATGTTTTTCCCGCTCTTGCCAAAACAACGGTTAGTGCCGCCGATTTCGCCGCTTTCCGCAAAAAATTTAGACGTGAAACGGAAAGAGAATAAGTCGTTCATGTCCTTATCCCCTACGAAATAAACGTCGCCGCCTTTGCCGCCGTCCCCGCCGTCAGGACCGCAAGCGGGCTTGCCTTTGAACGCCTTGAACGAGTTCATGCCGTCGCCGCCGTCCCCCGCTTTGATGAGTATTTTCACTTTATCGGTAAATTCACCAGTTGCCATCTTTTTTTCCTACTTTTCCTTCTTTTCCTACCAAGTATAACAAAAAACAAAGAAAAAATCAATGAATTATGCACGGCAAAACAACTTTTCTTATAAAGAAAAGAAAGGCTTAATCGCCTTTCCCCCTGCTTGCTATTTTCTACGTTTTCGAACGGAATGCAAAATTCCCGTTGAAAGGATTTGCTTTTCCTGATTTCCACGCTTTATCCCGTCTTCGATTAAATCGGAAAAGAACCTGCGCGCATCCGTCAACCGTTCGCAAAACAAATAATAGGCAAGCGAACCGGGCACGGTGTTCACTTCGCAAAGATACACTTCCTTGCCGCTGACTAAAAAATCCAGCCGCACAACCCCTTTCAAATCCATGCGCTTATAAACGGTCTTTGTATACGCGCGGATTCTATCCCGTAATTCCCCTTTCAACGCATACCTGCCCCCTACCTTTGTGTTTTTTCCTATTCCGTCGCCGTTATTTTTAAGGTATTTTTCTTCAAAGGAATAAAACCCTGCGCCAAACGCTGTTTCCGGCTCGGAAATAAAAATTTCTTCCCCCAAAGAATACGCCGCACAGTTGACGTCTTTCTTTTCCGAAAGGTATTTCTCCACGATTACTCGCTCGTCAAGCAGAAACGCGCTCGCAAGCGCCTCTTTCAATTCTTTCTCGTCATTCGCAACCACAATCCCTATGGACGAGCCAAGATGGGAGGGTTTGACAATCACGGGGTATTTAAGCTTTGTTTCCACCGATTTTAATAAAAACGCCCCACGCTTTTCATAATCCTTTTCGTTTACCCGAATATACTCGAGCGTGGGAACGTTTAAGCTTTTGGCGATAAGCTTCGTTAAATATTTATCCATAAATATCCCCGACGGAGTCAACGGTGGAGAGGCAAGCGGAACGCCGTTCAATTCCATCAAAGCCGAAACGCCGCCCCCTTCCCCCAAGCCGCCGTGGCAGCAATTTAGCGCGACGTCGATTTTCCCCAAACGCTTGATCCTACGTTTTGCCGCATTCAGGGCATATAGGCTGCCGCCGTCGAAAAACACCCGCTCGAACTGCGAATATTTCCGCTCTTTGAAAAGGTTCAAATCGTGCATTTTTTCACAGGTATACATTCCCCCGTCCGTGTGTATGTAAATGGGAACGGGTATGTATTTTGTCCGATCAAGTATATTTAAAACAAATACCCCTGTCAAGACGGAAATCTCGTTTTCACAAGACTTTCCGCCGAATAGCACCGCCACTTTTTGCATAAAAAAACACCTCCGCAAATTTTCTTCGCTTTGGTGTTTCTTCCGTTTTTATTTTTATCAACCGTCAATACACGTCGGGCAAATCGTTTAAAAAGAGCACCGCGCTCCCCGTCTTTACCCATTCCGCTAGCAATTCCTGCGCCTTTTCAAGCGTGGGCACGACCGTCAGCTTTTCCGCGTTACCGCCGACCTTTTCATAGCCTTTCTTCACCGCGCCGACCAGCGTATCCCCAACCAAAATCACTTTGTCAAGGTTGGCGTTCGCAATCTTTTCCCCAAGCTCGCCGTTGATGCTTTCTTCTAAAATACCGCATTCGACAATCCCGGGTGTAACCACGCATTTTTCCCCATGGAATCTGCAAAGCGCCGCAAGCGCTTCTTCCGCGCCGCGTACGTTCGCGTTATATCCGTCGTCGAGCACGTACGCACCGCCGCTTTCTAAAAGCTGTAAACGGTGAGGTACGGGGGTAATTTTCTCGATACCGCGCGCAATTTCTTCCGCCGTCAAGCCCATTTCATAGGCAAGCGTTGCCGCAAGCGCGATATTTTCCACGCCAGCCCTTCCAAGCAGTTTTGTCGTTACGGAGATTTCTGTGCCGCCGACCTTCAAAGTAAAGCGCGTTTCTGTTGCGTCAAATTCCACCGCCGTCGGGACTTTCGCAAACAGTACGTTATCTTCGGGGATTTGCCCCTTTAATTCTGCGCCGCATACCGCCTTTTTCACGCCATAGCGTAAAATCGCGCTCTTTTCCTTTAAAACGTTTTCTATTGTTCCAAACGTTTCCGCGTGTTGCAAGCACACGCCCGTAAAGATTGCGTAATCGGGTTTTACAAGCGCACACAAGGCTTCAATATCCCCCGCTTTGCGCGCGCCCATTTCCGCAATCAGGACTTGTTTATTTTCAAACGCCGACGAATAGACGGTTTTTGCAATCCCTATGGGAGTATTGAAAGATTCGGGCGTAGCGACTGTCGCATATTTTTCCGAAAGCAAAACGTTTAAAATGTTTTTCACCGAAGTTTTGCCGTAACTTCCAACGATTCCTACGCGGATAATTTTGGTTTCATCTAATACCTGCCCCGCTCGTTTTACAAATTTTTTGTTGTGTGCATTTTCAAAAACCGAGCAAACCGCGTTCGCGCAAACAAGCAGCGCGGGCAGTAAAATCGGCATAACGGCAAACGGTGCGTAGGCAATCAAGCCGTAGGTTACAGAACCGTTCCACGCCGCCAAAAAGGTGAGTAGCGCGATCAGGAAATATTCAAAACAAACAACGAACAGGATATAGACCGCGAACAAACGGCAAAACCGATTTGTCGGGGTATAGCGCACTTTTAATGCGTATTTTCTGTCCGAATAGAAAAAAAGTAATTGCAAAATAAAGCAAGGCGCGGCGGAAACGAGCAACGCCCCCTTTACCCCAAGGAAAGAAAAGCACAGGGAAACGACCGTGCACGCGAGCAAAAGGCATAACGCCTGCACGCTGAGTCGGTTAAAATATAAATTATCCTTGCGTTTTATCCAACGCAAAAACTTCCCGTTCTTATATCCGCTTTGCTGCATAGCCCCCACGCATTGTAACGTGGAAAGGCAAAACAGGACGGACGTAATCGCCGCCGCGGCTATCCGTAAGAGTTGTTCACCCATAAAAAAATTCCTCTGCAATCATATTAAAAAGCAACGGTTCGTCTACAAAAGCGAAATGTCCGCCCGACACCGTTTGCAATTTTCCGTTTTTAAAACAACGAAGATATTCTTCCGCTTCGCGCATGGGGGTTACCTTATCCCATATTCCTTCGACAAGCAAAACTTCGTTTTCGATCCGTTTCGCGTCCGCGCGCAAATCTTCATTGACAATCTTTTTATAACTTTCTTTCATCACGGGGGAAAGCGTTCGGTATTCCTTACTCCCGAAATGCTTTTCCGCAAACTTCGGCGCAAAACGTTTGATAAAGCGATACGCGCCAACTTTCAGCTTATAGGACGGCTTGCGTTTCAAACGCACCCCCGCCGCACCCGTCAGTATAATTTTATCAAAAACGCCGTTGTTTTTTGCCGCCATTTTCACCGCTACTCTACACCCGAACGAATGGGCAATCACGTGCGGCTTTTCCACATTTAACAAGCGCAAAACTTCATTCGTCCATGCGGCGTAATCGGCAACGGAAAAAGGACTCGTCAAACACCTGCTACCGCCAAACCCCAAAAAATCGATTGCCGTTACCCGATAAAAACGAGAAAAATATTCGATTTGCCGCGTGAATGCTTCCTTGGAAGAAAGATAGCCGTGTAAAAAGAGCAAATCCTTTCCTTTTCCCTTTTGTAAAAACGATACGTCGGACAATACTACCCTTTCCGTAACCGTTCTCCTTATAAAGCTTTTTGCATTTCCTTTGCCGCTTCGCCGTCCGAATAATATCTTTCGCGAACGTGGAAAAGAGAAAATCCGCGGCTTTCGTATAACCCGATCGCCTTTTCGTTCCCTTCGCGCACTTCCAACAACGCGCGCTGCGCCCCAAGCGCCTTAATCTTTTGCAACCACGCGTCCAAAAGCAGTCCGCCATAGCCCTTTCCACGCGATTGCTTTTTTACGGCAATCCGTAAAAGCTCCGCGTCTTCAAACAGCGCCGTCGCCGTTACGTAGCCGATAATTTCCCCGTTGATTTCTAATAAGATACCGCAAAAATCCCTACGCCGAAAGGTAGATACAAGCATTTCTTCCGTCCAGCCGTCCGAAAAGCACTCCCCTTCCAACGCGCAAATTGCCGCGACGTCTTTTTCTTCCCAAGCGCGCAACGTCATACTTTGCCTGCCGCGTTCAGCTCCGCCGAGCTTTTTCTTACGTAGAGTGCCGTCGGCTCGTCAAAAGCGCCTTTTTCCGAAAGCGCAAGACAGGCTTTCACGAACCCGTCCACGGGATCGACAAGCGTTACGCGCGCTTTTTCCGCAATCGGTAACTCCGTCGTCGCGTACAGCGCATAGCCTTGCTTTTCTAAATCAAGCACTTCTTCTTCCGTCAAATAAGCAGGCGCAAAACAAATTTTCCCCTTTTCAAAACCGCAGACATAATACGCGTCGTGCAACGCGTCCACAAGACAAAGCATTTTTCCGTCCGCGCCTATCGCATTATATGCCGCAATTTCAAAAGAAGTTACAGGCAAAGCGGGTTTTGAAAGTGCCAAGCACAGCCCCTTTACCGCCGAAATCCCGATGCGAATCCCCGTAAACGAGCCAGCGCCGACCGAACAAGCGAAAAAATCGCATTCTTCCAAAGTCAAGTTCGCTTTTCGCAGGGTTTCTTCTATCGTCGGCATCAGCGAAACCGAATGTTTCATGGCGCAATCGGGCAAAAAGGTGGAAAAAACTTCTCCGTTTTTTACCGCCACGACCGACATATATTCCAAGCTCGTATCAATCGCCAAAAAATTCCCCATATCCTTTTCCTTTAATACTCGATTTCCCGTTCCGTTTCGTTGCGTTTTCTAATCGTTACGCGTTTACAGTTTCTCGGCAACAACGGCGCGATATTTTGCGCCCATTCCACCAAGCATATCCCCCCCATATCGAAATAGTCGGCAAGACCGAGGCTTTCCGCCTGCGCAGCCGATTCGATACGGTAACAGTCGTAATGGAACAGCCTACCGTCGTAATCGTTCATGTACGCGTACGTAGGACTGGTAACTTCTTCCGTTATCCCAAGACCTTTGGCTACGCCCTTGGCAAACACCGTTTTGCCTGCGCCCATATCTCCGTCCAAAAGCACCACGTCGCCACGCCGTAAAGTTTTTGCATACTCGCAAGCGAACGCTTCCGTTTCCTCGCGAGATTTCGAAATGAATACTGCCATACCTTTATTATAATACCTTTCCGCAATTTTTGCAATAGTTTCGTCGAATTGTGCGGTTAAATTTTCATCTTTTTCAAAAAATTCGACAAACGCTTATAAAGCAGCAGCGTCAATATCCCCACCGCCGCCGTTTTTATCAAATTAAACCCGACTATGTACCAAAAAGCTTGCTCAAAGGCCGTCGCCGCGCCCTTGCCCATATACAAAGGAAAGGTAATAAAACGGTTGGAAAATAACGCCGCCGCCGTACCGATAAAGCACGCCGCAAGCAAGCATACCGCCACCGTCTTGATCCCTTTTTTGAATTGATAGACCACGGACGGCAACAAAATATACGCCGAAGTAACCAGCATATTCGCAAGCTCTCCCACACAAGCCGAATTCGTACCGATCATACGCAAGCTTTCCTTTAAAACGCAAACAATCATCCCTTCTATCGGTCCAAGCAAAAAGGCAATCAACAGGATAAATACGTTCCCGAAATCGAGCTTTAAAAAGGGTGTTGCGGGGAATATCGGGAACTCTAAAAAGCTCACGACGTACGAAAGCGCGACAAACATTGCCATCAGGACGCTGCGCTTTGCACTAAACCGTTCTTTTAAGGGTGTTTTTTGCAGTGAACTCGTACCTGCCCCCGTCGTTTGATTATTTTTCCTCTCCATAACAACTCCTAAAAAAGCGCCCTTTCCAACAAGAAAGGGCGCAAAAAATCCGTTTGCTTTGTATGCAGGAGCATCCTGCACCTTTTCCTATCCGGACTATACCGTCGGTATCGGAATTCCACCGATTCGGGGAAACGCAAAGCCGTTTCCTTCGCAGACTATACTGCCGGTGGGGAATTACACCCCGCCCCAAAGTATTATATGATTGTATTTATTATACAACGCTTATTCGTATATGTCAAGCGTTTATTGCAAACGTTTCTTAACTGTCCCCGTCTTGCACGAGCGGAAATACTACGTAAAAGGTACTTCCCTTTCCTATCGTACTGTCAATCCCGAAACGGAACTGATGCTTTTCCAAAATC
Organism: Candidatus Scatosoma sp.; assembly: GCA_045127595.1. Taxonomy (GTDB): domain Bacteria; phylum Bacillota; class Clostridia; order Christensenellales; family Borkfalkiaceae; genus Scatosoma. The sequence goes on along the minus strand of JBGVQS010000028.1, from coordinate 144,656 downwards.
GTCTTAACAATCGACAGCCCCAAGCCCGTGCCTTTGACCGGGCGTTTGTGGGTTTCCGACGAGCGGTAGTAACGATCCCAAACGGTATCGAGTTCTTCGGGCTTAATCCCCGCCCCCGTATCACTGACGGAAAAGCGGAATTCTTTTGCATTGTCGTCCCGTTTCAAGCGCACGAAAATGCGTTTGTCGTCCCCCGTATAATTGACGGCGTTCCCGATTAGGTTGTATAACACTTGCCCGATTTTCATTTTATCGGAACGGGTAACAAGGTTCGGCTCGATATCCGTTTCAAAAACGTAGCCTTGCGTTTCCGCCAAATAGGAAAACCGATCCAGCGTTTCTTTTACGAAAACGGACATATCGACTTCGTTTAAAATGAGCTGTTCTATATCCGAACGCAGCTTGGACAAATCCAACATATCGCTCACGAGCGAAGCAAGCCTATCGGCTTCGTCCACAATGACTTGCGCGTGTTTGTTCCGCTTTTCGGGAATCTCGCCTGAAATCTCCATAATCATAGAAGCATATCCCTTGATCATGGTCAGCGGCGTTTTAAAATCGTGCGAAACGTTCGCAATCAGCTCCCTTTGCATACGGTCGGTTTTGGAAAGCTCGTCGCGCGCAAAATTCAAGCTGTCCGCAAGTGCAACCATTTCTTCCCCGTAATCCGTACCGTGGAAATCTACGCTGAAATCCCCTTCCGCCAAAAGCTGCGCTTTTTTTCGCATCTCCGACAGCGGCTTTGTCAGCCAACCGGAAACTACCCCCGCGCCGATAAACGAAAGCACCAAAACGAATACGCAAGTAATGGCAAAACGCACGTTCATGCTCGAAACCGCGGCAAGGGCGACGTGCATAGATTTTCCGACGTATAAATAGACGTCCGTCTGCCCGTATTTGTCGATTTTCTCTCCGTAAATATATTGCTCGTCAAATTTAAAAACGGTCGATTCGGTCTTTTCTTTCGCCATGCGGGAAAGCATTTTTTGCATCTCCGCGGAAAAATCATATTCTTCGCCGTATTCAGGATTGCTGCTATCAATCCCCTGCGGCAATAATACGTTCCCCGCCGAATCCAAAAGGAAAACTTTCAAATCGTATTTTTGAGAAAGGAATCGGAAAAACAGATTAAAATCTTTTCCATCTCCCACCGCGAACGCGTCAATTTCCTCGGAAATATCTTCCCCTTTTAATGCCACTTCTCTAATCGATTCTTCCTCGTACACCTTACGCAAATAAATCCTTTGCGTGATCCCGAAAATCATAACGATTGCCAAAGAAAAAGTCGCGAAAATTGTCAAGAGCAAAAAGTAAATACTCGTGCTCCTTTGTTTACGGCGATATTCGCGTCCTCTAAATTTCCGCGCTTTCGGTTGGCGGCTGTTTTTTAATTTTTCTTTCGGCATAATAAACCCCTATGCGGCGAAAGGTTACACCTCGAATTTGTACCCAAGCCCGCGCAACGTTACGATAAATTTGCGATAATCTTTCAAGTTTCCGCGCAACATTTTAATATGCGTATCCACCGTACGGTCGTCTCCGTAAAAATCAAAACCCCATACGTCGTAAAGGAGTTTTTCTCTCGTCAACGCAATCCCCTTGTTTCTGACAAGGTAAAAAAGCAGTTCGTATTCCTTGGGCGTAAGCTCCGCTTTCACACCGTCCACGTATACGTTTCTGCCGGCAACGTCGATTTCTAAACCCTCGAATTTTTGAATTTCATTCCCCGTAGGCTTCGCTTCGCGGCGTTTGGTTACCGCGTTGATACGCGCCATTACTTCTTTGGGCGAGAAAGGCTTGGTTACGTAATCGTCCACCCCAAGCTCGAATGCAAACAGCTTATCATATTCTTCTCCGCGCGCGGAAAGCATAATCACAGGCACGTCTTTGCATTTCTTGATTTCCTTTACCGCTGAAAATCCGTCCAAATGCGGCATCATTACGTCCATCAGCACCAAATCGTAATCCTTTTCACGGCAAAGCTTGACCGCTTCCATACCGTCCGCCGCTTCAAAAGCTTCGTTGCCCTCAAACTCGACGTATTCGCGCAGGACGCCGCGGATCATTTCTTCATCATCTACAATCAAAATTTTCATTGTTTTTCTCCCTCTTGTTTGTTCTTACCCTTATACTATAAACGGATTTTGTCAATTTTAAGACAAATCACGGTGAAATATAAGTGAAAATTTACCTGATTTTCCTTTTTTTATCAAAATGTCCTTTTTCCCACCTTTTTATTATAACAAATCCCTTACAAATTGTCAAGTATGATAAAAGGCAGTCCCTTTGACGGAGCTGCCCTTTTTTCACTATTCGTATTCTTCAAAATTTCTACTGCCGTGCAGAGGGGGCGGCGGGGGATTTTTACACCCGTCCGGTTTCTTCGCGCTGCCGATATTTACCAAAATCACGTCTTCGCCAATCTTGACAATATGCTTTAAATCGATAAACAGTTCGTTCCTTTTCAATCCAAAGCCCCTGCCGCTCGGCACAATGATCCCCAGCCATTTATTGTCGGGATAACACAACGCCAAATCGCAAACCTTGCCCAGCTTTTTTCCGTCCTGTGTGTTCACCACTTCTTTTGCGCGAAGTTCCGAAAAAGTCAATTCCATCGCTCACCGCCCGTTATAGATTTGCGCGCGTTGCGCCCTATATCATCAGTATATGCGCGGAGAGTGAAAAAGGTGCTCTTTCAGGAAATATTCAACCGTATGTTGTTTAACGCGTTCTTTTCAAGGCGAGAAACTTGCGCCTGCGAAATGCCTACTTCTTCGGAAATTTCCGTTTGCGTCTTTCCTTCATAGTAACGTAAAAACAAAATTTTACGCTCGCGCTCCCCTAATTTCTCCATCGCTTCGCCAAGCGCGACGTGCTCTGTCCAAATCTCGTCCGTGTTCTTTTCGTCGCAAAGCTGATCCATCAAAAGCAAGGTATCTCCCGCCTTGTTGTAGACCGGCTCGTAAATGGAAATCGGATCGGAAATGGCGTCTAACGCGTACACCACTTCCCGTTGCGCCACCTTTAATTCTTCGGCTATTTTCTCAATCGTAGCTTCTTCGTCGCGGCTTTCGATTTCTTCCCGCGCTTTCAATACCCGATACGCCATATCTCGTATGGATCGGGATACCCGCAGGGAATTTCCGTCCCGAAGATACCGCTTGATTTCCCCGACGATCATCGGCACGGCATAGGTGGAAAATTTTACCCCGACGCTTAAATCAAACCCGTCGATTGCTTTAATCAGCCCTACGCACCCCGCCTGAAAAACGTCGTCCGCGCCAAGATGCTTGATCCGAAACCGCTTCACAAGCGAAAGCACAAGCCGCATATTCCCCACAATGAACTGATCCCGCGCCGCTTTATCTCCGTTTTTTAAACGTTTCATCAGCTCTTCGTTTTCCTTTGCGCTCAAACGGGGCAGCCCCGACGTATCCACACCGCAAATTTCCACTTTTTGCATACTTCTTCACGCTCCTTTTTTGGTATGTAAACAAAAAATGAAGGGGGCATGGTTAAGATGAGTATGGGCAAAGCCGTCTTTTTTTATACCCGACGACTATTTCCAAGCGCAAAAAAAGCACGGGCAAATCCGCGCTTCTTTCTTGATTTTATCGGGAAATATTATTCCATTTTTGCAATCTCTTTTTTTAACCGAAGAATAATTTTCTTCTCCAAACGGGATATGTAGCTTTGCGAAATTCCCAAAAGATCGGCAACGTCCTTTTGCGTCATTTCTTCTCCGCCGCCAAGCCCAAACCGCAAAAACATAATCTTCCGTTCCCGTTCGGATAACTTTTTTAACGCTTCTTTTAGCTGTTCCTTTTCCGCGTTCGATTCAATATCCCCGTAAACGCTGTCCGCAGGCGTGCCGAGCACGTCGGATAAAAGCAGCTCGTTCCCCTCAAAGTCGGTGTTGAGCGGCTCGTCAAAGGACACTTCGCTCTTTAACCGCGCCGTTCTTCGTAGGTACATTAAAATTTCATTTTCGATACATCTCGACGCGTAGGTAGCAAGCTTGATATTTTTATCCGTTCTAAAGGAATTAATTGCCTTGATTAGCCCGATTGTACCGATAGAAATTAAATCGTCTCCGTCCACCCCCGTGTTGTCGAATTTGCGTGCAATATAGACGACAAGGCGAAGATTATGCTTAATCAGCTCCGATTTTGCAAACTCCTTTTCTTCCGTTTCCAAACGCTGCAGCATTTCCCCTTCTTCCTGCGGAGAAAGGGGCAACGGCAACGCTTCTCCGTTCCCGCAAATATAATCCACCCTGTTTTCTTTCAAAAAGGGATTTCCTTGCCCGAACAATTTACAAAATACTTCCCAAATTCTCATCTTTTTCCTTCCTTTATTTGAGCAACGACGCGTGAAGAATGATTTCGTACTCTCTCGATATGATATTCCGCGACGGAGAAAAATATACCCGTTTTTCCGTCTGTTTTTTGCCTGATTGTAAGCGTAAAACTCCGTCGTATAAAGGGATTTCCCTTTCCCCGTCCACCGTGAAAATGCGCATGTATTTTTCCGCCCGATTATCTATCTTTTCCGCAAGCAACCAAACGGAAACAAAACAAACGGGGATTCCGTTTAACGCCGCGCGGTTGCCGCTATCCCAAAACCCCGTCGTTTGTATGCGTTTCCCGAAAACTTCTATCTCACAAGGGTATAAAAAGGCGGAAACTGCTTTTTTCGCAAGCATTTTCTTAATTAAGACAATCGAAAAAATCGCAAGTGCGAAAAACGCCAACAAAATACTTGGAATAGAAGGTTTTTCCTTTGGTAGCATTTGAAACAGCGCGCTGAGCGCGCCCCCGAACGCAAAGGTAAATACAAAGAAAAAAATGACGTTCAACGCATACCTGCCCCATACATTTTTTCCTTTTTGCCATTTTTGCAGGCATAAAATAAGCAGAAATCCCACCGTAATTTTTAATACGTTCATCAAAATGCTCGGCAAATGCAACAACGGATATACAAGCGCGAATACCGCGCCCAAAAAAGCCGTAAAACACAGCCTTTTCAAACGAATTTCACTTCGAGTCGTTTGAAAGGTTAAATACAGCAATATCCCGTCAAAGAGAAAATTTTCCGCAAAGGCGTATTCGATATAAATTTCCATAATACCCCCGCGCGCCGTGATACAACGATTATAGCATAGCGGAAAGACAAAATAAAAACGCCTTTTGTCGAAAGGCGTTTTTTCTCGTCAAAAGGCGTTCTCGTAATATTCAATTCTACCGTCTGCAAACACTTCCGCAACGTCAAACCGCGCGTTGGGTTCTTCCCCCGTTTGCAATCCGTAAAACTGCGCGATTCGTTTATAGCGTAACTGCTTGGATTTCCCCACCGCTTCTTTTGGCGCGCCGTAACGATCCCCCGTGCGCGTTTTTACTTCGATAAAAACAATCTCGTCGCCTACCTGCGCAATCACGTCTGCTTCCCCAAAAGGCGTTGTGTAGTTGGTTTTTAAAATCTTATAGCCATTCTTTTTTAAGAAAGAAACGACCAGCTTTTCCCCTTTTTTTCCTAAAACTTTTTTGTGAACGTCCTGCGGTGAATCGGGCATAAACCGTACTCCTTAATCGCTTTGATATGCGCCGCCGTGCCGTATCCCTTATTGCTTAAAAACTCATACTGCGGATATATTTCAGCATATTCGTCCATGAGCTTATCACGGTGGACTTTCGCGACGATACTTGCCGCGCCGATCGAATAGGAAAGCGCGTCGCCGTGGATAACGCTCGCCTGCTCAAAGGGAATATCCAGCGTCATATTGCCGTCCGTAAGCACCGTTTCAGGTGCAATCGAAAGGGTTTCCAGCGCGCGTTTCATGCCCAGCTTCGTCGCTTCAAGAATGTTGATTTCGTCAATCGTTTTTTCGCTCACCTCGACCACGGTATAGGCAATCGCGCGTTTTTTAATTTCTTCGGCAAGCTGTTCACGCTTCTTTGCCGACAGTTTTTTACTGTCGTCTACCCCAACGATAATGCTTTCGTCGTCAAGCGGCATAATGACCGCCGCACATACGACAGGTCCAGCCAACGGTCCGCGCCCCACTTCGTCCACGCCTGCGATATAGCGGTAGCCTTTTTTTTGTAACGCCCGTTCGTATTGCAATTTTTCTTCCGCGTTCCAAATCTTTTTCATGCGTTTTTTCCTTATTAAAATTCAAAATCGGGATAATCGGCAGGGTTTTCCAAACAAATCTTTCCGATACGTCCCTTTCGGAAATCGTCGATAATCGCTTTCGCGCCCCGTTCATAGTCATATTCTCCGCCGCGGAAAATAAAGCCCCTGCGCTTGCAAACAGCTTCGTACATTCCAAGCTTTTCCGAAAAATCGGTGATTCCGTAACGGTCGGTCAGGCATTGCGGATATTTTTCCGCAAGCTCTCCCAAAAGCTCCAACGCGACGTCGTCCATATCCAAAATATCGTCGTTGATACTGCCGATATAGGCAAGGTGTCTTGCGTGGTACTGATTGTCAAACGACGGGGGCATTGTGCCCGGCGTATCCAACAAATCAAAGCCGCCGCATTTGAGCCACCTAACGTCCCTTGTAACCCCTGCTTTATCCCCCGTTTTTGCACGTTTTTGACCGCTCAATAAATTGACAATCGTGCTTTTGCCCGTGTTGGGAATCCCCGCAACCATAAACCGAAAGGTACGGTTCAAACCCTTTGCCTGCGCGCGAGCGCGCTTTTCTTCGGTAATTGCGTTCAGTCTTGTAACAAGCGTGCGCTTGGTCGAAATATTCGTCGAATCGCATTTCACCGCATACCTGCCCCGCTCTTCGAAGAATTTCACGAACGCGTCCGCTTTCCCGTCGGCAAGGTCGGCTTTGTTTAAAACGTACAAAATAGGCTTTGAACCAAAAATTTTATTTAAGTTTTTATTGACGGTTGCAATCGGCGCGCGCGCATCCAAAACACAAATCACGCCGTCGCAAAGATCCCGCTTTTTTTCCATGTCGCGCATGGCTTTCGTCATGTGCCCGGGAAACCACTGTATATTTTTCATGTACTTACCTTTTTAGATTTATTGTAATAAATCCGGTCTTTTCTTTTTTGTAACCGCGAGCGCTTGTTCTCTGCGCCAAGCGTCCACCTTGGCATGATCGCCGCTGCGTAACACTTCAGGCACAGCCAAGCCGCGGTATTCCTGCGGGCGGGTATATTGCGGATATTCCAACAAATTATCCGAAAAGCTTTCATCTACAAGCGATGAAGTGCTAATCACTCCGTCCACGTAGCGAGAAACACAGTCCGCTATCACCATCGCGGGAAGCTCTCCCCCCGTCAGCACGTAATCTCCGATAGAAATTTCCTCGTCGATAAATAGATCGAGCACCCGTTGGTCTACTCCCTCGTAATGGCCGCAAAGTAAAATCAACCATTCGTAATTCAACAACTCGAATACCTTTTGCTGACGGAATACTTCTCCTTTAGGGGACATATAAATGCGGCGCGCCTTATGTTCAGGATCGAGCGCTTCAATCGCGCTGCCGATAGGTTGGGGCATCATGACCATTCCAGCCCCACCGCCAAAGGGATAATCGTCGCATTTCAAGTGCTTGTCTTGCGTATAGTCGCGGATATTCACCACGTTGATTTCAATTTTCCCCGAACGCTGCGCTCTGCCTAAAATACTCTCTTGCAAAGCGGAAAACATTTCGGGAAACAAGGTCAAAATATCAATTCTCATAGCGTTTAAAGTATTGCTTCCACGAAAGATTTTGAATCGAAAAATTCTAAATCTTCCATCTTTTCGCCTACCCCTGCAAAGATAACGGGTAAGGAAAGTTCGGACGAGAGCGAGAATACAAACCCGCCCTTTGCCGTGCCGTCAAGCTTGGTTAAAACGATTCCGTCAAGCTCTACCGCTTCGTCAAAGACGCGCGCTTGATTGACGGCGTTTTGTCCCGTCGTAGCGTCTAACACCAAAAGCTTTAAAAAGTCTGCTTCGGGGTATTCGCGCGTAACGACGCGGTCCATTTTACGAAGCTCGTTCATCAGGTTGTCTTTGACGTGCAATCTACCCGCCGTATCGACAATGACAACGTCCGTGCCTTTTGCTTTTGCCGAAGATACCGCGTCGTAAATGACGGCTGACGGATCGCTGCCTTCTTCGTGCTTGACGATACGCACTTTTGCGCGTTCCGCCCAAACGGAAAGCTGTTCGCTTGCAGCCGCACGGAAGGTATCCGCTGCCGCAACCGTTACCGTTTTGCCTTGCGAAAGGAAATAATGCGCAAGCTTGCCAACCGTCGTGGTCTTCCCAACGCCGTTTACTCCTACCAACATAATGACGCAGGGATAGGACGGGGGTTCAACCTCCGATTCTTCTAACATTTCCGTTAAAACGGAACGTAACAGCTCGGTTACGTATTGCTCGTCCTTTAAACGTTCTGCAAGCGCTTTTTGCTTGATTCTGTCCACAACTTCTTCCGCGGTCGATACCGATACGTCGGAAGAAATCAGGATTTCTTCTAATTCTTCATAAAACTCGTTACCGAGTTTATTTTTAGAAAACAGCGCGCGGAGTTTGCCTGAAAAACCGTCTTTGGTCTTTTTTAACGCGCCGAATAATTTTCCAAAAATTCCCATAAATTACTCCCCCCAACGTTCCGCCAACGTTCCGCCAACGTTCCGTTGGATCATGTTATATCTATCTTTCTTGTTCGCTTGTTAGTTACTCAGTTGTACACGAGCAAGGCGAAACGCAAGTGCAACGCAATATTTCGTAGCTGTTTTTTTGTTTGTAAAAGGGTGTAGATGCGAAGCAACGTTCCGTTGCATCTTGTTATATCTATCTTTCTTGTTCGCTTGTTAGTTACTCAGTTGTACACGAGCAAGGCGAAACGCAAGTGCAACGCAGTATTTCGAAGTATATACGCCCTTTTAAGGTTTATTCGACAGTACCCGCCCCCAACTTCGCCTCCACCTCCGCAAGCTTAACGGAAACGATCTTGGAAACGCCCTTTTCCTGCATGGTAACGCCAAAAAGAGTATCCGCCTGATTCATCGTAGGCTTTCTATGCGTGATAACGATAAACTGCGTATCGTTGGAGAAGTTTTTCAGATAAGACGCAAATCTATCCACGTTCGCATCGTCGAGCGCCGCTTCGATTTCGTCGAGAATACAGAACGGCATCGGTCTTGCACGCAAAATTGCAAACAAAATCGCAATCGCCGTCAAAGCGCGTTCGCCGCCCGACAGCAAGGAGATCTTCGTCAGCTTTTTGCCCGGAGGACAAGCCACGATTTCTACGCCGGCATTGAGCGGATCTTCCCCTTCCACGTAATCGATTTGCAGTTCCGCTTTACCGCCGCCGAACAATTCCTTGAACGTGATTTTGAAATTCTCGTTGATTTGGTCAAAGCCTTCGTTAAAGATACGAAGCATCTCCGCACGAATCTCGTCGAGAGCCGCTTGCAAATCGTCGATTGCCGCCTGCAAGTCGTCCCGTTGGGTAACCATTTCCCCACAATGGAGCTTTTCTTCTTCGTATTCTTCCACAGCGTTGGGATTGACCGCGCCGAGCATGGTGATTTTACGCTTTAATACGCTGATCGTGTTCGCCGCTTCTTCGGGATCAAACCCGTCTTTGCGGAACTCTAAACAGCCCTCGTAATCAAGCGCGTACGCTTCTTCGATACGTTGGCGCATATTCTCCAAATTCGTATCGATTTTACTGATCTCAATTTCACATTTATAACGCTTGTCCGAGCTCTTGGTCAACGTTTCCTGCAAGCCCGTCTTTTCTTCTTCCAAAGCGAGTTGCTTCGCGTTGATTGCTTCCTTTTCCTGCGAAATTGCCGCAATTTTGTCCACGATTTCCTGCACGGCTGCCTTTTCTTCTTCGGTCAACTCCTTTTCCGCAGCTTCCGTTTCCAACGCCGCAAGCTTTTCTTCCGTCTTGACCTTTTCTTCTTCGACTTCCAAAATCCGCTTGACGAGCTCTTCCTTTTCCGCAGTGATACGTTCGATCGTTTCACGCGCCTTTTCCTGTTCGGACGTCAACGCCGCAAGCTCCATTTCCAAATCCCGCAAGGTCTTGCTCTTTTCCGCGCGTTCTTCCTTAAATACGTCGCATTGATTGCGCTGGTTCGCCATCTCCGCTTCCGCATTTTTACGGCGAGAAGCAAGCTGTTCTTCGCTGAGCGAGGAGTTCGCTTCTTCCTCTTCCAACTCTTTCATCTTGCGGTTGAGCTCCGCAAGCGCTTCCGCGTACGTTTGAACGGCTTCTTCTTCCTCGGCAATCTGTTGCGTCAATGCGTTTTCACGTTGCAAAAGCCCCGCAATTTCGCTGTTCGCATCCTGATATTTTTCACGGAGCGCGTCCACCGCCGCTTCCGCTTCCTTCTTCGCCTTTTCGCTTTCTGCAATCGCCGCTTTTAACTTGATAATATACTTTTCTTTGCGGGCAATATTGTCTTTACATTCCTGAATTTTACGTTCGTTGGAAAGCAGGGACGCGGAAGATTTGCCGCGCGCGCCGCCCGTCATTGCGCCGCTTGTAGCGACTAGGTCGCCATCCAGCGTTACGATCTTGAACATGTTGCCGTACTTTTTCGCAATCGCCGTCGCGTTCGCAATATTATCGCAAATCAGCGTATTGCCGAGCAAATTGCTGACTACGTTATAATAATAATCGTCGTATTTTACAAGCTCGGTCGCAAGCCCCATCGCGCCGCGTTCATTGAGCGCGCGTTGGATTTCTCGGGAGTCGGGACGGGGACGCATACTTGCAACGGGCAAGAACGTAACGATACCCCCGTTGGTGCGTTTCAAATACTCGATCAAGTATTTTGCGTCGTCTGCGGTCGGCGTTACAACGTTTTGCATCGCCCCTGCAATTGCCGTTTCGATTGCCGTTTCGTATCTTTGATCGGTCGAAACAATGTCCGCCAGCGCACCGTGCAAATGGCGGCTCAATTCAGGATTCGTCTTCGCAACGGAAAGCAATCTTCTAACCGATTCCTTGTACCCTTCGAAACGGTTTTTCAAGCTGATGTACATTTCCAAGTTCTCTTTCAAAGACGCGATTTGTCCGTTCGCATTGAAAAGTTCTTGATTGAAATCGTTGATCGTGAGCTGCATTTCACGCGCTTCTTCTTGCTTTTCTTCAAAATCGCGCATGCCCGTGGACGTGAAATCCTTTAACGATTTCAAATCCTTTCGCACGGAAGAAAGCTCGTCGTTGAAACGTTCTTTCTTGTCCTGCGATTTCTTCATTGCAGCCGTCAATTCCGCTATTTTATCCCGCGTAGCTTCCATACGCGCGGCAAGCGTACCCAAGCTCTTTTTCAGCTCGGATAAGTCGTCCGCGGAAGAAAGCTGCGAGAGTCTGTTTTCGTCCGAAAGCTTTTCAAATACAGCAATTTTATTGTCGAGCGAAGAAATCGCCGTACGCAAAACTTCGATTTGCGTTTCAACGTCCGCAAGACGGGATTTTCTCGTGCGGTCTTCCTTTTCCGTGCGCGCCGTTTCGTCGTCGATTTCCCCGATACGAACCTTGCTGTTTGCAAGCAAATCCACCGCCGCCGCAATTTGCGAACGGTAGGTGCTAATACGCTCGCGCGCGAGCTTTAATTCTCCGTCCTTACGCTCGTTCCCGACGGAAAGCAAAACGCGTCGGTCGTTCAATTCGGACAAATCCGCGTCCGCTTTACTGATTTTGCCGCGGTTTTCTTCCAGCTTACGGTTGATGATCTCGATTTGCGTGTTCAACGCAATGATTTTGTCCGAAATGGTCGCAATATCCTTTTTGAACTTGCTCTTTTCATTCTCCGCGTTTTCGTAACGGTATATGTAGGTATTCGCTTCGTTTACTTTCAACAGCGCGCTAAGCTCCGCGTATTCCTTCGCCGCTTCCGCCTGTTTGCTCAACGGCCCTAAACGGCGTTCCGCTTCGTCGATACGTTGACGGAATATAAACAAATTCGCGTTGGAATCGGCTATCTTTCTTTCAATTTCGATTTTACGGGATTTGTAAACCATAAGCCCCGTCGCTTCTTCGAAAATCAAGCGGCGGTCTTCGGGACGGGCGTTCATGATTTGTTCCACTTTACCCTGCCCGATAATGGAATACCCCTCTTTCCCAAGCCCGATACCGTGAAAAAGCGCAACCATGTCCTTTAAGCGGCTCGGTTGGTTGTTGACGAGATATTTACTCTCCCCCGTGCGGTATAAACGACGCGTCATCGCAACTTCCGGCGTGTCGAGTTTGAAGATTTTATTTTCGTTATCGAATACGAGCGTTACTTCGCAATAGGTATGCGGCTTTCTTTCGATCGTACCGCCGAAAATAACGTCTTGCATATTCGAGCCGCGCAACGATTTTGCCGACTGTTCCCCGAGCACCCAACGCACCGCGTCCGCAACGTTACTCTTACCGCAACCGTTAGGCCCTACGATACAGGTTACCCCTTCGTCAAATCGAATCGTCGTCTTGTCGGCAAACGATTTAAAGCCGACTAGTTGTATTTCCTTTAAATCCAAAATGTGCTCCTTATGATATATATATCGTCTTATTTTTTCTGCTTTATTTCTTCACCGTACTTTTGACGGATTTCCCATAAAAGCCGCGCCGCCGCCGTTTGTTCCGCTTCCTTTTTACTCTTTCCGCTGCCAAACGCCTCTTCCCCAAGCGCGCTCGCTCGGCATTTGAAAATGGGCGCATTGTCCTTGCCGCTTTTTTCCGATTCGTACAACGGCTCCTTTTCGCCGCGCTTTTCTAAAAATTCTTTCAGTTCCCCTTTCGGGTTTTCTTCCCCTTTATCCAAGCGCAAGTTCCCGTGCGCGAGAATGAATTTTGCCGCCGCTTTATAGCCGCCGTCTAAATAAATCGCCGCTACCACCGCTTCAAATAGGCTCGATTTGGACTTATCCCCGACGTTTTCCGCTTTGCCCGAATAGAGCAAATAGGGGTAAATTTCCAACCCGTCTACCGCGCTTTCTAACGCGTCCTTGCATACGAGCTTTTGCCGAATTTTCGTCAGCAGTCCTTCCGTTGCCTGCTTGTCCTTGCGATACTGCCATTCGGTTACGACGAGCTGTAAAACGCTGTCGCCCAAATATTCCATACGCTCGTTGGACGGTACGCCGTAGCGGTTGGCATAGCTGGAATGGGTAAACGCTTCTTCTAAAAGCCCTTTGTCTTTAAAAACGTAGCCCAGCTTTTTTTCGATCTCCGATACGGGCAAATCCATTATTCCGCTCCGTTTTCCTGCGCGGCGGCGGTGATCGCTTTCAAATCCACCCCATCGATCATGGTCTTGATCTTATTGACCATATCTCCGCGAACGGCGTTTGCCGCTTGCTTGATACATACCGAGAAATTGTGTGCTTTTGAATTGCCGTGGCCCTTTACCACCGCTTTGCTAAGCCCTAAGAACATTGCGCCGCCAAGCCCTTCATAATCAAGCCCTTTTTTCACGTTCTTGATTACTCCGCGAGAAAGCAACGCGCAAATTTTTCTGAAAAGGTTCTTTTTATATTCTCTTTTCAAGATGGTAGACACCGTTTTTCCGCAGCCTTCCACCGCTTTCATGGCGATATTTCCCGTAAAGCCGTCGGATACCAAAACGTCAATGTCCCCATACATCAATTCTCTGCCTTCTACGTTGCCCGTGTAGTTGATACATTCAAGCGTTTTTAAAAGCACGTTGGTTTCCTGTTGCAAAAGCAAGCCCTTATGGTCTTCCGTGCCGTTGTTCAAAAGCCCGACGCGGGGATTTTTTACGCCGTATACCGTCTCCGCGTACGCAGACGCCATCATGGCAAAGTGCGCCATATTGATGGGCTTACATTCAAGGTTCGCGCCGCAGTCGCAAAGGAACGTGCCTTCTCCCCTATGGTTGGGAATGATGGGACAAAGCGCAGGACGGGAAACCCCTTTCAACCTGCCGAGAACGAGTACGCCTGCCGTCAGCACCGCACCCGTAGAGCCGGAAGATACCAAGCCGTCCGCTTTCCCTTCTTTGAGCATACGGAATGCCACGACGAGCGAGGAATCCTTTTTTGTTTTTACCGCTTTGGTCGGAATTTCTTCCATGCTGATCGTTTCCGTCGTATGTACGATCTCCACACGGCTCGCGTCGTATTTGCAAGCGGAAAGTTCTTCTTTGATTTGCGTTTCGTCGCCGCAAAGAATCAAATACAGCTCCTTGTCGTTGTTCAGCGCTTCTACCGCGCCTAATACCTGCTGTTTCGGGGCAAAGTCGCCGCCCATTGCGTCTACTACGATTTTTACCATAGTTATCTGTTCCTTTTTTGGTTTTTCTTGATGATATTGTTGATTTGTTGGATCGTGTTTTTTCCACCAACGTTCCGTTGGATCAAGTCTTTTCGACCAACGTTCCGTTGGATCACGATTTTCTATCTTTCGTTTGCGCTTAATTTTACAAACTGTTTACACACACGGCAAGCAAGAATCTGCCTGCCCTACGGTTGCTCGTTTTTCACTCGGCTGTTCCCGAGCGAATTAAAATGCAGAGAGTACGTCGTATTGCCGCAAAACGCGGGTTCTGCCTGACGGTTGCTCGTTACTCACTCGGCTGTACCCGAGCGAAGAAAAACAAAGCAAGCTGCAAGAAAGACAAGGCGCGTTGAGTACGCCGCAGGGCGCGTACGTCTGTACGTAACCAAGGCGCACGGAAACGCAACGCTGTATTTCGCCGCAGATTCTTTGTTTTTTAATATTAATAGTTGAGGTCGCCAAACGTCCGAGGATACGGCACCACATCCCTAATATTCGCAATACCCGTCAAATACATGACCATACGTTCAAAGCCTAAGCCGAAACCGCTGTGGGTCGTACCGCCGTAACGACGCAAATCCAAATACCAGGAATAATCGGCAGGATCCATACCGAGTTCTTTAATACGGTTATACAGCTTATCGTAATTTTCTTCTCTTTGCGAGCCGCCGACAAGCTCCCCGATCCCGGGTACGAGCAAATCCGCCGCCGCAACCGTCTTTCCGTCGGGGTTTTGCTTCATATAGAACGCCTTGATTTCTTTCGGGTAATCGGTCAGGAACACGGGCTTTTTGTAAACCTGTTCGGTCAGGAAACGTTCGTGTTCGCTTTGCAAATCCTTGCCCCAAAAAATATTTTTATCGTCGAACTTGTCCGCGTTTTGTTTCAAAATTTCAATCGCGTCGGTGTAGGTCAAGCGCACGAACGCATTTTCGGATACGTTCTTCAAACGTTCCAACAAACCCTTGTCAACAAATTGATTTAAGAACGCGAGTTCATCTTTACAGGTTTCGGATACGTAATCGATAATATATTTCACCATCGCTTCCGCAACGTCCATATCCCCTGCCAAATCGCAAAACGCCATTTCCGGTTCAATCATCCAAAATTCCGCCGCGTGGCGCGCCGTGTTAGAATGCTCCGCACGGAAAGTCGGCCCGAAGGTATATACGTTACCGAACGCCATCGCATACGTTTCCGCATTCAACTGTCCGGAAACGGTCAACGCCGCTTTCTTACCGAAAAAGTCTTCCTTGTAATCGACCTTCTTGCCCTTTGCCAAATCTTCCAACGGCAACGTCGTTACTTGGAACATTGCGCCCGCGCCTTCGCAGTCGCTCCCCGTGATAATGGGCGTATGCACGTAAACGAATCCGCGGTCGTTAAAGAACTTATGCACGGCAATCGCCGCTTCGCTGCGGATTCTAAACGCCGCGCCGAACAAATTCGTGCGGGGACGTAAATACGCAATTTCACGCAAAAACTCTACCGAGTGGCGCTTTTTTTGCAAGGGATAATCGGGCGTCGATTCCCCTTCAACCACGATTTTTTGCGCTTTGATTTCATAGGGCTGTTTGTTTTCGGGCGTCAAAATCACTTCCCCCGTAACAATCAGCGCACAGCCGACGTTTTCCTTTGCGATTTCGTCGTAATTTTCAAGCGTAGCCCGCTCGAATACGACTTGCGTATTTTTAAAACAGCTACCATCGTTGAGCTCGATAAATCCAAATGCCTTGGAATCGCGAATCGTCTTTGCCCAGCCTGCTACGACGACGGTTTTTCCACCATAGGTGGAAGCGTTTGCAAGAAGTTCTTTCAACTGAATTCTTTCCATTGTTAAACCTGCCTTTGTGCCATAGGGAACGCTATAATTTCGTCCATGGACGCTTTCCCCGATTTTATACTTCCTTATTATAACATTTTTTTATCAAAAACACAATCGTTTGACGGTATTTTATTTGTCGTATTCCCGATTTTTTTCACGAAAATGCCCTGTATCGGTCGGTATTCGTCGACGCGGAGTTTCTTTCGCTCGATTAAGCGTTCTCCCTCGTATTTTTCCAAGTATAGCTCGCTTTTAACGCCGTTTTTTGGAGAACGCAAAATTTCTTCCTTTTCCCCCTCCTTTACAATCGGTTCAGGGGGAGAGATTTCTTCCACGATTTTTGAGTTCAACTCGTACCTGTACCCGTCCTTTTGCCCAAAAAAGCATACCCGTATCCCCCCGTCGAAAATTTTTGCGGATAGATAAATTGCGTTGGGGTGCGGATTGACAAACCGCAAATCGCTCTGCGAAGATACCATCGCGTCGCGCGACGGCGCAACGTAGGACGGGCGCAAGGAATGGGGGTGATATTCCGTTATCGTCAGCCCCGCTTTTACCGCCGCGTTGTATAACGTCGTGCTCACCTGACAAACGCCGCCGCCCACCCCCGAAACGTACTCGCCGTTGACGATAATCTTCGATTCCTTATATCCTGCTTCCTGCGTGCGTTTTCCGACCGTTGCGTTAAAAGAAAACTCCCCGTATGCCTGCAAGGTAATCCCGTCGATCAGCTTCGCCGCAAGACGGATATTTTCACAGCGCCCCGTCTGTTTTGTGTCGTAATAGGTGGTGTAAGAAGTGATTAAATCCCAACCGTACGGATTTTCCGTCGCCATAACGGAAAGCCCCTTTTCCGTTAAAAAACGCACGTTAGGAATCACAAGAAAAAAAGCGCCCGTCAAGAGGAGCGCCGTTATCCGTTTTTTTATTTTTTGCATATTTTTTCGTTCTCTCTTTGTATGTAGCAAAGGGATTTTTTTACGTTCAACTCGTACACGGTTGCCTGCTTTAAGGTTTTTCCGCCTTTAAAATCTCCATCAGCTCCGCGCTTGCATAAAAGCGGGGAACGCCGTATTCGTGGGTATCGTCTTTAAAATGCGTGTCCGAACCGCCCGTTACGAATACGCCGAGCTTTTTCGCGAGCGCGCAAAAATACTCCACGTCCTTTTCAGTATGCGTCGTATAATACGCTTCTATTCCGTCCGCGCCGTATTCTATCAATCGTATCAATAATTTTTCTCTGTCTTCAACGCCTAAGGTCATTCTTTCAGGGTGCGCAATCACCGCTACGCCGCCGATTGCGTGAATACAGTCGATTGCTTGCTCGGGCGTCGGTCTGCCCACGTTGGAATTCGCTGGCATTCCCGGCGCAAGATACCTCGCGTAAACCTCGGACGATGGAATCCCCAAATGCTTTGCCGCCGCACGGGATACGTGCATGGTATGAATGGGTGAGCCCGCTTCTTTGCGCATTTGCAAAACTTCCGAAAGCGTTACGTCCACACCGAGCGCGCGAAACTTTTTCACGCTTTCTTCCGCACGGAGCAAGGAGGCTTCGGCACGCGCGTTGGTAAACGCTTCGTATGCCGCCGTCGGTTCACACCCGTACCCCAACATATGCACCTTTTCCATGCCTTCATACGCGGAAATTTCCCAACCCGAAACGTATGCAAGCCCGTATCTTTTTGCCGCCAAACGCTTTTCCGTCAATCCGTTCAACGTATCGTGATCGGTGATTGAAAGCAATTCTACTCCCTTTTCTTTCGCCAACCGACAAACCTCGTCGGGGGTATATAATCCGTCCGAAAACGTACTGTGCGTGTGTAAATCTGCCCGCATATAACTCCTTTTACGCTTTATCCTGTTTAATTTTCCCGTTTTCTATGCGAATCTTTTTGCACTCCGCACCGTACAATACCCGCTCCGCATGCGTGCAAGTGAGTACCGTTTGCAGTTTGGAAATGCATTTTAATAGCTTTTTGCGGCGGGGCAAGTCCAACTCGCTCATCACGTCGTCCAAAACAAGTATGGGGGGTTCGCCTGCCAGCTCTTGGAAAATCTCCACCTCCGCAAGCTTTAACGCAAGCGCCGCCGTGCGGGTTTGTCCCTGCGAAGCGTACGCTTTTGCGTCGATCCCGGAAATGATCACATCCAAATCGTCGCGATGCGGCCCAACCGTCGTAAAGCCTAACCGCAAATCTTTTTCGTAGTTGTTTGATAGCCGTCGAAGTAAATTTTGCGCGATTTCTTCTTCCCCGCCGTCGTATACCCGATCGGGTTTGACGAGCAGTTCTTCCTTTCCGTCCGTCAAAAATGCGTGATATTCCTTGGCGTGCGGCGCGAGCTTTTCCAAAAATTCCGCGCGTTTTTTGATGATGACCGCCGCGTATTTGCAAAGCTGTTCGTCCCAAACGGGCAGCGTGTCCAACACCAGCTCTACGTCGCGGTTTTTCAAAAGCACGTTTCTTTGATCGAGAATTTTATTATAGCGGAGCAACGCCGTATAATACGTAGGCGAGGTTTGGGAAATGGAAATGTTCATAAACCGCCGCCGCTCGTCAGGACCGTCTTGAATCAAACGCAGCTCCCCGGGGGAGAAAAATACGCTGTTCACGTGCCCCATCAAATCGGCGTTTTTGGAAATTTTACTGCCGTTGACGCGGATTTCCCGTTTGTTTTCGTAAATATCCGCTTCTATCATCAGTTTTCCGTAGCGGTTTTCCGCTTCCGCAACGATACGCGCTTTTTCCGCGCCGATACGAATGAGCTGCTTATCGTGCCGAATACGCAAAGACGCGCCCGTGCAAAGGTAAAAAACCGCCTCCGCGCAGTTCGTTTTGCCCTGCCCGTTCTTCCCGAAAAGCACGTTCAATCCGTCTGAAAATTCGAATTGCTCGCTCTCGTAATTTCTGAAATTTTGAAGGAATAATTTTTTTATTTGCATAATCCTTAAAAACCCGCTCAAAATCGCTTTCTTTTCCGCGAAATTTGTATTATAATTATAGCAAATAATTCTCAAAAAAACAAGATTTCAGTACGACATTTACGAAAAAATAATCTACAAACGGGGGATAAAATGGCAGAAAGCTCTCAACTTCATTATATTTGGAAACAAATCAGCGAAAGGGTGCAAAATCTCATTCCGCCCATTTCCTACAATCATTTTATTAAATATCTTGAACCGATGGACGTCGTCGGCAGAAAAATCATCTTGAAATCCGTTTCCGATACGAACGCACATTCCATCATGAATAAGTTTGCCGTGCAGCTCCGTCAAGCGATCGTCAAATGCGATCTTGGCTTGAACGATTTCCGCTTGGTCGTAGACGGCAGTGAAGATTTTTCCGCTACGATCGAAGAAGACGCCGCCGATACTTTCCAGGATTCCCCTATCAATAAGGGCTTTACTTTTGATTCGTTCGTCGCAGGCGCAGGGAGCAAGTTCGTTTACGCCGCGGCAAAATCGGTTGCCGAACACTCCGGGGAAGCTTTTAACCCGCTGTTTATCTACGGGGAATCGGGCTTGGGTAAAACCCACCTTATGCACGCAATCGCGAACCATATTGCAAAGGTTTCGCCTGAAAAGAAAGTGCTTTATACCACTTGCGAAAAGTTTTTAAACGAGTTTATCGACTCGATCGCGCAAAAGAGCAGCGCAAAGTTCCGTTACCATTATCGGAACGTGGACGTATTGATTATCGACGACGTACAGTTTTTGAAAAACAAAACGCAGGTACAGGAAGAATTTTTCCATACCTTTAACGAGCTGTCCGCGCAAAACAAACAAATCGTTTTGACGTCCGACCGTCCGCCCAAAGAAATTGCGACGCTTGAAGAAAGACTTCGCACCCGCTTTGAAGGGGGTATGATTGCGGATATTCAACCGCCCGATCCCGAAACGAAAATCGCGATTTTGAAGCGCAAAGCACTCGATAGAAAATGCTACGTGCCCGATGACGTACTCGAATTCCTTGCACGGGATTCCGGCCACGACGTTAGAACGTTAGAAGGCAGGCTGACCAAGGTTCTCTTCGCAAGCAAGCTGCACGAAGAACCGATCACGCTTAACCTTGCAAAGCTCGCCTTGAACGAGTCGGTAAACGAAACGTCCGAGCAGGAAGACGTTACTCCCGAAAAAATCCTTGCCGCCGTTTGCGGATATTTCAAGCAAAAACGGGAAGATTTAATCGGCAAAAATAAAAAGGCGGATCTTGTAAAAGCAAGACAAATTTGTGCGTATCTTATGTGCGATATGCTTTCGCTGCCCCTTGTGTCCATCGGGAATATTTTGGGGGGCAGAGATCACACCACCATCATGTACGCTCGGGATAAAATGGAAAAATTAGCGGCATTGAACGACCGCGTAGCAAAAGAAATCGACGATATTAAAAATATCGTTTTGAAAAAATAACCTTTGTAAAGAGTATGTGTAAGACAGAGCAAACTTTTCTTGAATATGCCGCGGAAGCGGTCGTTGTAGGCGCAGGGCACGCAGGTTGCGAAGCTGCGCTTGCTTTGGCGCGCACGGGGATTAAAACCGCACTTCTTACTTTAAATCTCGACAGTATCGGATTTATGCCCTGCAATCCCTCTATCGGGGGTACGGCAAAGGGGCATCTTGTCCGCGAAATCGACGCACTCGGCGGAGAAATGGGGATCGTTGCGGATAAGACCGCTTTGCAAATACGTATGCTCAACGTCGGCAAGGGTGCGGCGGTGCAATCCTTGCGTGCGCAATCGGATAAAAACGCTTATCATCGCGAAATGAAACGCGTGTTGGAAAACACCGAAAATTTGCGCATTATCCAAGCGGAAGTATCGGAAATTTTAACGGAAGATAGCAAATGCGTGGGCGTAAAAACGACCTACGGAGGTATTATTTCCTGCGCGGCGGTGATTCTTTGCACGGGGGTTTACCTCAACGGTGAAACCATTACCGGCCACGTCGTACAAAAATCCGGTCCGAACGGATTCGCTCCGGCAAATCATTTGACGGAAAGCCTGATAAAGCTCGGCTTTACCGTACGCCGTTTTAAGACGGGAACGCCCGCACGCGTGGACGCGCGCACGATTGATTTTTCTAAATGCGAAGTCCAAAACGGGGATACGGATATTTATCCTTTCTCGTTCATGCACGACGAACCGCCAAAAAATAAAATGCCTTGCTATCTTACCTATACGAATTTGGAAACGCATCGCATTATCAACGAAAATCTTGACCGCTCCCCCTTGTACGACGGAACGATTCAATCTGCTGGGCCGAGATATTGCCCCTCTATCGAAACGAAAGTCGTCCGTTTTAAAGACAAGGAACGACATCAGCTTTTTATTGAGCCAGAGGGAGAAAACACGCTTGAAATGTACGTACAAGGTATGTCCACTTCTATGCCCCACGACGTACAGCGCGCCATGTACGCGTCCGTTGCAGGGCTTGAAAACGCCGACATTATGCGTTACGGCTACGCGATAGAATACGATTGTATCGATACGTTGGACGTGCTGCCCACGCTTGAATTCAAAAAGATTGAAGGCATCTATACGGCAGGGCAAATCAACGGTACTTCCGGTTACGAAGAAGCCGCCGCACAAGGCTTGATTGCGGGCTTGAACGCGTCGTTGAAACTGCGCGGACTCCCCCCCTTTGTATTGCGCCGCGACGAAGCGTATATCGGGGTGCTGATCGACGATCTTGTTACCAAGGGCACGGACGAGCCGTACAGAATGATGACTTCGCGCGCCGAACACCGCATTTGCTTGCGGCAGGATAACGCCGATTTCCGCTTGACGGAAAAGGGAAAGGAAGTCGGGCTTGTCAAGCAGGAGCGCTACGAACGGTTTTTACGCCGTAAAGAAAAATACGAAGAACTGCTTGCCGCTATGCAGGGCAAAGTCGGGCAAAAGGACGCGTCGGCATTCTTAGCGAATTACGGCTACGGAGAAACAAGCGGCAGCGTTTCCTATGCGGATATGATAAAACGTTCCGTACCCTTAAAGGATATTATGGAACGCTTTGACGTGTTTGAAAATTATTCGAAAGACGTGCTGGAAACGGCGGAAATCACCGTGAAATACGAAGGCTATTTAAAACAAGGCTTGGAATTGATCGAACGGGCTAAACGCTTGGAAGATCGATTGTTGCCTGCGGATATTGATTATAACGAAATCAAAGGCTTGCGTTTAGAAGCGCAGGAAAAACTCAATCGAATACGCCCTTTTAACCTTGGTCAAGCGGGTAGAATTTCCGGGGTAAACCCTGCGGATATTTCCGTTTTGATGGTTTGGTTATCTACGGTAAAAGAAAAGTAAAAAGAACGTTAAACGCATACCTGCCCCGTTGGTTTTCACCAACGGGGCAGGTTTATTGTTGTTTTTATTCATCAAAATTCAATTTTTCCGCAACGATATATTTCGGTCGGTTTTGCACTTCCCGATAAATCATTGCCGTGTGCATATTCGCAAGCCCTTGGCATACTAATACCACCGCAAACAACGCCCCCACCGTCGGGAACAGCCACGCAAGCATTCCGCCAAAGAATATCCCTAAACAAGCCAAGACGATAAACGTGATAAAACAAGCAAGACTTGCAAAGCCAAGCAATAATCCAAGCTTGATCGGCAGGCTCAACGTATAGTCGGTATTCGGGAACACTCCCGCCTGCGCAAGCTTGACCATCTTTTTTAAGGTATAGTGCGTTTCCCCTGCAACCCGTTCGGGACGGTCGAATTCCACGTTCGTTTGTTTAAAGCCTACCCAAGCGGCTTGCGCGCGGAGCAATCGGTCGTGTTCGCCCATCGACAAAATCGCGTCCACTACCTTGCGGTCATAAAGCTTAAAATCCCCAACGTCCTTGGGCATATCGATCCCCGTGATCTTGCGCATGAAACGATAATACACGAACGCCGTAGCGCGTTTGAATACCCCTTCGCCCCTTCTTTTACGGCGTTTGCCGTGTACGATATCAAAACCCTCTTTCCACTTTTTAATCATTTCAAGCGCCACTTCGGGGGGATCTTGTAAATCGGCGTCCATCGCGATTACAGCCTCGCCGCTCGCTTCTTTCAAGCCGCACAAAAGTGCCGCCTGTTGCCCAAAATTACGGGAAAAGTTACACACCTTTACCCGCTTGTCCCGATTTGCTAAACCGCTTAAAATCTCTTTCGTCGCATCCCTGCTACCGTCGTTTACGAAAATCATTTCGTATTCTTCCTGCAAGCTTTCCATCAGCGGCGTTACCGCGTCGTAAAATAATTGCAAGCTCTTTTCTTCATTGTATGCAGGTACGATTATCGAATATTTTGCCATATCCTTTTTCTCCTGCTTTCATTATACTATATGCAAGCCTGTTTGTCAAGATAAAACGCCGATCCTTATCGGGTCGGCGTTATATTTATCTTTTATCTTATAAAATCAATCCATCTTTTCAAGAAGCTTCAAATCGATACCCTTGTCGCCGATCTTGATGATTTCCACTTTCACCTTGTCGCCGATATTGAGTACGTCTTCTACCTGATTTACTCTTTGTTCGGAAAGCTTGGAAATGTGGATCATACCGTCCTTACCGGGCGCAAATTCTACGAACGCGCCTACTTTGGAAAGGATACGAACGACAACGCCTACGAACATATCGCCAACTTCGGGATCGTGTGCAATCGATTGAACAATCGCTTTCGCGCGTTCTGCGTTTGCAACGTCGCCATAGCAAGCGATACATACCGTACCGTCTTCTTCAATGTCGATCTTCGTGCCCGTTTGTTCAATGATCTTGTTGATAACTTTACCCTGCTTACCGACAACGTCGCCGATCTTTTCGGGGTTGATCTTGAAGGTGATGATCTTCGGTGCATAAACGGAAAGCTGTTCGTTCGTTTCAGGAATGCATTCAAGCATCTTGCCCAAAATGAACTTTCTTGCTTCCTGCGCTTGCGCAATCGCGTCGAGCATGATTTGTTCGGAAATACCCTTGATCTTAATATCCATTTGGATAGCCGTGATACCCTTGTCCGTACCTGCTACCTTAAAGTCCATATCCCCAAGGAAGTCTTCCAAGCCCTGAATGTCCGTCATAATAACGTACTTACCCGTTTCAGGATCTTTTACAAGCCCCATTGCACAGCCAGCTACGGGCGCTTTAATGGGAACGCCTGCGTCCATAAGCGACATCGTCGAACCGCAAACGGAAGCCATCGACGACGAACCGTTCGAGGACAAAATGTCGGATACGACGCGGATTGCATACGGGAATTCTTCGGGAGAAGGAATTACGGGAACAAGCGCTCTTTCCGCAAGTGCGCCGTGGCCGATTTCACGTCTGCCGGGGGATCTCAATGCCTTTGCTTCGCCCGTGGAATAGCCGGGGAAGTTGTATTGATGCATATATCTCTTTTCTTCTTCTTCGTCCAAACCTTCCATTCTTTGCGCTTCGCCGAGCATACCAAGCGTACAGGTAGTAAGCGCTTGCGTTTGACCTCTCGTGAAGATAGCCGAACCGTGTACGCGGGGAAGAATCCCGTGTTCACACCAAATAGGACGCACTTCCGTAAGCTTTCTGCCGTCGGGACGAACGCCGTCGAAGATCTTCGCGCGAACGATTCCCTTTACGATATAGTAGATGGAATCTTTTACTTCGCGGATTTGATCGGGATAGATTTCCGAGAAATGTTCGATAATTTCCGCTTCCGCAGCAGCTTGCTTTGCTTGTCTTTCCTGACGGTCAAACGTATCGAGCGCAGCGTACAACTTGTCATAGCCGTATGCTTTTACAGCCGCGTCAAGATCTTCGGGGATCTTGTAAAGCTCCATTTCTTTCTTGGGTTTGCCGACGGCGGGAACGATTTCTTCCGCGATCCATTTGCAAACTTTCTTGATTTCTTCATGACCGAACATGATTGCGCCGACCATTTCCGCGTCGGTAACTTCGTTTGCGCCCGCTTCGATCATAAGGATTGCGTCGGAAGTACCTGCAAGGTTCAAATGAATCGTGCTCTTTTCCTTTTCAGCAACCGTGGGGTTAATGATATATTGCCCGTCGATGCAACCAACGACAACCGAGCCCGTAGGACCTGCCCAAGGAATATCGGAAATGGAAAGCGCGATGGACGAACCAACCATTGCCAAAGGTTCGGGGGAGATGTCGGGATCAACGGAAAGCGCCGTTGCAACAACGACTACGTCGTTGAAAATTCCCTTCGGAAACAACGGACGGATAGGACGGTCGATAAGACGGCTCGTCAAGATTGCCTTATCGGACGCTCTGCCTTCACGCTTTTTGAAACCGCCGGGGATTTTACCTACGGCGAACATTTTTTCTTCATAATCTACGGAAAGGGGGAAGAAATCCATACCCTCTCTTGCGGTTTCGGACATACATACCGATACGTGTACCGCGGTATCTCCGCAACGTACCAAGCACGCGCCGTTTGCCTGTTCTGCATATTTACCGATTTCTACGATAAGTTCTCTGCCTGCGTATTCCGTTTTGAATACTCTGCTGTTGTTTAAATCTGGCATGTTAAAATTCTCCTTATTCTTTAATTCTTTTTTTGTTCTTGTCCGTTGCCGTCGCCCGACGGTAACGGTTGCCCAACGCGCGTTTCCAAGAAAAGCTTATGCCGTAGCTTGTCCCTTTCGCGCACGCCGATTTTTTGCCCTAACGTTACCTTATCACAAAAAAGAGCGAGTTAAAATAACCCGCCCTTTCGTGCTTGCCTTATTTTCTGAGACCCAACGCTTCAACGATAGCTCTGTATCTAGCGATTTCCTTCTCTTTCAAATAATCGAGAAGACCGCGACGCTTACCAACCATCTTCAAAAGACCACGGCGGGAGTGGTTATCCTGCTTGTGGCTTTTAAGGTGTTCGTTCAAGTGGTTGATACGATACGTCAAAAGCGCGATCTGTACTTCGGGCGAACCAGTGTCGCCTTCGTGGGTTGCAAATTTTGCGATAATTTCATTCTTTTCCATTTTTTTATCCTCCTGTTGTTTGGAAAATTATATCACGTACCGCTGAGCAAGCCGTGGAGAATCGATCCGCCCAGACAGCCGTTATTACTATTTTAGCATATTCCATCTTGAAAGTAAATTGTTTTTAAGCGAATTTACGTATTTTTTAGCCGTTATTGAAAAAATTTTCGTCTTTTTTCTATAATTTCGTCAATCTTTTCAATGTACGTTTTCAAATCCTTTTGCGAAGCAAAGCGGGTAATCAAGCCCTTGTCCGTAAAAACACGCTTGGACACCGCGTTTGCGCCCACCGCCAAATTATCCGCTGTTTCTTCCATAATATCCACGTTGTACACGCACGCGCGATTCGGTTTCGTCCAACCCACGTTTTCGTTGTTCCCCACCTGATATTTTTGGCGGTACATATAATAGGGCAAATAGCCGTTTTCTTCTAAAATTCGTCTAGAAGCGGCTACCATGGTCGAGATGAAATCGTTTTCAATATACGAAGTTTCCTCTTTGAGCTTCGCGCCCGACTTCAAGGAAAGACAATGCACGGTAATATTGTCCGCGCCCGTTTCCACTCCTTTCAAAAGGCTGTTTTCAAAAATTTCAGGCGTTTCGTCGGCAAGCCCTGCAATCAAGTCCACGTTGATTAAAAAACCGTATTTTTCCGACATTTCAAACGCGTTATAAATATCCGCAACCGTGTGTTTCCTGCCGATTTTTTGCAGCGTTTCGTCTGAAAAGCTTTGCGGATTGATACAAATTCTCGTAACCCCGTATTCCTTTAAAAGCGCAAGCTTTTCTTCCGTGAATACGTCCGGCCGCCCTGCTTCTACCGTGTATTCGCAGTGCGGAGAGAATTTTTCACGTAAGGGCGCAATCCCCTTTAACACCCTTTCAAGCTCCTGCACGTTCAAGGCAAACGGCGTACCGCCCCCCACGTAAATACTGCGCAGCTTCCCTACGCTTTCTTTCGCGGCGGAAAGCTCCTTTTCCAAGCAATCCAAATAATCGGGTAAAAAGCCGCGCGTCTTTTCAATCGGTGCTGTAATGAAAGAACAATAGGCGCATTTCGTCGGACAAAACGGAATAGATACAAACAAATCGGTGTTGCCGTCCCGCTTTTCATAAATCCCCTTTTGCGTTTCTAAAATGCTTTTGACAAGCTGTATATTTTCTTCCCGTACCTGCATTTTTTGAAAAAGCTTTGTAAAATCCCGCCCGTTTTCTTCTTCCATGTACGCAAGCTTCGTCGGACGAATCCCCGTCAACGCGCCCCAAGGCATTTTTTCCTGATAGAGCGCGGACAAAATCTCGTATAAACGCAGTTTGGCAAAACGCCGTTCTAAACGTTTAAATTCGAGTTCATCTCGTACCTGCCCCCCATCTTCAAAGGAATATTCAAGTCCGTCCACCGTGAATGCATTGAAAAATACGCCCTCTTTATAAACAAAAGAGTGCGCAAGCGTTTCGGGGCGTTTTTTAAACAAACGCACCACGTCTAATAGCTCGTTTTCCAAAAATGCACAATCGGTGGTAAATGTCATAATACGTCCGCCATAAAAGGATTCGTTTTCTTTTCTTCCCCGATGGTCGTTTCGTCGCCGTGGCCTGAAAGCACAGGCAAACCGTCGGGTAATTTTGATAATTTTTTCAAGCTTTGTCTAAGCGTTGCCATGCTCCCCGTCGGGAAATCCGTTCTGCCGATAGAGCCTTGAAAGAGGGTATCCCCCGAAAAGAGGACTTCCTTGCCCTGCCCGTCGGAAACGAGATAACACGCGCTCCCTTGCGTATGTCCCGGCGTCAACAGCATTTTTATCCGCAAACCGTTTAAAAGCTTTTCCTCGCCGTCTTGAAAGGTTTCGTCTACGCGGTAAAAAACTTCGGGCATACCTGCAAGAGAAAATAACGCCGCGCCCGTACCGATCAACGGCTTTTCTTGATCCGAGCAAAGCACCTTTGCGCCCCCTTCCTGCAAAACGGCAACGCCGCCCACGTGGTCGAAATGACAATGGGTTAAAAGCACGTGCGTGGCACGCAAGCCCCGCTTTACAAGCTCCGCTTCCACACGCGTTTGCGCAGGATCGACAACGATTGCATTTTGCCCGTCGGTTGTTATAAGATAGGTATTCGCCCCGAATCCACGGGGCGAAAGGGTCATAATTTCCATATATGTTTCCTGTTATTTTACACGGTGCACGTCGTAAATACGTTGATCCGCACGCATTTTTCTAATCAACAAATCCACGTCCGCGCTATCGGTAATCAAAATCGAAGCGTCCAAAATCGCGTCGTGATTTTTATCAATTCTGCCGTTGACTGCCGTAATGGAAAGCTTCATATCCGACACCACGAACGAGAGCACGGAAAGCGCCGCTCCCTGATCGATTGCACGAATGGCAATGTTCGCGTTATACCGCTGTTTTGCACCCGGCGCGATCTGCCATTCAGCAGACAACAAACGCTGCTTTTCCACGCCGCGCAAATTCGGGCAGTCCGCACGATGCACGACCGTACCTCTGCCGCGCGAAGTGTAGCTGATGATTTGATCCCCGGGTACGGGGGAACAACAACCGGCAAAATGCACAAGCATACCCTTTTGCCCGTTGATGAGTACGCCGCCGAGCGATCTACCGCCGTCCCCTGCATGCACTTCAAACGCCTGCGGAGATTCCTTACGGTAAAAATCAATCAGCTTGAATAAAATTTGATTGACGGAAATCGATCCGTAGCCAACCGCCGCGAACATTTCTTCCCGTTCCCCAAACGAAAACCGCTCGCAAATACGCTTAAAGGATTCTTCCGTCAGCAACGTATTCAAGGAATACCCGCGTTTTTTCGCTTCTTCGTCCAAACGGATTTGACCGATACGGATATTTTCTTCCTTTAACTCGTTTTTATAGAATTGACGGATTTTCGCCTTTGCCGAAGAAGATTTGATAAATTTCAGCCAGTCGCGCGACGGACCTTTCGAGTTGGGCGAAGTGATGATTTCCACCACGTCCCCGACCTCTAACGTCGTCGTGAGCGGCACGATTTTAGAATTGACGCGCGCACCCGTACAATGGTTTCCTACTTCCGAGTGAATCGCGTACGCAAAATCGACGGGCGTTGCCCCCGGGGGCAGAGAAATGACCTTTCCGCGCGGCGTAAACACCAACAATTCGTGGCTGTAAAGCTCCGTTTTTAACGCGTCGATAAATTCCTTGGAGTCCTTTAAATCCCCCTGCCATTCCATCACTTCGCGAAGCCACGTCAAACGGCTTTCGAACTTCGATTGTTCTTCTTCCGATCTTCCTTCCTTATATTTCCAGTGTGCCGCGATACCGAACTCTGCGATACGGTGCATTTCTTCCGTTCGGATTTGAATTTCAAAAGGCTGACCAAATCTCGTCATGACCGTGGTATGGAGAGATTGATACTTGTTGGGCTTCGGCGTTGCGATATAGTCCTTGATGCGCCCGGGAATGGGTTTCCATTTTTCGTGGATACGCCCAAGCACCGTATAACATTGTCCTATATCGTTTACAATGACGCGCACCGCCGTCAAGTCGTAAATTTGATCGAGCGTTTTGCCCTTGTTTTTCATCTTTTTATAAATGGAATAAAAGTGCTTCGGCCGTCCGAATACTTCCCCTTCCACACCGTCTCCGCTCATCAATTCTTTGATTTCTTCGACGATTTTATTCACGAATTCCTTGCGCTCTGAAAGGCGTTCCTTGATATTGTATACAAGGGAATCATAGGCTTCGGGATCGAGATATTTCAAGCAAAGATCTTCTAATTCGCACTTAATTTGCGAAATACCCAAACGCCCTGCAAGCGGTGCGTAAATGTCCAGCGTTTCACTTGCCATACGTTGCTGCCGTTCGTGCGAAAGGAAATTCAGCGACCGCATATTATGCAATCTGTCCGCGAGCTTGATGATGATCACGCGCACGTCCTTTGCCATCGCAACAAAGATTTTACGGAAGTTTTCCGCTTCCGCGTCTTCTTTGGATTTAAATTCGATTTTTTCAAGCTTGGTTACGCCGCTAACGAGTTCGAGCACTTCTTCCCCGAACGCCGCTTTGATGTCTTCCGCGGTAGAATTTGTATCTTCAATGACGTCGTGAAGTAGGGCCGCCGCAATCGTTGCCGCGTCCAACCCCAAATCCATAAGAATATCCGCAACCGCGCACGGGTGTATAAAATACGGCTCTCCCGAAGCGCGTTTTTGGTTGGAATGCGCCGTCTCCGCGTACCGATACGCCCTGACGAGCATTTCTTCATCCGTTTCCGAATATATCTGATTGATTTTTTCTAACGTACCGCTCATAATCAATTCCTTTGTAACAGACAAACCTTTCTATAAATCATCGAATCGTTCAATTCCGCTTTTACGCCGCGATAGACCGTCAACCGCCCTTCGCCAAACGCGACAAGCCCAAGCTCCTCAAACACGTTGAGCGCAAAAATAAACTCCCGTTTGTCAAAGCCGAGTCCGTCGCAAGCAAACGCAAGCTCTTCCACGGTTTCTCCGTTGAGTAAATGCACTTCTCTGCGGAGTGCGGAAAAAATTTCCAACAAACTCTCTCTTTGCGTATCCAACGTTTCGAACATTTTATAGCCGCAAATATCACGGTTGACGTACACCTGCCGTCCTTCCAACGACGCGATATTAAAATCGGAGGGAGTATCCAAAAAGATAAAATCCCTAAACCCCGACAAATCGGCGTCCGCCGCAGGGGAAATGATCAATGCGTTGGCTAAATTACGCGAGGACGGATAGAATAAATCACAACCAAAGCCCTCTAAGCCGTCGTAAAAATGCAAGGTTCTTCTATCGGACGCAATTAGACAAAGCCCGTAGGGGCATTCTGCCTGTTTTTGTTTGATGAAGGCACGCGTTTCTTCCATGGAAAGCTCCACCGCGTCCACCCCGACCGTTTGTCCGTACGCTCTGGAAATGGCGTTTGCGAAAATACTCTCCGCCGCGTTTCTACCCGTTTTTCCGTCGTACAACAAATCACGGACGTAGCCTTTTATATATTCTCTCCCCTTAAAATGGGAAACGTTGATTTCAAAAATAAAATCCTTTCTTACGTCGCTTTCGATAATTTTCAAGTTCTTTAAACCTGAAAAGTACATCAAATCGATAAAGGGACTCTTGACGGATAAATGCGGAGACATTGCCTTGACCGGTCTTGCCGTACACGCCGCCGCGGAAATACTAAACAGCGGCCGACGATGCCCCACGCCGTAGGGCTCCATCGCAAGCAGCTCCTTAACGAATTTCTCGGAAACCGGACCTGTGATTTCTTCGCTGACGGGGATCAGCTGTTCAAAATCTTCCAAGCGGTAATTTTCCGTAATCGTTTTATTTAACGCTTGTTCAAGCTTATCAAAATTCTCAAACCGAATGTTGATCCCTGCCGCCTGTGCGTGTCCGCCAAATTCTTCGATATATTCCGAACAGTCCTTTAACGCACTGAAAATATTGACGTTTTCAATACTGCGCGCGCTGCCCTTTAACATGTCGCCGTGATGCACAAACAGCAAAGTGGGACGGTTGTATTCTTCCGCAATACGCGCCGCTACAATCCCGATAAAGCCCGTATTCCAGCTTTCGTCGGATAACATAATCACGTTTCCGTACGCGCCCTTTTCTAAGAGCTTTTGTTTTGCCGAACAGTACAGCTCGTCGCAATATTTTTGCCGCTCGGTATTATACAAGCAAAGCTTTGTAGACAGCTCGTAAATCTCCGATTCGTTTTCGGAAATAAAGAGCTGAAACGCCGCTTGCGCATTTCCCATTCTACCAGCCGCATTGACTCTCGGAGCGAGGGTAAACGCCAGCGTTTGCGCGGAAATTCCGTCGTACTGTTTGCCAAGCAAAGGCGCAAAACAGGGGCGCAAGGAAGTATTGAAAAGCTTCAAGCCCTCGGTAACAATATCGCGATTCTCGCCTAAAAGCGGCACGCTGTCCGCTACCGTCGCAAGCGTCGCAAAATCCAAATATTGATAGGCGCGTTCGCCAAGCAAGGCGCACGCCACTTTAAACGCAACCCCCGCACCGCAAAGATTGTCGTAGGGATAATCGTCTTGCAGCTTCGGGTTGATTACCACGCAGTCGGGTAATATTTCAGGCAATTCATGGTGATCGGTTACGATAACGTCCGTACCGAGTTCGTAGATATACTGCGTTTCCTTTGCGCAAGAAATACCGCAGTCCACCGTAATGAAAAGTTCGGGATTGCAATCTTCAAAAATACGATCGATCGCTTCTTCGGACAAGCCGTAGCCGTCCGCACGTTCGGGTACGTATACGTGCGCTTCGATCCCAAACGCTTTTAACGCGTGATACATGATCGCCGACGCGCAAATCCCGTCCGCGTCATAGTCCCCAAAAACGGCAACTACTCTGCCCTCGTCGCGCGCCTGCGTAATCAAATCCACCGCCTCGCGCATACCTTGCATGAGAAACGGGGATAAAAAATTCTTTTTAGATGGATGCATAAACCGACGGATCTTTTGCCCGTCGTCCACCCCGCGCGCATATAAAATACGCGTAATTTGTTCCGTCAATCCCGTCTCTTGCGCAAGAACGGAGATTCTATTTAATTGTTCCTGCGTAAAGGAGTATTCGGGAATGATTTTCTTCATTTGACGTTTTTTTCCTTTTTGATAAAATCCGAGCGGAAGAGATAACCCCCTCCCGCCCGAAATTATATAAAACTTTGTTATTCAGCTTGTTCTTCGGTTGCTTCTTCTACAACTTCTTCCGTCGTTTCTTCTACAACTTCTTCGGTTGCTTCTTCCGTCTTAGCTTCTACGGAAGCAGCCTTTACGAACGCTTTCTTTTCTTTCGATTTCTTTTTCGCGCCCTTATAATTTGTGTTCTTTTCCGCTTTTTTATCAGCGAGTTTCTTCAAAGGCACGTATACGGACGGTGCAAAAATCAAGGAAACGAATACCGACGCAATCAAACCAAGCAACGCAAGTACGGCAAACCATCTTACCGTAGTCGTAGCGATTACGCCCATTACCACAAGCGCGATACCGCCGCAAGCCGCAACCGTCAAGATTTCCTTTTCGGGTGCATTTGCAAGGAGTATTTCTTCCGCATCTGCGGTTGCATCCTTTGCCTTCGCACGGAGTTTACCGAGCGTAAGGAGTACGAGCGCCGCCGTAACAAGCGCGGAAACCGCAACAACTGCGATTGCCGAATAGGTTACGGGAATGCGCAAGATAACTGCAAGCGCCGTCGTCAACGCCATGGTTACAAGAATGCTGCCCGCCGTCAAAATACCCATTTGAAGCTTGAAACGCAAGGACACGTATGCAAATGCCAACACCGCGAAGATAACGCCTGCGATAACACCGCGAAGCAGGAAATTCTTTTCCGTGCTCGCAATTACTTCTACGTCCGCGTTGCCCATTACTTCTACTTCAATCGCTTCGAGCTTGTCGCCCTGCGTTTCGTAACGAGTATCGAAAATTTCTTGAAGCGAGTCTTCCGCAGCCGCAAACTTCTTTGCGCTGACCGACTTTTTGAACATATACACAAGTTCGCTGTCCCCCGACATTTCCCCTTTCATTTCATAGGTGAAATCCATATCGAGTTTCTTGAACACCTTTTCGCATTGCTCTTCGATTTCCTCACGGAGATCTTCGTTGTAGAAACCGTACTGTTCTACCGTTATCGTCATCATACGGGAATTGCTGACCGTCGCGCTCTTATTGAACCCGAACAAGCAACCGATAACAACCGCTACCGCAAGGATAACCGCCGTGATAACCGTCCAAAGGGTTGCTTTTTTTACCGTTTTCGTCAGAATCTTACTCATCGTCGTCATCCTCCCTTACAAAGCGGAAATATTTATATTTATTCTTGCTTGCAGAGAGCATCATGCAGTTGATCGCTCTACCCATCAAGAGGTTGCAGAACGCGCCCGCAACGGTGCAGATGATCATTTGGATTGCCAACGTATGCAACGCAGCCGAACCGAACAAGAAAGCAATACCGCCAAGCAACAATACCGCGTAAATATCTACAATCGTCCAAATGGTCTTTTTGAAACCGCCCTTTACGGAAGATTCTACCGTTTTACCGAGTGCAAATTCCGCTTTAATCGCATTGAAAATGTGTGCGTGGAGCGCATTGACAAGCAACAAGCCCGCAAGGAATACTACCGCAGAACCGACCGTGATTTCCAAAATACCGCGCGTGATAAACGCAAAGCAGATCGCCGCCGCAAGGAAATACAAAACGGTAAGATATGCGCTGACAACGCCGAACTTATTCATCTTCACGATTGCAAAGACAATCAACGCAACGATTACGATTGCAAGCGCGATATACAAAAGCGTCAATACGTTATCGCCGTAAACGGGTTCAAATGCTCTCATTTCGCTCGATTTAGGAGCTCTGAACGCAATGTCGTCTTCCGTGCCGTTGTTGATTGCCGAGTTCATCAAAACCGCATACGTTTCTACGTAACGCTGGTTCCATTCCGTCTGCATATAGTATTTGACTTCGCCTTTGCTAATATGATCCGCGGTAATGGAAATTTCGCTGAGCGCAACGTCCCCGATTTTAAAAGTAAGGGTAACGTTGGAATCCGCTTTATTCTCCGATTTGAACGCCTTGATCATTTTTTCGCCCTTGTTGGTGAATTGAATACGCAAGTATGCCGTTTCATACTCGCTCTTCACTTCTACCTTTTTGATGAGCGAACTTGCTTTCAGCTCGTCCTCTTTCATTTCGTCGATCAGCTCGCCGCCCTTTTCGATGGTCAGCTCGCCCGTCAAAGCGAATTTGGAAACAGCGTCAAACGCGTTTTGAGAAGCGGTCGACGCTTCGCCGTCAGCTACTTCCGAAGAAGGAAGAACGATTCTCAACGAATAGTCGTCTACCACCGATACGCTGTAATCGGAATAACGTGCAGCATAGCGCGCGGAAATAACGTCCTTCGCCTTGCTGAACGCCACTTTGAAATCTTCGCTGATCACTTCTTCGCCGTTATCGTCAAGCTCGATAATGCCCAAATCTTCGTCCTTATCGAGATACAAGCCGCCGTGATTGAAATAATCTTCTTGCTGTTTTTCCGTCAGATTGTTATAATCCGTTTCGGTAATTACCCCTTCCGGATAGTAGTACGTGTAGTACCCTCCGGCAAGGTCTGTTCCTAAATCGTATTGCTTAACGATAGGATTCCACTTCTTCACTCCGCTCGTTCCGGGAATGACGAAAGAAGGGAACGCTACTACAAAACACAATACGACCATTACGATGGTAAGTAACGTCATTAATACCACCGATTTCTTCTTGCCCATGTTACATAAGCCTCCTGTCGTGTTTCGGGGCAATCTGCCCCAGTACAATTGATACCTTATTATTATACCTTATTTTTTATCCGCTCGTCAAGCCATAATGCCGACGATATAAGATTTTTTTGACTTTTTATCAAATTTTCCGCCTGTTTTTTTTAGCTTTTTAAGAGTTTTTTCTCCGCCAAAATATGCATAGCGCATTCCACGCGCTTTTTCATCATTGCGCAGGTAACTTCGTACGGCTCGTTAATATCCCCGTTGAAGTTGTAATTGTTCGCGCTGCAACCGCCCGAGCAAATGAATTTTGCAAAGCATTTTTCGCATTTATTTCTCGTAAACAAGCAGGAATTTTTAAACGTTTCCCGAATTTCGGGCTTAACGATCCCCTCGTAGACGCTCCCCAAACGGAATTTTTCGTTCCCCGCGAATTGATGGCAAGGATACAAATCCCCATTAGGTACAACGGAGAAATACTCGTTCCCTGCGCCGCAAGCGGATACCCGTTTGGAAAGACAAGGTCCGCCCTCCAAATCAATGTTGAAATGGAAGAAATTGAAGCCTTCTCCCTTTTTATAACGTTCCAAATACGCTTCGCAAAGATTTTCGTATTCTTCCCCGATGCGCTGTAAATGCTCTTCACGGATTTGCAAATCTTCAATATCCGTTACAACGGGTTCCATGGAAATAGAGTCCACCCCTTGATCGGCAATAAAAAGCACGTCCTTGGCAAAATCCAAGTTTTTCGACGTGAACGTTCCGCGCACGTAATAGCTTTTTTCGCCACGCAAAGAAATGAATTTCTTTATCTTATCGATAATGAGATCAAACGTTCCCTTGCCGTTGATCGTGGTACGAATGGCGTCGTGCACTTCCTTTCTTCCGTCGAGCGACAACACTACGTTTTCCATTTCTTCGTTGAAAAAACGTATCGTTTCGTCGTTTAAAAGTAGCGCGTTGGTCGTCGTCGTAAACAAGAACTTCTTGCCAGCCTTTGCGCCCTGCTCCTTCGCGTAATAAACCGTTTGTTTTAAAACGTCGAGATTCATGAGTGGTTCACCGCCGAAGAAATCCATTTCGAGCACCTTGCGCTTGCCGCTGTTTTCAATGAGAAAATCCACCGCTTTTTTCGCCGTTTCCAAGCTCATAGCTTCTCGCTTAGAATGGTATGCACCCTCGTCCGCAAAGCAATATCTGCAACGGAAATTACAATCGTGGCAAATGTGGATACAAAGCGCCTTGACCTCGTTGCTTTTCATCGGATAGCTTTTTACTTCTTCCTTAAAGAGCAAGCCCTGTGCCTTCAAGCCCTCTACGTCGGACAAAATTTCTTGTATTTGTTCGTCGGTGATATAGGTAATATCGACGGCTTGTCCTTCTTCTTTCGCTTTTAAATAATCGGCGGTGGTCTTATCGCATTCGTGCAAAGAACCGCTGCCGACGTCGTAAATGTAATTCTTATCTCTGTAACTGAATACGTGTATCATGTAAAGATAACGCTCCTTCCTTTTTTTCGGCAAAACTCGGTTAAAAACGGCGTACTTTGATAAATACGCCGTTTTTGCTGTTCATTTTTTGCCTGTTTGCTGTAAGCGAGAATTATTTGCGTTCGATTTTTTCTTCGCGCGTAATTCTTTCGCAGGATTGGTTACCTACCGTGCAGCTCGTTTTGCAAGCGGATTGGCAGGTGCTTCTGCATTCGCCACAAGCGGTTACCTTCTTATCTGCGGGTTTCGCAATCGTCTTAATCATAACGTCCTCCTGATATTTGTTAGGATTTATTGTAACTATTATAATACACTTTTTACGAAAATGCAAGCGCTTTTATTCATTTTTTTCTTCTTTTAGCCTGCGTTTGCATATTTTTATCTCCGTTCCTTACAATTCACCGCCAAAATCCCCGACAGCGCACCTGTTAAAAAGGCGCAAAAAAGCTCTGCGATAATCAGCCAAGAAGTGGAAAAATCTCCGCCGATCGCCGAAAACGCCAAATACGAGAGCGCCGTAAAGACAAGCCCCACGCATCCGCCGCGCAGCCAACCCTTTTCTCCGCGGATACAAACGAGCGTTCCCACCGCAATACAAACCGCTTTAATGCATTGATTGATGGGATAAATCACGCCGTTTGAAAGCCTTGCAAACCGCAAAATATTCGCAAATACCACCGCCAACAAAAAGGAAATCGCTAACGCAAGCGCCGCCCCCTTGATAATGTCGAAAACACTCTTTCCGTATGATTCGTTACGCATAAAAAACACCTCCGCATTATTGTATGCGAAGGCGTTCGTCTTTTAGAAATATTTTCCTTATTCTTCCGTTTTTTCTTCCGTTTCTTCCACTTCAACAGGTTCTTCTACGGTTTCTTCAACGGGTGCGCCCATTTCTTCAAAGGGCTGTTCTTCTACGGGAGTTTTTGAAAGCTCTTGTTCTTCTGCGGGCGCTTCTTCCTTTTTATCGAGCGCGTCCGTTTGATAGATCGCTTGCTTGTCGAACTTCAAATAGGATTTACCGCTTGCTTCGCTGCCCGTTTCCAAAATAAAGGTATTATCCTCAGGGCAAACCTCTACAACGATACCGCAAATACCGCCGATCGTCTTTACCTTGCAACCGGGTTTCAATGCGTCGAGCATGTTCATCGCTTCTTGCTGTCTCTTCTTTTGCGAACGTCTGCTGTACATCATAAAGCCAATCAAAAGTACGGCAAAAAAGCCGATCATCAATACGCCCGAATATTTACCGCAACCCGTTGCCGCTTCTTCGGAAGACGAAGCCGCGTTCGTCAACAAATTCCAAATCATTTTTCTTTCTCCTTATTTGCGCGCTTTTACCGCCGCGCCTATATTCTTCATCTATGATACCTTTTTTTTCCTGTTTTGGCAAGTGTTTTTTTACCGTATTTTCGTTTTTTTTCCTTTTCACCGATTTTTCATCTGCCTTTCGGCGTTCTTTTTTCTTTCTCGACAAAAAGCCTCAACGCGTACCTGCCTACCCCGTTTTTATAATTGAGCGAATTTTTTCACGCCTTTTTTGAAAAGCCAAATAATCAGTCCGACAACGCATAAAATCGCCAACAGCATCAAGCTTACGCAATACCACGTAACCCCGATATATTTTCCGTATAAGAACCAAAGCCCAAACCCAACGAATACGCTTGCCAAATTAAAGAGCAACGCAAGACCGGGCGCAAGACTACGTTTGACCACCGCCGTTTCGCTCGTCCAATCGAGCTTCGGGAAAAGTAAATTCAGCACCAGCCCCAAAAGCGCGGTATACAGCGGATACACCGCCGCCATAAACAGCGTAAAAACAAGCAATATCCCTACGATTTCCAACACAACCGCCGCCACGGAAAAACACAACAACGCAGGAAACAGCGTTAAAAGATAATGGGGCAACACCTTTGCGGCGAATATTTCTCTGGGTTTCACGGGGAAGGATTGCAAAATCCATATCGTTTCCCCTTCCAAGGAAAACGTGGGCGCACTGATAAAATTCAACCCTACAAACGTGCAAAGTATCATCACGCAGATGAGCTCCATCTTTTGATAACGCACGGGGGAGAGAAAATCAAACGTTTCTTTCGATACCCCGAACAAATCCCCCTTGACCGCGCCGATTATCCCGACAATCAGCATAAACACCGTTCCTGCCGACGCGTTTAATAAATAGGCAGGCGTTTTAAACAGCCGTAAAAATTCTCGCTTGAACAGCGCAGAAAAACCCGAGCTTACCTTGCGATCCTTTTCCACGTATTTCGCTTTTTTCGCGCTCTTGTTCCCAAAAACAAGGAAGAAAAAGGTCTTTATTTTCAATAGATATACAAGCGCAAACGCCCCTACGAACATCAACACGAACCAAAGCAGGGAAAGCAAATTTCCTTCTAATGCCAAGCCCATTTGCCGTAACGGGAACAACGCCGTTTCAATTTTTCCGCCAAGCTCCGCACCGTTCTCCGCCGCATAGTTCAAAAACTCGTGCATTTTATTACTCAATAGGAAAGACACCGCCATAAACGCAACGGAAAGCAAAATCGTACAAAGATTTTTCCACGGCAACAAGTTGGATAACAAAGCGTCCAACCATCCCAAAATCCCACCAAGCGCCAAAGCGCCCAAAGGCAAAACAAACGTGATTACCGCAACGCTGCACAAGGACAAAACGGAAAAATCCACCGTCAAATACAACACCGCCGCAGGGACAAAGACCACCGCTTCAAACGCAAACGCGAAAAGATACAACCCAAACAAACGGGAAACGAGTATATTCCACGCAGGGATCGGCATTGCGAACAGCGCTTCGTTGTCTTTCGCATGGTAGAGCTTGGGTTTGACCGCAAACACGCTGCCAAGAAGCCCCATCGTCGTCGTCATTGTCCCGACCAACGCAAAATACACCCATGTAAGCCCTTGCTTTACCAACGGCTCGCAAAGAAGCTCCGCCATTTTATAAAAGAGAAAACCGAGCATACCTACAACCGCCGCCACGAATACGGCAAAGCAAACGCTTTTTATAAACGTCCTGCGCTTCCCCGTTTTTCGGCTTGCCGTGAACAGGGAAAGCAGTTCCGTCAATTCCTTTTTTAAAAGAATCCTTAACATACTATCCCCCTTATTCTACAAGCTCCAAGAACACGTTTTCCAACGTAGAATCCCCTTTCACCTCGTCCATGGTACCTTCTTTTATCAATTTTCCGCCCTTGATGATCGCGATTTTGTCGCAAAGCTTTTCCGCCACCTCCAACACGTGCGTGGAAAAGAAGATCGCGCCGCCACGGTCGCAATATTCACGCATGAGCGTCTTTAACGTATGCGCCGCTTTGGGATCAAGCCCCACGAACGGCTCGTCTAAAATAATCAGCTTCGGTTCGTGCAAGAAAGCGGAAATCAACGCAAGCTTTTGTTTCATACCGTGCGAGTACGCCCCGATCGGCTGTGCGAGATCGTCGGTAAGCTCCAACGCGTCCGCATAACGGGCGATTCTCGTTTTTCTATCTTCCGCGGAAACCCCGAACACGTCCGCAACAAATTGCAAATACTGAATCCCTTTCATGAAATTATACAAATCGGGATTGTCGGGAATATACGCAATTTTTTGTTTGCACGCCAAAGGATTTTCGCGAATGGACTCCCCGTCCACGAATATTTCCCCTTCGTCGAATTTCAAAATACCGCAACAAGCTTTCAGCGTCGTGGTTTTCCCCGCGCCGTTATGCCCGATAAAGCCATAGATTTCCCCTGCCGCAATCTGCAAGGAAAGCCCGTCTACCGCTTTTTTATCCCCGTAATTCTTCGTTAAATTTTCAATTTTTAACATATGCCGCCCCCCCTGTTTACTACTTTTGTTGTTTTTACTTACAGTCTGCCAAGTATTTTAACCTGATTAAACGGAACGTTTACCGCCCATTTAAAGCGTATCGCTCCGCAGTCAGTCAAGCCCCTTTCTCCGAAAACGAAAGATAGAAAAAACTCGATTAAACGGAACGTTGTGCGCCCGTTTAAAGCGTATCGCTCCGCAGTCAGCCAACTACCTTTCCCCGAAAACGAAAGATAGAAAAAACTCGATTAAACGGAACGTTTACCATTTGCCTTCGCCACCGTACTTCTTATAAAACTCCCTAGCGAACTCCTTCACGTACCCACCGAGAATCGCTTCGCGCAACCCGCGCATCAGCTTATGCAAGAAAGTAATATTATGCAAACTCAACAGCATTGCGCCGTACATTTCCCCCGTATTGATCAAATGCCGCAAATACGCCTTGGTGTAATTCCGACAGCAATAACAATCACATTCTTCGTCCAACGGCGAAAAATCCTCTTTAAATTTCCCGTTCCGTACCACTACGCGCCCATGCGACGTTATCGCAGTCCCGTTTCTTGCAATTCTCGTCGCGAGCACGCAATCGAACATATCCACGCCGCGCAGCGTTCCCTCGATCAAGCAATCGGGCGAGCCTACCCCCATCAAATACCGCGGCACGTCGGTAGGCAGCTTGGGCTGTAAATCGTCGAGCAGTTCGTACATAAGCGGTTTAGGCTCTCCCACGGAAAGTCCGCCGATCGCGATCCCATGCTTTACGAACGGCAAAGTGCGTTCCAAGCTTTCCGCGCGCAAATCCTTGTACATATTCCCCTGCACGATCGGAAAGAGCGCCTGTTCGGGCTTATTATGAAATTTATAGCACCGTTCCAGCCACGCCGCAGTACGCAACATAGCCGCTTTTGCTTGCGCATGGTTATAGCCGTATTCACTGCACTCGTCAAACGCCATAATAATATCCGCGCCCAAGTTTTGTTCCACCTGCATCGCCTTTTCGGGCGTAAAGAAATGCTTGCTGCCGTCGATATTCGAAGAAAACTCCACTCCTTCGTCGGTGATTTTGTTCAATTTCCCAAGCGAAAATACCTGAAAACCGCCGCTGTCCGTCAAAATCGGCTTATCCCAGTTCATAAACTTATGCAAACCGCCCGCCTTTTTGACAATCTCGTCGCCGGGGCGCATATAAAGATGATAGGTGTTCGACAAAATAATTTGCGAGCCAGCCTCTTTCAAATCCCGCGGAAATACCCCTTTGACCGTAGCTTGCGTGCCTACGGGCATATATACGGGCGTTTCAATGTCCCCGTGGGGCGTGTGCAATATCCCTGCGCGCGCGCCCGTTTCGGGATCTGTCTTAATCAGTTCAAAAGAAAAAAATTCGTTGTTCAAAATGCTTAATGTCCTTTGTTTCGTATTTTTCGCCTAACATTATACTATGTTTCACGAAAAAAGGCAAGGGTTTTTATAAAATTGTCCGCACGAAACAATTGACTTTGCCTTTTAAAACGTTTACAATACAGGTAAAAAGTAAGCCAACGGAGTACAACGCATGAAACACAACTACCACGCGCACACGGCAAGGTGCAACCACGCAACAGGTTCCGAGCGGGAGTATATCGAACGCGCGATTGAAACGGGCATGGAAACGCTCGGTTTTTCCGACCATGCGCCCTACCCTTTCCCCGACACCGATTACCGTTCGGGCTTCCGTATGAAAGACGACGAGTTGTTTTCGTATGCGGAAACGATCCGCGCATTGCAAAAAGAATATGCAAGCGATATCCGTATCCTTTGCGGCTTCGAGCTGGAATATTACCCCAAATACCACGCGCAAGAAATGGAGTTTTTAAACCGCGTCCACCCCGATTATTTGCTTTTGGGTCAGCACTTTACGGGCAACGAAATCGGCGCTCCCCCTGCGGCAACGCTTTGTGAAGAAAAAGCCTTTTCCGCGTATATAACCCAAGTATTAGACGGCTTGAAAACGGGAGATTTTCTCTATCTTGCCCACCCCGATCTTGCAGGGTATCCTTTTGAAAAGGAAACGGTTTTGCGCGAATACCGCCGTTTGTGCGAAGGAGCAAAAGCCATGCATATTCCGTTAGAAATCAATTTCTTGGGTTTGCGGACAAAGCGGCATTATCCGCAAAAAACGCTGTTTGAAATTGCGGCAAGCGTTGGCAACGAAGTCGTATTCGGCGCAGACGCCCATGACCCGAAAAACGTTTTCGACGCTGCCTCGGAAGAAATTGCCGCCGCTTGGGTAAAAGAATTAAACCTGCATTTGGTAGAAAAAATTTTATAAAAGATAAGCAAACCCCACTCGCGCGCGAGTGGGGTTTATACGTAAAAATATCATAAATATTCAATATGCTAAAAGGCCGCAGGGTTTCTCCTACGACCTTTCTTGTGATATCCTTATCCTTAAAAATTAAATTTAAAATTTGAATTACTTATAACTTCTCCATTCGCGACCATTTTGTTTCCTTCATATAATTCAAGCTTGGCACCAATATATAACACATCTGGTGCATCTTTCGTATTCAAAAATCTAATTTGGGCTAAACTTATATTATCTTCAATTTTTTCATAAGAATAACACAATAAACCATACGAGACTCCCGAGAAAACTTGTTGTCCATCAACAGCAACTATGGGACAATACTTTTCATTGTTCATCGGTATTCCCTGAATTCTTCCACCTTGATTTGAAGTTAACCAATGGATTTTAGCGATGAATACATTATTGTTCACTTTATCAATCTCCTTGCATATCGTACGTAAACGCCGTCGTAAGCATACTTCACGTGTTCATTCAACGCGTACATGCCCGTCGCTTTCGAACCAAAATACACCGCGCTCGGCATATCCGTTGCCCTATCGCCTATCTTG
This sequence comes from Candidatus Scatosoma sp., assembly GCA_045127595.1. Lineage (GTDB taxonomy): Bacteria > Bacillota > Clostridia > Christensenellales > Borkfalkiaceae > Scatosoma. The sequence goes on along the minus strand of JBGVQS010000028.1, from coordinate 101,096 downwards.
CGGTACACCCTTTCTTCTTCCGCAATTTTATATCACATTTTAAAATTTAGTCCACTTTCTTTTTCTCTTTTTTTGTGCCTTACTTCTACAACCTTAAAAATAGTAAGAATAACCCCACTAATTAAAGCCATCTCGCTTATAAGCACCCAAAAAAGCCATTCTTTCAAAAAAATAACTTGTAAAAAAGCTAAACTAATCGCAATCAAAAAATGTATATAATTTAAAATCGTTAAAATATAAGTTATCTTAAATACATATCCATCAAAGGTTGGATTATAACCTTTGATTTTTCGAAAAAAATGATACCCATGATATGGAATAAAAATTTTTTTCTTTAAAATATATATTTTTTCTCTTTTCGGACTAAAATATCCATTCATTTCGCCTATCAAGTCAAAATGAGTCAAAAAAATTCCAGTAATTAATCCAATCCACCAAATTAAATAAACTATTATTTTATTCAACTATTCCTCTCCTTAAAAAAGTTTAAATTGCACCCAAAACATTGATACAAGACTTTCATCTTGCCCCTTTGTGCTCCATGAAGTTTATTTAAATATTACATTATAATATTTGCTTAATATCGCCATTCGCATATAATGAAAATCCATTTTTGAATAATATCTAATGCAGGTTTTTGCCCCTTTGTTGATTCCCCTTTTAATAAAGGGCTCTTTGCAAAATATTAATACACTATCCAAAGTTCTTCTTTTTACAGCAATTATATTCCTATACTCTATTTCAAACAACACCTTATTTTTCTTGATGCAACACATTTTATCTTCCATATATATATCACATTGTTTTTTATAGATATTTATAATATAAATAAGTGCTAAAGTTAATAATAAATATATTACTAAAACAAAACACAGTGTAAATATGCCTAATGAATAATGATCAGATGTTGGATTTGCTTTTATTATCGCATTGATACAAACTCCACCTGAAAAAATAAATATAATTTTAGCAAATATTATTAAGATTATAGATATACAATACATTTTTTTTGAAAAGCCAACTTTATATTCCATCATTACTCCTTATTCCCGTTTTTCTATTTGCTTTCCTACGCTTAACTTTGCGCCAACCAAGTAAGCTTTCATTCTAATTATGTTGCCTTATGCTTTGCAAAACATATCCCATAAAGATTCTAAATCTTTAATGGACGCCACCTTAACATACTTACTTTTTATTCAGGAAACTTTTTACTATTGAAAAAATGATTGCATAAATTATACGTATTAAAATTATATATATACAAGTAAAAATAAATGGAGCTATTATTAATTCCACTCCCCCCCGTATCGCCAAAGCTATGAACAAAGGAATACTTAAAAAGTCAATAAACACCCAAATAATATACCATATTAAAGGTATTTTTGTTCCTTTCCATATAGGAAAATAAGCAATCATTTCATTGTTTTTTAACCATTTTTTATACCTTGCTATAGCATCAATCAAATTAATAATTCCTATCAATAAAACAAAACCACTTATTGCAATTAATAATTCCAAATCCAAATTAAAATCTCCTTTCTTTAATTATTGATTTCTGTTTATATAGGAAGCTCTTTGTTAAAGCCTTTAATGAAAACCTTTTCCTTCTTTTAACGTGAAGACAAACTCTCTCCTCTTAACAATGTTGCCATTATTATCATACACAAAAACATAGTTTTTGTCAAGCGTCTTGAATACAGCAAAAGGCCGCAGGGTTTCTCCTGCGACCTTATCTTTTTACTTTATTCAAGCTCAAACGCGCCCGTATAAAGCTGATAATACGTGCCTTTTTGTTCCAACAACTGTTCGTGCGTACCCCGTTCAATAATTTTCCCGTGATCAAGCACCATAATCGCGTCGGAGTTCCTTACAGTCGAAAGTCTATGCGCGATGACGAATACCGTTCTGCCGTGCATGAGTTTATCCATACCGTCGCTGACCAACGCTTCCGTACGCGTATCGATTGAAGAAGTTGCTTCGTCCAAAATCATAGCAGGCGCGTCCGCAACCGCCGCGCGCGCAATCGAGAGAAGCTGTCTTTGACCTTGCGACAAGTTCGCGCCGTTGTTCGTCAATACGGTATCGTAGCCGTCGGGAAGTCGGCAAATGAAATCATCCGCGTTGGCGAGCTTTGCCGCCTCTATACATTCTTCGTCCGTAGCGTCCAACCGGCCGTAACGAATATTCTCCATAACCGTACCTGTGAATAGGTTGGTATCCTGCAAAACAATCCCCAACGAGCGGCGAAGATCGTCCTTTTTGATTTTGTTGATATTGATTCCGTCATAGCGGATTTTTCCGTCCGCAATATCGTAAAAACGGTTGATAAGGTTGGTTATCGTGGTCTTCCCTGCGCCCGTCGCACCGACAAACGCAATCTTTTGCCCAGGCGTTGCATACAGAGAAACGTCCGTCAAAACCTGCTTTTCGGGTACGTAGGCAAAATCGACCATATCCATGACGAGATCCCCTTTCAGTTCGGTATACGTCGTGGTATCGTCCGCTTTATGATAATGTTTCCACGCCCAAAGCCCCGTTCTTTCCGTCGTTTCCTGCAAAGCGCCGTCTTTATCGTATTTCGCGTTGACGAGCGTAACGTACCCTTCGTCCAGTTCAGGTTCTTCGTCCATCAGCGTAAATACGCGGCTTGCACCTGCAAGCCCCATGGCAATCATGGAAATTTGTTGGGACATTTGGTTGACGATCTGCGTAAAGTTTCTCGATATACCAAGGAACGCGATAATCGTACCGATCGACAGCGTTTCCACGCCGAAGAATATACTGCTAAATCCAACGTTCTTGACGTTGTAGGTCAATAATACTCCCCCGAAAATCGCCAAAAGCACGTACGTAATATTGCCGATATTCCCAAGGATAGGCCCTAAAATATTCCCAAAGCCGTGCGCGCGGCGGCTGTCGTTGAACAGTTTTTCGTTGAGCTTGTCGAAATCCTCTTTCGCTTTTTCTTCGTGGGTAAAGACTTTTACGACCTTTTGCCCCTTGATCATTTCTTCCACGAACCCTTCTTCCGCCGCAAGGGAATGCTGCTGCGCTACCATATATTTCGCGCTGTTGCCGCCGATAATTTTTACCACCATCGTCATGGCAACCGTGCAAATCAGCACCACCGCAAACAGCCAAAGACTGTTCCAAATCATGAACCCGATAGAAACGATCAACGTTAAAGAGCTGCTCATCAGCGTGGGCAAGCTCTGCCCGATCAACTGCCGCGTTGCGTCCGTGTCGTTGGTGTAACAACTCATGATTTCTCCGTGCGCGTGCGTGTCGAAATATTTAATGGGCAAGCTTTGCATTTTCGCGAACATATCCGTACGCAAATGATACAGCATACCTTGCGTGATCGTCGCCATAACTCTGTGCCAGAAAAACCCCGCGACAACGACGGTCAAATATACCGCCGACATGGCAACGATTACAGAAGCGAGCTTCCCCGCCACTTCGCCGTAGCCTTTTACTACGCCGGGCGCGATAACGTCGTCAATGAGCGATTGCACGAATATGGAAGAAACCAAGCTCCCCATCGAGTTGACCAAAATACAAATCAACACGAAAATAAGCTGCGGTTTATAATATTTAAAAACGAGCTTTAACAAACGGGAAAGCGTGCCTTTTTTGATTGCGCCCTTGGGTACGGGCATACCCCGTCCGCGCATAGGGCCTTTGGGCATTTTCATAGCGGGAGATTTTTGTTGAGACGTTTGTGCCATCAGTCGTTCCCCCCTTCCTTTTCATTTTTGCTTTTCGTTTGCGCTTCGTAAATTTCACGGTAGATTCCGCCGCGCGCCAACAGTGCTTTGTGATTGCCCTGTTCGACGATTTTACCGCCGTCCAGCACCAAAATCGTATCCGCGTGCTCTACGGACGAAACGCGTTGTGCGATAATGATTTTCGTGGTATCGGGGATTTCTTCCGCAAACGCATGACGGATCAAAGCGTCCGTCTTCGTATCTACTGCGGACGTCGAATCGTCCAAAATCAATACCTTGGGTTTTCGAAGCAGTGCGCGCGCAATACAAAGCCGCTGTTTTTGACCGCCCGAAACGTTCGTACCGCCCTGCTCGATATAGGTATCGTAGCCGTCGGGGAAAGAAGAAATAAATTCATCTGCTTGCGCCAGCTTACAAACGCGGACAAGCTCTTCGTCCGTTGCGTTTTCGTTCCCCCAACGCAAATTTTCTTTAATCGTTCCCGAGAACAAAACGTTCTTTTGTAAGACGACCGCTACTTCCTTACGCAGCGCGTCCAAGTCGTAATCCTTGACGTTTTTACCGCCGACAAATACGTTGCCTTCCGTTGCGTCGTAAAGGCGGGGAATCAACTGTATGAGCGTCGTTTTGGAAGAACCCGTACCCCCTAAAATGCCGACCGTTTCCCCCGATTTGATGTCTAAGTCAATATCCGAAAGCGCGTATTTGTGCGCATGTTCCGAATATTTAAAGCTGACGTTTTCAAACCGCACCGAACCGTCTTTGACTTCCGTTTCACCCTGCTTAGGGCTTACCAAGTTGGATTCTTGGCGCAACACTTCGGAAATACGTCGAGCCGATTCCAAAGACATCGTAATCATAACGAACACCATTGAGAACATCATGCAACTCGCCAAAACCTGTATGCCATACGTGATCAATGCGGAAAGCTCCGTCGGGGTGAAATCTCCGCTGAGCGTACCCGAGCCGATAATTTGTTTCGCACCAAGGAAAGAAATCAACACCGCCGCCACGTTGATAAACAACGTCATAAACGGATTGTTCAACGCAAGAATTTTTTCCGCTTTGGTGAAATCGTCGCGCACTTCGCGCGCCGCCTTATCGAATTTCTCCGTTTCATATTCCTCACGAACGAACGATTTAACTACGCGGATACCGCTGACGTTTTCCTGTACGGAATTGTTCAAAGCGTCGTACTTTTTGAAAATGCGTTTGAAAAAGGGCATTACTACGCACATGATTGAAATGAGCACGATGGCAATCAACGGCACGATCGCGATAAACACCCACGCAAGCCGCGCGTTGATCGTAAAGCTCATAATAATTGCGAAAATGAACTGCAACGGTACGCGGATTGCAATACGCAGGCACATTTGATAGGATTGCTGCACGTTCGTAACGTCCGTCGTCAACCGCGTTACTAGCGACGACGAAGAAAATTTATCCACGTTCGCAAACGAGAATTTCTGCACCTTATAAAATAAATCGTGGCGCAAATTGCTCGCAAAGCCACAGCTTGCCGTAGCGGCAAACCGACCTGCCAAAACGCCGCTCGTCAGCGAACAAATCGCCAACAGCAATAAAATTGCGCCGTATTTTAAAATGTGTCTAACCGCGCCGCTCGTCGCCAAAATATCCGCGTTGATCATTTTTGCCATAAAGAAAGGAATCAAACATTCGCAAAAGGCTTCGACCGTCATAAAAAACGGCGTGATCAGCGACGGCTTTTTAAATTGCCGAACGCTTTTCAACAGCGTTTGCACCGTTTGCATCTTCGGCTCTTTTTTCGTTTTTTCCACTTTTACACTCATGCTTTTTACGTCCTTAAAAAAATACAACTAACACGTATCATTATATTTTCAAAAAAATATAATGTCAACCGTTTATAAAGAAAAATTTCCGCTTTCACGGAAATTTCATCTTTTTTATAATCGTCGTTCTTCCTTGCAGGTAAGATAGACGATTTGATATTCTTTCGCAAGCGCTTTCACCAGCTCTTTTGCGCGCGCCGTTTTCTTATCGTCGAGATTCACGAACGGATCGTCTAATATAAGGGGCGGCTTTTCCTTGGTGAATACCCCGTCCACGTAGGCAATTCTCGCGCAAAAGTCCAACAAATCTTTGCTGCCCACGCTTAAAAACGCCTGCTCTTTAAAACTGCCTTGCGTTTCCACCAACGGTTTCCCGTCCGCGGCGTATCGCACCTGCCACTCCCCGCCGAGCATTTGCAGATATTTCCTGCAAGCCGCTTCCACAGGTTGTAAATACCGCGCGGCCATGTTCTCCCGCGCACGGAGTAAAAACTCTTTTGCCATACGGATTGCCTGCAACCGCCTTTCTAAGCGCGCTTTTTCCGCTATCAGCCCTTCTTCTCCGTCAACAAACCCACTGTTTGCGCTGTGCTCCAACGCGTCCGCTTGGGTATTACAACGGGAATATTCGGCAACGGCACGCTGTTTTTCCGTCTCCAAAGTATCCTTTTTCCGAAGCAAGCCGTCCAAAGTTTCCATGGACGAAATATTTTCCAAGCGCTCACTCAACGCGTACCTGCCCCCGTCCTTTTGCGAAAATTGCAGCGTTTCCGCTTCCCGTTTTAACGTGGTCTCTTTCGCCGAAGTATATTCGTTGACGCGCTCTTTTAAACGCTCCGTCGCCGCGCGGTAATCATAAACGTTTTCAAAGGCAAAATTCCCCAAAAAGTTGTCGATACCGCGTTTCAAGCCTGCGATTTTTTCAAGAGCTTGTTCCCGCTGCGCTTCCTGCTTTGCGCGGACTTCTTCTCCTCCAAGGAAATATTCTTCCCATTCCCGCTTCAAATCGGTATATTCCCGTTCCTTTTTCAAAAGCTCGACCGCCAACGTTTCGCCGCCCTTTTGCGGCTTCGTTTTCTTGCGTTTGGGCAAAGCGCGAAAAAAGGAATACAGTAAACCGACTCCGCCAAACCCAAGGCAAGCCGCTCCCAAAGCCAACCGCTCGGCAAGCTGCGTCGCGCCGAATATCGCCGCCAAAAGGAATAGGAACACGAAGAAGTGCTTCCCTTTCCGTCTTACCCTTTTCTCCACCGTCGTTTGCGGTGTAAGCAACCGATTTTGTTCGTCCAAAATCCGTTTATACGCGTCTATATCCTCTTTTGCGCCGCGCATTCTACCCTCGATACGGTTCTTTTCGCGCAGCTTGTTTTCCGTTTCCGCAAGTGCGTTTTCTATTTCCTGCAAGCTCTCTTTTTCGGCGTAATATTCTTCGACGGCACGTTCCAAGCCAACCACGTTCACTTGTTCTGGATCGTTGCCTTTAAAGAACGCCTGCAAGGCTTGTACGTGCGCACGGCTTTCTTCCAAACGCGCCTGCATACCCTCCAAGGTTTCCCGCTTTGCTAAAAATTCTTCGCGGCGGCTCTTGGACTGCATTTGCGTTTCTATTTCCGCAAGCTGTTGGCTCAACGCTTCCTTTTGTTGCCAAAATCCACGCGCTTGTTCCCGCAAAAGCGCCGCTTGCTGCAAAGCTTCTTTTTGTTGGAGCTTTTCCTTCGCAATCTGTTCTAAACGCTCGTCAATCTCGTCCAGCTTTCCCTTGCGCGGCCGCCGTTTGGAACGCAAGGCGCTCTCCGCGTCGTCCAGCCTTTCCATGGCTTTGTCCGTCTTGATCGATTGCCCGTTTTCCGCGCCGAATAATGCGGAAAGTCTGCGCTTCATATCTTCGGGCATTCCGTCTGCTTCCGTTCCCGCTTGCGGTACGTAGACACTATTTTTAAAGCTTTCGCAATCCACCCCAAACAGCGTTTCGCCCAAGCGCTCCGCTTTGTCGCCAAAATCATAACAGCGCATATTGTTTCCGTCGAAAACGTAAACGGTATCCCCTGCCGCCGTTCTCCCGAACGCGCGTTCTATGCGATAACGCTTGCCGTTGAATTCAAACGAGAGCGCGCCGCCGAACGCACCGCCCGACCAAGGCATATATTTCATACGGTCGTTCGTCAAAATTTGCTTACTTCTACCACCGTCCAAGCCGTAGAACATACACCGCAAAAAATCCGCCAAAGTCGTCTTCCCAAACCCGTTATCTTCCTTGATAACGTTGAGCTGCGCCGATAGATCGAACGCACGGTTTTCAAATTTTCCAAAGCCTACGATATAACAGGAAATCAATCTCATAAATCAATCTCCTCCCCAGCAAGCGCCTTTAACCCAACGTCGAGAATTTCCGCGCGCAGATCTTCATTCAACTCGTACCTGCCTACCTCTCTTACAAATTCTCCACGCTCCGTTTTATCATTCTCAAACGCGCGGTAATCGATAAAAAGCCGCGATTCGTCCACCACGCGGAATAGGAAAAATCGACTTCCCAACCGTCCTTCCAAAAGGGTTAAATCTTTCTTTAACCCCAACGCATGCCGCCCCGTTAAAAGGAGCTTTACCATATTTTTCGACGGTACGGCAGAAAGTGCCTGTACCGCGCAATTTTCCACGTCGTAATAGGTCGTGCAAGCGGAAATATCCGCGCGCACTTCGACGACTTCTCGACTTGCTACGGATAAAAACAGCTCCTTGACAAGCTTCCCGTTCTCGATTTCCAACAAAAAGAAACCCCTTTGCCCGACTTCGTCAAAGCCCCTGCCTTCCAAGCAGCCGCAATAACGGTACACGCCTCGCCCATCCAGCCTTTCCGCCGTCAAGGTCGGTTTGTGGATATGCCCAAGCGCAAGATAATCGATCCCCTTGTTTTGCAAACGTGCAAACGGAATATTTTCCGAAGACGCACCCCCGTCTACCCCCTTTTCACCGTGCAATAATAGAATATTATATTTTTGCGGCGGTAAGGCAAGCTGCGCAAACGCCGCTTGCGCGAAATATTTGGTATCCAAACCCGTAACGCAGATATTTTCAGGCAAATCATAGCTTTTAAACGCGCGCGCGTCGGAAAAAAGATATAAATTGCTCGGCAAATTCTCCGCGCTAAATTCCTCGTCGTGATTTCCCGAAACGTAGAAAAAGCATACGGGCGCAGCGGCAGAAATAATCGACAGCGTTTCTTTTTTTAACTGCGCGGGGATTTGGTTTCCGTCAAATAAATCCCCTGCAAGCAATACGGCGTACACACCGTTTTCTTTTGCGTACGTGCAAAGACGGCGAAACCCGTCCAAAAGCTCCGCATTTCTCTGTCTTGCCTGTTCCCCCGTCAACGTTTTAAACGCTGAACCAAGGTGCACGTCTCCCGTATGTATCAGCTTCATACCCGTATCCCTTTCATTTTCTTTCGTATATTATACCACAAAGAACGTGGCTTGTAAACAATATTTAAAAAATACTTTTCGAGAAATGAAAACGGACGGATTACGCTCCGTCCGCTATCTGCTAACCCATGATAAAGCAATTCAACGCATACCTGCCCCTATGTTTTTTATTGCATTGCTTTCACAACCGCAAAAACGATCGCAAAGATAACCAAGCCGATCGCTGTGGAAATCCAACGTATTTTTTTACGTTTGCTTTCGTCCATCGGCACGAAGATTTTATAGCCGCATTCAGGGCAAACTCCCTTTTCCATAACCGAACGGCAACGCCTACAATGCAAAATTTCAGGCGCTTCCTTTCCGTATACTTTTGTTTGTTCCCCCGAAGCAAAATCCACCGTCTTGGGCTTTTCTTCCTTTTTTGCTTGCATTGCCGAATCCATTTCCGCAATAATGCGGCGTTCTTCCGCGCGGCGTTCTTTTCTGTTCATCTTTTTCATAGCTACCCCTTATAACATTGTTTCAAAAATACGCATGACGGCGTCTACGAACCGTCCGTAAATACTGCGTTTACGGTTTTCCGGCGTACACAGCTCGGATACGGCAAACACTTCTTCACAATCCTTTTTCACGTCCATTACCGCTTCACAGCCAGAGAAATAAACAGCGTTTTCAAAATTGAGATACAAGCTTCTGTTGTCCAAATTGATCGTGCCGACCACCGCGCATTCGTCGTCGCAAACCATGCTCTTTGCATGGATAAACCCGGGCGTATATTCGTAAATTTTTACCCCCGCACGCATTAAAATATCATAGTTCGCGCGCGTTAAGCGATAGGTCATCTTTTTATCGGGAATTCCCGGCGTTACAATCCGCACGTCCACACCGCGGAGCGCCGCGTCGCACAAAGCCTGCCGCATGGAATCATCCAACAAAAGATAGGGGGTAAAAATATACACGTATTTTTTGGCTCGGTTTAAAATATCGCGGTATATCCATTCTCCCACGCTATACGCGTCAAACGCCGAATCGTCGTACGGTTGAATACATACCTTGCCGTCGCTTTCTTTCGACAAGGGCAAAAGATATTTTTGAATATCTTCCTTATCTTCGCGGAATGCATTCCACATATACAGGAACATTTCCGTAAACGATTGCACCGCGTCGCCCGCGATTTTGATACCCGTGTCCTTCCAATACCCAAAACGGCTCTTTTCGTTGATATATTCGTCCGCAATATTCACGCCCCCCGTAAACCCGACTTTGCCGTCGATTACGAGCAGTTTTCTATGGTCGCGATTGTTCATTCGCACGGTAAAAATAGGTACGACGTGGTTGAACGTCATTGCTTTGATATTTTCATGCAAGGATTCTAAATACCGATAATATTTCGGCGGCAAGCGCAACAAACAACCGTAGTCGTCGTAAATAATCCGCACTTGCACCCCTTGAACGGCTTTTTCTAACAAAAGCTCCTTCAATTCTTTCCACATTCTTCCGTAGCCGATAATGAAATATTCAAACAAAATAAACTTTTCTGCTTTTTTGATCTCTTCTTTCATCTGCTCGAACATCTCTTCGCCGCTCTTATAGTAGGTAACGTCGCCGTTAAAATAGGCGGAATATCCCCACTCTTTCGCAAGATAACGACTGAGCCCCTCTCCGCGCGTTTGCGGCTGTACCATCGGACGCTCGCCCTGTAATTCTTTGACTCGTTTAGAATTTTCCGCTTTCGCTTGCACGAGCTTTTTATTCATCTTTCTCGTCGGGCGGTTTTCCCCGTACAAGAAATAACTCGGCACGCCGACAACGGGCACTAATAAAATCGCAATAATCCACCCAAGCTTCCCTGTCGGGCGATCGTTTTTATTGATCAAGCGGAATACGCAAATCATCTGCACGGCAAAAAGCGCCATCTGCACGTATACCGCAAATTTTGTCGTGTACACAAGCGCGTACGCCGCAAAAATCGCGGCAGCCATTTGCAATAATACGAGCATGGCAAAAATAAAGACGCGGTTATACAAGAACCGCTTATAGCTACGGTCCTTCAAACTCGTCTTTTCTATCCATTTTCGTTTTCTTGCACTGAGTATTTTCATAAGCTTTCTTTTACCGCCATAGTATTTTCGGTAGGAAAAATCAATTTACATTATAACAACTTTTCCTTTTTTTGTCAATCAACAATGCCGATTTCCTACATTATTATATATATAATTTGTTTTCGATAAAAGAAAATCCCGTTAAAATTTTGTTAAATTTTGTAGGATTTTGTCTTTTTTATCTTTTTTTAAAAAATTTTCAAACTTTTTTATAAAAAACTATTGACAAAGCCATTTTTTTATATTATACTATAAACAGTTAATAAAACTAAATCCTATTAAGGAACGGAGAAACAGTTATGAAAAAATTCGAATGTAAAGTATGTCACTATGTAGCAACCGGCGAAGCCGCACCCGAAGTTTGCCCCGTATGCAAGCAGAGCGGTCAGTTTGAAGAAAAACCTGCATTGAAGGGTTCGAAAACGGAAGCGAACCTTATGACGGCGTTCGCAGGCGAATCCCAAGCAAGAAATAAATACACCTATTTTGCAAGCAAGGCAAGAAAGGAAGGCTTTGTGCAAATCGCGGCAATTTTTGAAGAAACCGCAAAGAACGAACAGGAACACGCTAAAATTTGGTTCAAGCTTTTGAACGGCGGCGAAATTTCCTCTACTGCGGAAAATCTTTTGGCGGCTGCGGAAGGCGAAAACTACGAATGGACGGATATGTACTATGAATTCGCAAAAGTAGCGAGAGAAGAAGGTTTTGAAGAAATCGCTACCCTTTTCGACGGCGTTGCAGCGATTGAAAAGGAACACGAAGAAAGATATAGAAAGCTCCTTGCAAACGTTAAGGGCGACCTTGTATTCTCGAAAGACGGCGACGCTGTATGGCAATGCTCCAACTGCGGTCATATCGTTGTTGGTAAGAAAGCACCCGAAGTTTGCCCCGTTTGCGCTCACCCGCAGGCATATTTCCAGGTAAGAGCGGAAAATTATTAATCGACCATTCACACCTTAAATAATACTTCTCTAAAAATGGAAAAGCTCCCGAGGAAAATCGGGAGCTTTTCTTGTTGTTTGTTTTATTCGCCTTCGTTAAGTTCAGGCAAATCTCCGATCGTAAAGTCTTTTTCTACAACCGTAAATTTCAAGGTATCCATAAGCGGACCGTTAAAGCCTTGTCTTTCTCTCGTCGAGCTAATCGAATACAGCTTTCCTTCTGCAAATTTTACCTTTAACGTAAATTCTTCACCATTATAAACGTATTCGCCGTCTTGGAAGGTTGCTTCATCATAATAATCAAGGTAGGTAACCGTTGCGCCGTCAACAGAACAAATTTCCTCCCAAGAAAGCATTTCCGTAAACATCAACGCGCCTGCGCCCGTGCAATAGGAAACTTCTTCGTTCCAAGGTTCTTGATAGGAAGACCAAACTTTGTCATAGCTCGTCCATTGCCAAGAATAATGCACTCCGTCCACTTGACCGAAATATTCTTTCATCGTCATGCCTTGCGATTTCCCTTCGTTGTATATTTTCCCGTCGGCAAACTGGAAAATACCCGAAACCGATTGCGTCTCGGTGGGATATTCTACCGTTTCCGACAAAGCAAGGTTCATTTTATCTGCAAGACAAAAGCTTTGCATTTCTTTCGCCCATACTTCTTTCGTTACTTCTTCCCCTGCCGGCTCGGATTTTCCACCGCCACCGCCCCCGCAAGCAACGCACGACAACATAGATACCATACAAACTGTACCAAGTAACACTTTTGCAAATTTCTTCATACTGTTTTCTCCTTTTTCCCCCATATGGGTGCTATGAAATTATTATACTACTAGAAACAATGCTTGTCAAGATTTTCCAAGAAAAAATATGCTACTTAACAAAAAACTCCCCTATTTTGCATAGGAGAGCCTTTTTGCTTTTATGGATTTAAATTATTGTACCGTAACAGCCCCAGGAGCGGTTACAACCGTCGTACCGATATCGCTGAATACGATATCTCCGTCGAATACGTATTCAACCGCAATGCCTTGATATTTCATATTTACCGTGCAATAAATTTCTATGTGATCTAATTCTCCTTTATCCGTCAATACAAAGCTATATTCAATATCCGAAGCAGTGATCTTTGCGCCTTCCACATTAAAATCCATCTTGGTTTTTACAAATTCCACCGCCGCTTCGCCTTTGATAAAAAGCGTGAAATAGGAAAGTAAATCCGTTTCATCATCCGAATCTTCGTCCACGTAGAAAGAAACGTCGCTGAACGAATAACCGCTAAAATCATAAATAGGATTAAAAATTCTATCGGACGGCAGGTTTAAGCTTGCGCAAATTTCCGCCCAAGAAACATTTGCCGACGTTACTTCATCATCATTCTTTTGCGCATATGCAGTCGCCGACGGCGAACCGCTTTCCTGAATTTCTTTTATATACCAAACTTGTAACGTAGTCGCATTGTTAGAATCTCTTTTTGTACAGGAACACTCATAGAGATTCTCCCCATCGACTTTATCAACGTATTCAATCGCAATAGGGCTTTCGCTATCTTTAATCTTGCAAATTACGTCATACTTCGTCGTATAGGTATAGTTGTCATTCCAACCGCTAAGTGCGGTCATAATATCGTTATACGCCTGCTCCGCGAGCGCTCCGCCAAAATTCTCCACTTCCGTATAACCGTCGGGCATTTCGGGGTTTGCAGGCTTGTTGCCGCCTTCCTGGGAAGAGTCGCCGTCCGCGGAAGGTAATTTTACTTCCGTTTCGCCGTAATCAAAGAAAGTAATGGTCGTGCTGTAATATTCGCCACCCGACATTTCTACTTTATATAAATACGTTTCGGTAAAGTACAACGCAAGGGAGCGCACAAACAGCTCGTTTTCTCCGTCGAACAATGAAAGCTCCGTCCCTTCATACGCGCCCGTTTCGTCGTTAAACGTAAGCGCGTCGTATACGTCTATAAACATTTTCACGCTTTCCTTATTCGAAAATTCTTCCTTAACGGCACTTTCTAAGCTTGCGTTTGAAGGAAGTTCTTCAACCCGCCAAGAATAAGCGCTTGCCTGTTCGTATACCCGCATAACGTCAGTGTTAAATTCTATATACGCTTCATACACTTTCTCAATTTTATCATTTTCATAGTTTTTTTGGTAGTAGCCCCATTTATTTCCGTCCATTTTTATGGTCGTTTCTTCTTTTTTATTTACGGAAATATCCACCGTTTCCACCGTTACGTTTTCTAAAGCAACCGTCGCATTGATCGCAGCAATAAATTCTTCTTCCGTTTTTTTCGTTTGCTTGCCGTTATCGCCCGTATCTTTTGAACCGCTTGAACCGCCCCCACAAGCAACGCACGACAACATAGATACCATACAAACTGTACCAAGTAACACTTTTGCAAATTTCTTCATACTGTTTTCTCCTTTTTTTCCCATATGGTTGCTATGAAATTATTATACTACTAGAAACAATGCTTGTCAAGATTTTCCAAGAAAAAATATGCTACTTAACAAAAAGCTCTCCTATTTTGTATAGGAGAGCTTTCTTTGCTTTTATGGATTTAAATTATTGTACCGTAACAGCCCCAGGAGCGGTTACAACCGTCGTACCGATATCGCTGAATACGATATCTCCGTCGAATACGTATTTATATTCCATGCCTTCATACTTCATCTTTACGGTGTAATAAATTTCCGCGTGGTCAAGTTCCCCTGCGTCCGTTAAAACGAATTTATATTCGATATTCGAGAATGTGGTCTTTGCGCCTTCCAAAGCAACTTGCATCGTCTTGTTTGCAAATTCTTCCGCTTTATCCCCTTTGATAACAAGCTTGAAATAGGGAGCTACGTCTACGTCATCTTCCAAATCTTCGTCTACGTAGAAAGAAACGTCGCTGAACGAATAGCCCGTGAAATCGTAAATGGGGCTGAAAATCTTATCGGGATCCATACCTGCGCTTGCGCAAATTTCCGCCCAAGTCATATTTGCCGACATGATTTGACTGTTATCTTTCTTTGCGTATGCAGTCGCTTCCAGCGAACCATCTTCCAAGGCTTCTTCTATGTACCAAACCTGCAACGTTTGCTTTACACCCATATCGCCTGTGTCTACGTAAGAATATTCATAGAGATTTGCACCGTCGATTTTATCGATAACCTTGATTTCCATAGGAATATCCATGCCCATAACGCTGCAAGTTGCGTCATACGTCATCGTGCTAGTAAAGTTACCTTTGGTGCTTTCAATAACCGCCATAATATCGTTATACGTTTGTTCAGCGGTTTTACCGTTCAAATCGTCTACTTTCTTATAACCGTCGGGAACTTTTTCCCCGCCACCGCCGCCGCAAGCCGCGCACGACAACATGGATACCGCACAAACCGTGCCAAGTAATACTTTCGCAAATTTCTTCATTGTTTTTCTCCTTTTTACACCCCAAGGGTAATTATAAAATTATTATACTACTATAAAAAAAGATTGTCAATATCTTTTTAACAAATTTTAAAGAAAAAACCGCTTCCAAAAAGCGGTCTTTTCGATACGTTTTATACGTTCTTATAAATTTTTTTCTACAAAAGCTTCCAACGCCGCTTGCGGTACAAAGCCCAAGCTGTTGTCTACGGGTTGTCCGTTTTTAAACGCAATTACGTTGGGGATTGAAGTAATCCCGTATTTGATTGCTGCGCTTTCGCTTTCTTCTTCGTCTACGTCAATCTTGACAAAGACCGCTTTTTTTTCGTACTTGTCGGAAACGTCTTCAAAAACGGGTGCCAACATTCTGCAAGGACCGCACCAGCTCGCCCAAAAATCACAAAATACGGGCAAAGAAGACGACGCCAACAATTCTTCTAATTCTTTTCCGTTTACGTATTTTACCATACTTTTTCTCCCTTATTGTTAGTATCTTTATTTATCGGAAAAATATTCCGTCATTTGGTCGAAAGAAACGCTTTCGCTTTCCCCCGTCCCCATACATTTCACATTCGCTTTCCCTTCCAAAAGCTCGTTTCCGCCGATAACGGCAACATATTTCGCGCCGATTTTATCCGCATATTTAAATTGCGCTTTTACCGAACGTTCCATATGATCGATCTCCGCAAATACGCCGTTTGCACGGAGCTTTGCGCTCAATTCGAACGCCTTTTTACGGCAATCCGCGTCCATGCCCGCAATATACACCGTCGGCTGTTCCGCGTTGGGGATTTCTACCCCCGTATTTTCCATTACGATCAGCAACCGTTCCAGCCCTGCCGCAAATCCAACCGCAGGCGTGGGCTTCCCACCGAGCTCTTCAATCAAGCCGTCGTATCTGCCCCCTGCGCAAACCGTACCCTGCGCGCCGATACTGTTCGATACGAATTCGAATACGGTCCGCGTGTAATAATCGAGTCCGCGCACGATACGGGGGTCGATTTCATACTCGATACCGGCAAGCTGTAAGCAAGCTTTTACTTCTTCAAAATGCGCGCTGCAATCTTCGCAAAGGTAGTCTAAAATTCTCGGTGCGGTCGCATTAATTTTTTTGCAATTTTCTTCCTTGCAATCGAGCAAGCGCAACGGGTTTTTGTCGTAACGGGTTTTGCAGTCGTGGCAAAGCTCGTCCAAATGGGGCGCGAAAAATTCTTTCAACGCCTTGTTGTATGCCGCACGGCAGGTCGGGCAACCGATAGAGTTGATTTTTAAGCACACGTTCAAACCAAGCTTTTTCAAGAGCGTATCCGCCATGCAGATGGTCTCCGCGTCCGTTTGCGCGCTTGCCGAGCCGAACACTTCCACGCCGAATTGATGGAATTCGCGCAGTCTGCCCGCTTGGGGGCGTTCATAGCGGAACGCAGGCGTGATATAGTACATTTTGGCAGGCAATACGCCGTTGCCAAGCCCGTTTTCGATAAACGAGCGCACTGCGCCTGCCGTACCTTCGGGCTTTAAGGTGATCGAACGGTCGCCCTTGTCCTTAAAGGTGTACATTTCCTTGGTTACAATGTCCGTCGTATCCCCCACGCCGCGTTGAAAAAGTTCGGTATGCTCGAACACGGGGGTGCGAATTTCTTTTAAATTGAACAGCCGAGCCGTTTCACGCGCTTTGCTTTCCAAGTATTGCCATTTGTAAGAATCTGCGGGCAAAACGTCTTTCGTGCCCTTGGGTATATTGATCATATTTTATCCTTTTCCAACGTTCCGCCAACGTTCCGCCAACGTTCCGTTGGATCATGTTTTTTCTATCTTTCTTGTTCGCTTAAATAAAGCGTATTTAGGAAAATCTGTTTGTAAAATTGCTTTCTTTTACGTTCCCTGGCATCTTTTTTTCTATCTTTCTTGGCTGCTCGTTCTTCACCACGCCGTTCCCAAGCGAAGTAAACAAAGCAAGTTGCAAGCAGTTCAAGGCGCACGAGCATTTTCGACGGGAGGTGTACGTCCGTACACGAGCAAGAAAAGCGAAGTGCAACGTAGAAATGCGACGCAAATTCTTTGTTTAAAACAACGAAGAAATGCGAAGTCTATACGTCGCTTTTATAGTACGTATTTCTTCAAATTCCTATCCCCCGTCAACTTCTGCAAATGCTCATCCACGTATTTGCGGTCGATTTGCAACGTAAACATGGGATAATCTCCGCCAGCGTTGAAAGAAATGTCTTCCAACAAATATTCCATTACCGTGTGCAGTCTTCTCGCGCCGATATCTTCGGAAGTAAGATTCAACTCCACCGATACTTCCGCAATGCGCTCGATTGCGCCCTCGTCAAATTGCAGGTCGATATTGTCCACGCCGAGCAATTTTCCGTACTGGAAGGTAAGCGAATTTTCCGTTTCCGTTAAAATTTTCACAAAGTCTTCTTTCGTTAAGCTCTGCAATTCGACCGAAACGGGGAAACGCCCTTGCAGTTCGGGGATCAAGTCTTCCACAGCCGCCACGTGGAACGCGCCCGCCGCGATAAAGAGAATGAAATCCGTTTTAATCGGACCGTATTTCGTAACCACCGTCGAGCCTTCCACGATGGGCAAAATATCCCTTTGCACCCCTTCGCGCGAAACGTCCGCGCCGCTACGGTTGCCTTTGCCTGCGATTTTGTCGATTTCGTCAATAAATACGATACCGTCGTTTTCCGCACGGTATACCGCTTCTGCTTTGATTGCGTCTTCGTCCACAAGCTTGGAAGATTCTTCTTCCAACGCAATTTGGAAGGCTTCCTTTACGGCAAAACGGCGTTTTTTCTTCTTCTGCTGGAACATATCCCCAAAAATACTGCCGATAGAAATCGCCGCGCCGCCCGGCACAAGCTCCATCGGTTGCGGCATATCGACCACTTCCATTTCAATCAGGAAATTGTCGTAAACGCCCTTGCGGAAATCTTCCAAAAGGTTGTTTTCAAATACTTCCTTCGCCGTATCTCCTTTGTCTTCCTTTTTCGCTTCCGCCAAAGCGCGTACAATGCGCTTTTCCGCCAACACGGTCGCTTTCGCTTTGACTTCTTCTTCCTTTTCCGATTTTACCAAACGATAGGCACATTCCGCCAAATCGCGGATCATGCCTTCCACGTCCTTTCCAACGTAGCCCACTTCGGTGTATTTGGTCGCTTCTACCTTGACAAACGGCGCTTTGACAAGCTTGGCAAGCCGTCTTGCAATTTCCGTTTTACCTACCCCCGTCGGGCCTTTCATAATAATGTTTTTCGGCGTGATTTCTTCACGGATTTCAAGGGGGAGCTGCGCGCGGCGGTATCTGTTGCGGAGCGCGATCGCCACCGCCTTTTTCGCCTCGTTTTGGCCGATAATATATTTATCTAATCTATTTACGATTTGTTTCGGTGATAAATCCATGGCTTACTCCTTCTTTTTGCGCGTCGTTTTCTTGGGGCTTTCTTCCCCGTTTGCCGTGGGCATGGTCGAGTTGAGTGCATTTTGGCCCACCGTTTCGCAACGGATATTATCGTTCGTGAATACGCAAATTTCCGACGCGATCTTCAACGCTTTTCTTGCAATCGTTTCCGCGTCGTAGTCCGTTTCTTTGTACAATGCGCGCGCCGCCGCCAAGGCATAATTGCCGCCGCTGCCGATCGCGCAAACTCCTTCGTCCGGTTCAATCACTTCTCCCGTACCAGAAAGAATCAACAAGGTATTCTCGTCCGCAGTAATCATCATTGCGTCCAGCTTTCTACCCACCTTATCGCTTCTCCAAAGCTCGGCAAGCTCTACCGCGGAACGCATCAAATTCCCCGCGAATTTATTGAGCATACCTTCAAAACGTTCGGTGAGCGCAAACGCGTCGGTAACCGAACCGGCAAAACCCAAAATAACCTTACCGCCATAGATACGGCGCACTTTTATCGCCGTGTTTTTAAAGATGACCGATTCGCCCAACGTTACCTGACCGTCGCCGGCAATCGCCGTAACGCCGTCCTTTTTGACCGCGCAAATGGTCGTTCCTCTAAATTCCATATTCTTAACTCCTTACTTATTGCTTAAAGATTTTTCCGCTTCCGCACGCACCGTTTTAAGCGCGCGTTCTGCCAAGGCGCGATACCGTTCCTTTTTATCCCGAATCCGTTCGGGCAGGGAACAAAGTATCCCAAAATTCGCGTTCATGGGTTGAAAGTCCTTGGTCGGAGTGGAAATATGCGTTTCCAACGCCCCCAACACCGTGCGATTATCGAACGTATGTGCAGGCCGCTGTAAAATTTCGTCGGCTATATGGATCGCCGCTAGCAATCCGCTCGCCGCGCTTTCCACGTACCCTTCCACGCCCGTGATTTGCCCCGCGAAAAATATCTTCCGATTATTTTTAAACGAAAAATCCGCATTTAAAACATCAGGGGACTGAATATACGTATTTCTATGCATAACGCCGTAGCGTAAAAAGTCCGCGTTCTTCAAAGCGGGAATCATAGAAAATACCCGTTTTTGTTCGGGGAATTTCAAATTCGTTTGAAATCCGACAAGGTTATACGTCGTGCCATCCGCATTTTCTTTCCGTAGCTGCAACACCGCGTACGGGCGTTTCCCGTCTTCGTCGAAAAGCCCCACGGGTTTCAGCGTGCCAAACCGCAAAGTATCCTTACCCCTAGACGCCATCACTTCCACAGGCATACAGCCTTCGAATATTTCCCGTTTTTCAAATTCGTGCAATTCCGCTTTTTCCGCGGCAAGCAGCTCATCCACAAACGCGTAATATTCTTCCTTCGTCATGGGGCAGTTGATATAATCCCCCGTGCCCTTGCCGTATCTGTCCCCCGTAAACGCGCAGGTCATATCGATACTCTCCGCGGAAACAATGGGTGCGGACGCGTCGTAGAAATGCAAGCCGCCCCCCGTCAAGCGTTTTATGTCTTCGCTTAAACGATCGGAAGTGAGCGGTCCCGTCGCAATGATCGCATACCTGCCCCCGTCGTTTTCAAGTTCAGGCACGTTTTCTACTTCCTGCGAAACCAAGGTCAAGTTTGGACAAGTTTTTAATTTTTCCGTAATATACGCCGAGAATTTTTCCCGATCGACCGCTAGCGCAGCCCCGGCAGGTACTTTGGTTTGATCCGCCGCTTCGATAATCATTGAACCCAAAATGCGCATTTCTTCTTTGAGAAGTCCGCACGCGTTCGCGTATACGTCGTTGCTTTTTAAAGAGTTGGAACAAACGAGCTCCCCAAACTTTTCACTCTCGTGCGCGGGCGTGAATTTTTTCGGTTTCATTTCTATCAGCGTCGTTTGAATGCCGTGGCTTGCGAGATAATACGCCGCTTCACTGCCTGCCAAGCCGCCGCCGATTACGGTTACTTCCGCCTTTTTCATCTTGTATCTTATTCCTCAAAATCAGCAGGGAAATAGCCTGCATTTTCATCTTCGTACTCAAAATATTGCGGCTCTTCCATCAAGGGCGGGGGTGTAAAATCGTCCTGCATGGCAGGCGCTTTTCCCTTGCCCTTTGCTTTTGTTTCGGGATGGTCTTCCTTTACCCTGTACGCGCAGTCTTTATTGCCGCACTTAATTCCGCCGCGCGCTGTGGAAACGAGCGCACTGTTACATTTCGGGCATTTATCCCCCGTCGGAACGTCCCAGCTCATAAACTTGCAATCGGGATAGCCCGAGCAGCTATAATACACCTTGCCGCGCTTGGATTTCCGAACGGTCATGGCATTGCCGCATTCGGGGCATTTCCCTGCGAGCTTAGGTTCTTCGTCCGTCGGCATGGATACCGTCGATTTACAGTCGGGATAGTTGGGACAAGCCAAGAATTTCCCGAACTTCCCGCTCTTGACCACCATATTTTCCCCGCATTTCGGGCAGCGCATTGCAGAAATTTCTTCCTTGCCCTCGCTGACGATATTATGACATTCGGGGTAGTTTGAACAAGCGAGATATTTCCCGAACTTCCCGATTCTGCGAAGCATAAAATGACCGCACTTTTCGCAAATAATATCCGTGCGCTGATCCCCGTAAACGGAAGCTTTGCGAAGATTTTTTTCAAACCCGGGATAGAAATCCCCGATAACGGAGCGCCATTCCACGCCACCGTCTTCGATCGCGTCCAAACGAGTTTCCATGCCCGCCGTGAACCCAACGTCCATTACGTCTTCAAAGCATTGTACAAGCATATCGACTACGTCGTAAGCAATCGGCGTAGGCACCATATATTTGCCGTCCTTTTTCACGTATTTTTGCGTGAGCTTGGAAATGATCGTCGCATACGTAGACGGTCTGCCGATCCCCTTTTCTTCCATCGTCTTAACGAGCGACGCGTCGGTATAACGCAGGGGCGGTTTGGTGAATTTTTGTTCCTTTTGCATGCCGACCAGCGCAAGCGTATCCCCTTCGGATAAATCGGGCAACAGCTTGGAAAGGCTGATCTCATCTTCGTCGTCCTTCTTTGCGGACATATCTTGATATACCGCCGTAAAGCCCGCAAACAGCAAGACCTTGCCGCTCGCCTTAAAGATATAGCCGCTGTTGTCTATTTCCATTTGCATGCTGTTGTATTTCGCTTCCGACATCTGCGAAGCAAGGAAGCGTTCGTACACGAGCTTATAAAGGGAATAATGCTTTTTATCAAGTAGCTTTTTCGCGCGTTCGGGCGTCATCTCCACGTCAATGGGACGGATTGCTTCGTGCGCGTCCTGCGCGCCCTTTTTCGATGCGTAATAGTTGGGCTTTTCAGGCACATATTCTTCCCCGTACACTTTACGAATCCGTTCCAGCGCCTTTGCCTGCGCTTCCTTGGAAACACGAACGGAGTCCGTTCTCATATACGTAATGAACGCGACGTGTTCCCCCGTTTCCGTTTCGATACCTTCGTACAAATGCTGCGCAAGCGTCATGGTTTCGGGCGCGGTAAACCCAAGCTTTGTGGACGCGTCCTGTTGCATAGAGCTCGTTGTGAACGGCGCGGGCGCGTGGGATTTCGCCACCGCCTTTTTCGCCTTGGAAACAACAAATTTGCCCTGCTCGATCGCGGCAAGCACACGTTCCGTTTCTTCCGCGGAAGCGGGCTTAAATTTCTTCGTGCCTTTCTTTTCAAGCATTGCCTTGAACGAAGCGTACTGTTTGGGTAAATCCTGCAATTCCGCCGTTACGTTCCAGTATTCCTGCGGTTTGAACGCGGTAATTTCCCGTTCGCGCTCCACCACAAGGCGCAAGGCAACCGATTGCACTCTGCCCCCCGAAAGGGTGCGTTTGCCGTTGCCGTTTTTGTCTTCGATTTTATGATTTAACAACGTAGAGAGCTTATATCCCACAAGTCTATCCAGCACGCGGCGCGCCTGTTGTGCGTCTACCAAACTGTAATTGATCTGACGGGGCGCTTTTAACGCCGCTTCGATTGCGCGAAGGGAAACTTCGTTAAATTCGATACGGTTTTGTCCTTCTTCGTCAAGCCCCAACACCGTTTGCAAATGCCACGCGATCGCTTCCCCTTCTCGGTCAGGGTCGGTTGCAAGATAAACGCGATCGGCTTTTTTCGTCGCGTCTACCAAACGGCGGATAACGTCTTCCTTGCCCTCGGAATTGACGTATTTCGGTTCGTAATTATTCTTTACGTCCACCCCGAGCGTATGCACGGGCAAATCGCGGATATGTCCAGCGGACGCGTCTACGCGATATTTGCCTTTGAGATATTTGGTGATTGTTTTCGCCTTGGAAGGCGACTCTACGATGATTAAATCCATTCTATCTTCCTACTAAATAAATTTTTTACTGTATTGATTGTTATACGCCGCAAAAGCGTATTTTATACGGCTTTTTGTTTTTATACCGCCGCATAGCGATTGCCGCCCAAAGAAACGGCAAGCCCTTTCACTTCCAAAGCGGACAGCACCGCCCTTGCTTTAAAGGCAGGAATCCCCGATTTTGCCGACAGCTCGTTGACGTGCCCCTCGGATAATTCCCGCAAGGCAGCGTGCATTTTTTCTTCGTCGGCAGTGAGTGTAACCGCGGCAGGCTCGTTCAAAAGCTCGATACCGAAGCCTTCCAAAACGTCCCCTTCGCTCTCCGTCAAAAATCCGCCGTCCTTGATCAAGGCGTTACAGCCTACCCCTGCCGCCGCACCCGGCGCATAGGGCAAAGCGAAAACCTTTTTGCCGTATTTTTTCGCGTATTTCGCCGTGATCAGCGCGCCGCTTTTTTCCGCCGCGCCAAGCACCAACACTCCGTCGCATAACGCCGCCAGCAATTTGTTCCTATATTCATAGGAAAAAGTCCGAACCGACGTTTCATGCGGATAGGGAGAAAGCAACAGCCCCCTTTTCGCGACTTCCTGCAACACCCCAACGTTTGCTTGGGGCAAAGTGGAAAAACCGCCTGCGAGCATACAAATGATTTTGCCGCTCCCTGCAAGCGCGCCTTCGATCGCCGCCATATCTCCCCCGTCCGCCGTGCCGCTGACGACAACGAAAGCGCGGGAAAGCGCCTTTGAGATCTTTGCGCCCGTCTTTAACGCCGTTTGTGGCGTCCTGCGCGAACCGACAATGCAAAACTTCCGTTCTTGCAACAAAGCAACGTTCCCAAATGCGTACAACGTTTTCGGCGCGTCGGAAATCCCCAACCATTCCGTTGGATATGCCGCTGAACCGTATTCGATTGTAACCGCCTTTGATAAATCCAAAACTTACTCCTTATTCCGAATCGTCCGCGCCGTACGTTCTATACGAAATCGCTTCGTATAAATGCTCGGCGGTGATGTCTTCCGAAAGCTCTAAATCGGCAATGGTGCGCGCCACCTTTAAAATACGCGACCGCGCACGCGCGGATAACCGCAACGTTTGAAAAGCTTCGCGGAGTACCCCTTCGCATTCCTCGTTCAAACGGCAGTACGCCGAAGTTTCCTTCGCGCCCATTTCCGCGTTCGTTTTTACGTAGCTCCCTTCAAAGCGTTCCCGCTGAATTTTTCTTGCTCGGTCGGCGCGCTCCTTGACCTTTGCGCTGCTTTCTTCCCGTTTTTCCGAAACGAGATCGTCATATTCCACACCGTCCACTTCTACCTGAATATCAATTCTATCTAAAAGCGGTCCTGAAATGCGCGCCCGATACCGACGAATGTCGTTGGGCGTACAGGTACAACGCCGTTTCGCACTCCCGTAGTTTCCGCAAGGACAGGGGTTCATACTCGCACACAGCATAAAGGCCGCAGGATAGGTTACCGTTCCCCCCGACCTAGAAATGGTGATCACGCCGTCTTCCAACGGCTGTCGCAAGGACTCTAACGAAGAACGTTTATATTCGGGCAATTCGTCCAAAAACAATACTCCGCCATGCGCCAAGCTGATTTCCCCGGGGTGTACCGACTTCGTACCGCCTCCGCAAAGGGAAACGGTCGTCGCTGTGTGATGAGGGCTTCTAAACGGACGTTTTTTCACAATCCCGTCCTCGCCAAGCGTTCCCGCAACCGAGTGAATTTTCGTGATTTCTAACGCTTCGTCAAAGCTCATGTCCGGCAACACGGACGGCAACGATCTTGCAAGCATGGTTTTACCGCTGCCCGGCGGCCCTACGAACAGAATATTATGTCCGCCTGCAACCGCTACTTCCAAAGCGCGTTTGGCAATTTCCTGTCCCTTGACAAAGGAAAGATCGTACGAACTCTCCTTTCCGTCCTTTTCTCCCATAGAAAAACTCGCGATAGGAACGGCGGTCAAGGGCGCGTAACCCGACAAATGATCGACTACCGCACGCAAAGACGGCGCGGCGTATACCTCTACCCCGTCGATATATCCCGCTTCCTTTTGGTTTCCGATCGGCACGACAAATTTCGTAAAGCCCTTGTCGCGCGCGGAAATAATGGAAGGCAATACCCCCGATACGGGACGGAGATCTCCGTTGAGCGCAAGCTCGCCTAAAAAGACGTAGCCGCTCGCGTCCGCTTGCAATTCCCCATACGCGAGCAATAAGCTGATCGCCACGGGCAAGTCGAACGCCGAGCCTTCCTTTTTGACGTAGGCAGGCGCAAGGTTGACTGTGATTTTATGCAAAGGAAAATCAAGACCGCTGTTTTTGATTGCGCTTCTTACCCGTTCGCGGGATTCCTTCACGGCGGCGTCGGGCAAACCTACCATTTCGTAAGCAGGCAAGCCTTTGGACACGTCCGCTTCCACGGTTACGGGTACGCCCTCTAACCCCGACAGCGCATAGCTTTGGACTTTTGCTATCATATCACTTTCTCCTTTGCGTATTACGGAAAACGAAATCCGCAGGAAAGCTCCGCGGACTTCGTTGGTTTATGCGTTAAATTTTGAAAAACGGATTCCCCGAAAGGCTCATCCAAGTAAACATTTTCGACGCGCCCGACGAAACCGAGAACCCAAATACGCTCGGAATCGAGAGCAGGAAAATAACTGCGCTCAAAGCGACTACGCACCAGAATACTATGTTGAGCGCCAGCTTTGCCTTGCCCTTTGCATACGCCGACATTGCAAGCGGAATAAAGCAAAGATAGAGCACAAAGAAAAGCATGGACAAGGATACGTTTGCGTAATTTCTAACGATTGCCGCAAGCATTACCGCTACCATGCCGCCAAGCAAAATGATATACGCTCTGCGAAGACGAAGGGCTTCCTTATCCGAATTCTTCTTAACAAAATCAAGGATTACCTTGACCGTTACCGCTACGAATGCCGCAAAGCAAGCTACAACCAAAAGGATATTCGGCAAAACGCTCCATGCAAGGTAATTCCCCGCGCCCGCGCCGCCGTATACCGTCGCAGCGTGAATGGGCAAGAACCAAGCGAATACGCTCGCCGCGTTCCCTGCCGTGTACAAGGTCATATTGCTTGTACGAATGGACAAAACACCTCCGCGAACAATGACCTCTAAGAAGCTTACGCCGTTTGCGTTATACGAACGCACGTACGCGGAATAGCAAACGATTGCGCCAAGCAAAAGGAATACGAATACCGCCACCAAAGAAAGGGCTACAAAGCCGTAGCAAACGCGCGTTTTTGCCGCATAGTCCGCTTTCGCTTTGTTCGCCGCTTTATTGACAACGACCGTTTCTCCCGCGGCGTTCACCGTGCTTTCGTCCATGCCCTCCGTCTTGGCAAGCATAACTTTATACGCCAAGTGCTGACGGCGCATACCGAACCCGAACAATACCAAAATACCGATAATGGGGAGTACCGCCGTTGCGTCGATCGAAAGCGCAACCGCCGCGAACAAGCCCGAGAACAATACGTTCAAACCGCCCTTGATAACGTGCGCGGACAAAATCCCTTTCGAGAAGAATTTATACATGAAATAAAGGCTCGCCATCAGCGCGCTTGCAACGATGGCAACGGGCGTACCCATTCTGCCTACCGACAAGAACGTTCCGCCAAGCGCCGCGAACAATGCAATGATAAAGCCGTACTTTTCACTTCTCGTCAATGCGCGTGCAAACAAATACACGAACACGAGCAAGCAGCTCGTCGCGATAAAAGACGGGAAACGCAACGCAAATGCGCTCTCCCCAAAAATGGAAACGGAAGCGGATACAAATGCCGTCGCAAGGAAGTTGTAATCCCTATCCATAATAAAGTAGCCGTCGGAAGGCGCTTGATCGCCGTTTAATACGTTATCCGCGGAGATCATGAAATACGCTTCGTCCTGCGTAAGATTGTAATACGCCGATTTGTTCGACGAGAACGAACCCTGCGCGTCGAACGCTTTTTCAATTTCGCCGCTCTTATAAACGCTATTCGTCGTATATGCGGTGATATTCATTTTCTCGCCCTTAGCGTCAAAGCATACGATTTCGTTTAAATCAAGCGGTTGATCGGAAGAAATCGAAACGCGTTTTACGTCCGATTTATTAAGCCCCTTAGCAACGCAATGCCAATTATAATTGATACCGCTGACCGCGTTTTGCGCGTTGGAATACACGTTCGCGAGTTTTTGTTCTCCGCCGACGGTCGTCCAGCTCGTTGTGGAAGACGCAGACGTGGAGTATTTCACCGTTACCTTCGCGGTTTGTCCTTGCTGTACGTAGATCGTGCCGACGTTGATATAAATGCTGTCTAATTTTGCCGAAGTGGAAGAACTGACGTTAAACGTCATGGCCTTACCTGCGGCAAGCGTTGCGCTTTCCCCCGTCGTTGCCGTCGTACCAAGCGTTGCCAAGCCCGTCGAAAAGAATACGACGAACAACAGCACGAACGCCCAAATAAAGCCGTTCACGCTTTTGAAAAAGTCTTTCATTACACCAAAAAATCTTTTCATAAGTTCCTTTGTCGGAAAACGGTAATTTCGATAAAAAACGAACGTTTTCCTTACCTTATATATTCACCTTGTCCTATTGTACCCCAAAACGCCGAAAAAGTAAACCGAATTTTACCCTTATTTGCAAAAAAAATAAGTCCGCCTTTGACTTTGGGCGAACTTATCTTCTTCGGTGTATTCCCGAACTTAAATTTTTTCTTTAACTTTAGCCGCTTTACCGGTACGTTCACGCAAATAATACAGCTTCGCTCTTCTAACCTTACCGCGTCTTACAACCGTGATGCTTGCAATCTTCGGGGAATGAAGAGGATAGGTCTTTTCCACGCCTACGCCGTACGAAATATGACGAACGGTGAAGGTTTCGGAAATGCCGCCGTTTTTCTTTGCGATAACTACGCCTTCGAAATTCTGAATTCTTTCCTTGCCGCCTTCGATAATCTTGTAGCCAACCTTGATCGTGTCGCCTACTTCGAATGCAGGAACTTCAGCTTTCAGGCTTTCAGCATTGATCGCTTCGATGATTCCTTTCATTTTAGACTTTACCTCCGTTATTTACGAAACGTTCATAACCCGCTGCGTGATTCCTCACCACGCCCAAAAAGGCAGCGGAACGCTCGAAGTCAACGCCTATTATATACGATTTTCCTCTCCTTGGCAAGCGTTTTTGCACCGTTTTTGAGAAAATTTTGATTTTTATATAAATAAATAGACGTAATATCCGACAAATCCCAACAGCATCAAGATACCGCCTACGCGGCCGACTTTATGATTTTTGATATATCCAAATACGCAAAGCAACAACGCCGCACCAAGCGCAATACATCCGTCGATTGCAAACGACTGTGCAAACGGCAACGGAGTAATCACCGCCGAAACCCCTGCTACCATCAATATGTTAAAAATGTTACTCCCGACAATATTACCGACTGCAATATCCGTTTCCCCTTTTCTTGCCGCCATAACAGACGTGATTAACTCGGGTAAAGAAGTCCCGATTGCCACAACCGTCAATCCGATAATTCTTGAACTAATACCCAGTTCTTCCGCAATCGTCGTTGCCCCGTTCACCGCAAGCTGCGCGCCTCCTACGACAATCCCCAAGCCTACGACAAGAATCACAAGCAAAAACCACGTGTTCGCTTTCATCTTTTCATACCAAGCGGAAAAACCGCTCTTTTTTTCTTCCTCGCCAACGACCTCGTGATTATTCAACTCGACCATGGGTGCGTCATTTCTATGTTTTAACGCGTTGATAATCAAAAATGCGGTATAGGCAATCAGCAACCCGACCATAACGCCGCCTTCCAAACGCCCAATCTCGTTATCAAACGCACCAAACAAAACCAAAATTCCTGAAGCGGCAACAAGCACGGGGAAATCCACCAAACGGGATTCCTTTTGTACAGGCAGCGCAGTAAATAAGGCAGAAAGCCCTAAAATCAATAAGATATTCGTAATATTACTACCGATAACGTTCCCGATTGCAATTCCTACGTCCTTTTTCACCGCCGAAGAAATAGAAACAGCCAATTCGGGCGCGCTTGTCCCAAACGCTACGACGGTTAAACCGATTACGAGCGCGGGAATACGCAGTTTCCCCGCAACGCCCGCCGCGCCGTCAACGAACCAATCCGCTCCCTTGACAAGCATGACAAACCCAACCACAAGAAATATGATTGCCACAAAAATATCCATAAAACTTCTCCTGTAAGTTTTTTATTACAAAAAAAGAAAGACTTCTACGCAAAATCTACCCCCGTATGGGGATATTTGCGCATAAGTCTTGTCATTTACCGTTATACCTTGAGCGCATCCGCTCCGTGTTGTAGATATAACCGCTTTCAAAGTATGAAAGCCGACTACTCCCTTACGACTCTTGTATTCTATCACAAGTTTTTCACATTTGTCAATCCTTTTTAAGGATATTTTCCGCTTTTGTTCTTTTTGATTGACAAAATTTGCTTATCTGCATATAATAAAGGTATTCCATTTAGAAACAAGGGGCTTTTATGACGGATTTTCTCATTCGCGTTTTTGTCGGTAAAAATAAAGACGTTTCCAAACCTGCCGTACGCAGCAAATACGCTTCTTTGGCAGGCGTTTGCGGTATTCTTGCCAATCTTTTGCTGTTTGTCGGAAAGCTGGTGCTCGGCATCATTTCCGCGTCTGTCGCGATTATTGCGGACGCTTTTAACAACATTTCGGACGCAGGTTCTTCCGTCGTTACGCTGATCGGCTTTCGGCTTTCCAATAAGCCCGTAGACAAAGAACACCCGTTAGGGCACGGCAGAATCGAATATATCGCAGGCTTTATCGTCGATATACTGATTATTTTCGTCGGCGTGGAGCTGTTGAAATCTTCCATCGGAAAAATCTCTTCCCCCTCGCGCCCCGACGTGGGCAACGTAACCCTTGGCATTTTGAGCGGAGCGATTCTCGTCAAAATTTGGTTGTTTTTCTTCTATCGCAAAATCGGAAAAACCATTTCTTCTTCCGCTATCAAAGCTTCCGCCGCAGACAGTCTTTGCGACTGCGTGGCAACCTCTCTCGTTTTGATTTCCGCACTGATTGCGCGGTTTGCAGGGGTTGCGGTAGACGGCTGGGCAGGGCTTCTCGTTGCGTGCTTTATCATTTTCACGGGCGGCAAAGCCATGAAAGAGACCATCGATTTATTGCTTGGATCTACCCCCGACCCCGACTTTATTAAAAATATTCATGAATTTTGTAAAAATTATCCCAAAGTCGTCGGAATTCACGACGTAATGGTCCACGATTACGGCCCTGGCAGGCAAATCGTTTCTTTCCATGCGGAAGTACCGTCCGATTCCGACATCAATATCGCGCATGAAGAAGTGGATAAACTCGAACGGGATATGCACGAGAAATTTGGCTGTATCGTAACGGTGCATCTTGATCCGCTTGTGATGAACGATCCGCTCGTCAACGAACTGCACGCGGTAGCAAAAAACGCCGCGCTTGCCGTCAATCCAAGCTTTACCATTCACGATTTCCGCATGACCATGGGCGAAACGAACGTAAATTTAATCTTTGATTTGGTTATCCCGAGCGATTGTAAAATGCCGACGAAAGAAGCGGCGAAAGAAGTGGAAAAACGCATTACCGAGCAAAAACCGAATTGCTTTTGCGTCATCAACGCCGAACACCCTTTTATATAAATTAAACCGCAAAAAAGGCAGGGAAAACTCCCTGCCTTATTCTTTTAATGCTTCAAAAATCAATTTTATCGCCGTTTTAAATCCTTGTTCGTATGCAACTTGTACATCTTGAGCTTGCCGCCGCTCTCTAATTCTAATGTATTCTAAAAATAATGCATGATTTTGCTCTGACATACTCTCATATAGAAAATCATATAACTGGATTTCCCTATTCATTTCTTCTTTATCATGTTCAGGAAATGAAATTTCTTCCATTTTGTTATGCAAGTTGAATAATTTTTCTATAAGCTTTTCCATTATCATAAATACCTTTTTAACTTAAGTTATTATTTATTATATTAGGGATTTTCCCTAATGTCAACTATTTTTTAGGGATTTTCCCTATAATAGTGCTTATGGAAATATTTTGCACACGAATCAAAGAGCTTCGTTTGGAAAGCGGATTAACGCAAAAACAAACGGCAGAAAAATTGAATACGACAAACAGCGCAGTATGCGATTGGGAAAAAGGTAGAACGCAGCCTGATTTAGAAACGTTGAAAAATATCGCAAAGCTGTTTGATTGCAGCGTGGATTATTTATTGGGCATATCTAACGATTGACCATAGTGAAAAGGCAGGGAAAACTCCCTGCCTTATTCTTTTAACGTTTTAAAATCTCTTTATCTATCAAATCGTAACACTATGCATTTTTTCACGAATATCCATATCTGCTTCTTTAATATTCCGCGCTCTCGATCACGCCGCCGCCAAGACAGTTGATTCCGTCGTATAAAACGGCGTACTGCCCCTCGGTTACCGCGCGCTGCGCTTCCGCAAATTCGATATGCAGCGTACCGTCGTCGTTGACGCGCACCGATACGTCTTGATCGGGCTGACGGTAACGGAATTTTGCTTTGCATTGAAATTCTTTCTTTTGCGGTTTTTCAGGAATCCAGTTAAAGCCCGACACTTCGCAGGATTTGGAATACAGCGGCGTTTCGTCCCCGTGTGAAACGTACAAAACGTTGTTGACGAGATCCTTCTTTACGACAAACCATCTGCCACCTTCGTCCTCGCCTTTGATACCGCCAAGATCTAACCCCCTGCGCTGACCGAGCGTATAATACATCAAGCCCATATGTTGCCCGACTTCCTTGCCCGAAAGATCCAAAATTTTGCCTTTTGTGGCAGGCAGGTACGAGCTGAGAAACTTTCTGAAATTTCTTTCCCCGATAAAACAAATCCCCGTCGAGTCCTTTTTTTGCGCCGTAGCAAGCCCGTATTCCAACGCGATTTTGCGAATTTCCGGCTTTTCCATATCTTGCAAGGGAAAGAGCACGTCGGCAAGCTGACTTTGCGAAAGCTGGTTCAAAAAATAGGTTTGGTCCTTGTTTTGATCCTTAGCTTTTTGTAAATAATGCACTCCGTTTTCATGCGAAATTTTGCAATAATGTCCCGTTGCGATATAATCCGCGCCCAGCTTTTTCGCTTCCTGTAAGAAGGGTCCAAACTTGATTTCCCGATTGCAAAGCACGTCGGGGTTGGGGGTTCTTCCCGCCTTGTATTCGGCAAGGAAATAGGAAAAAACTCTATCCATATATTCCTTGGCAAAATTGACGGTATAATAGGGAATGTCGAGCACCGACGCAACGCGGCGCACGTCCGCGTAATCGTCTTCCGCTGTGCAGCAACCGTTTTCGTCGTTTTCCTCCCAGTTGAGCATAAACAACCCTATTACGTTGTATCCTTGCTGTTTCAAAAGCAACGCCGCTACCGAGCTATCTACGCCGCCGCTCATACCGACTACGACCGTTTTCGACATGAAAATCTCTCCTGATTAAAAAATTTTTTAGGAATTTGGCAATATTATAGCATAAACGCTTGCAAAAAGAAAGCGAAAAATAGTAAAATATAGTTACTTTTTAAAAAGCCTAATCAATACGCTTGCACCCGTAGCTCAGTTGGATAGAGCACAGGCCTCCGACGCCTGGTGTCGTTGGTTCGAATCCAATCGGATGCACCAAAAATCGACAAGTTTCGACACGGAACTTGTCAATTTTTATGTAAGCCGAAAAGGTTTAGCACGCAATCACAGCTTTCCGTGTTTTGCCGCCGATAAAAAAGAACTGCTTTGGGCAGTTCTTTTTTTCATTTTCTTATATAATTCCTTTTACGAACGCATATTGATCGAGTAGCAAAGGACTCTTTCCTTCCTTCCAACTACCCATTCTTTCAAACGTATACGGACCGACGCTGAAATCCTCTTGATCGGGCGTATGGAAAGGTCCAAGCAGGTTTCTGTTCCCGACCGTCAACACGATTTCGAGTTCGTTTTCGCCCACTTTTGCCACGTTCGACAAATCCACGCGCTTGCCGAACATCAGCGTTTGCACCTTTTTGCCGTTAAGCTTTACTTCCAACAGTTGATACCGCTTATCCACGATCAATTCACAATCAGCCGTATCAGTTACAAGCGTTTGCTTTAACGTAATATCCCCAGAGAAGAACGGATAGCCGTCTTCGATCAAAGACGTGATTTCCGTCTTTGCTTTTCCAATACGGAAATTGTTTCCAAGCACTACGTTATCGTTTTTGCCCGCTTTAAAATCGCCTGTAACGCCAAACGTTCCCTTTAAATACGCCGCTTCGATACTCGTATCGTACACAAGACAGTTTCTAAGGCTTTCGGTTACGTTTTCCCCAAACAAGGCGTAGTATACCGCTTCGCTTTGCCAATAGTTGATCAAAACGACCACTTCGTTCAAGCCCTTTTTCAGCTTATCGGCAACGTTGTACCCAAACAAATTCTTTTCACGCTTGGAAACGCAACATTTTTCTACTTCCGCGCCGTTCACTTCCACACGCAACGTATTCATATTTTCTGCAAAGAAACGGCATTTTTCAGGCAGCTCATCTACCGTAAATTCATATTTCAAATACAGCTTCCCTTCATAGCGGCGTTCCAGCATTTCCGCAAAAATCCCCATGCAGTTCAAGCTTTCGGAATAGTTTTCTCCGTCCGTCGAATAGCGCAAATAGTCGATCGTCAAATAGTTTTCAGGCGGCGTAACCACCGTGAACTGTTCCCCCATATACACGGGTTTGAGCGTTTTTTCTTCCTGCGGTTCTTCATCAGATACGTAAAGAAGGTAGGATTGCTTTTTATCAAATTTTACTTTGGTGGA
This sequence comes from Candidatus Scatosoma sp., assembly GCA_045127595.1. Classification (GTDB taxonomy): domain Bacteria; phylum Bacillota; class Clostridia; order Christensenellales; family Borkfalkiaceae; genus Scatosoma. The sequence goes on along the minus strand of JBGVQS010000028.1, from coordinate 67,084 downwards.
AACCGTTTTATATTCGTCCTTGAACAGGTCGTACGCTTTAAACGACTTGCCTTGTTTGAGCTGGAAGTCCATTTCCGTTTCTTCCCCAAGGTTCACCGCATAAATAAAGGTTCTGCCCTCTGCGTCCTTTCTGATCGCCGTACGAACGTGCTCGTTTTGTTCGGTATAGAAAGGCTGCGCCGCACGGATTTCTTCCATCGTAACGTTGCTTTCCAAATAATCGTAGCCGTATTTTTCCCCTTCGAGATAGGTGGGCTTTTCGTCGTAAACAAGCACTTTCCCGCCGCCGAGAACAAACTCGCGAAGTAACGCTTCCGTCGTCTTGTCCATGGTATACATCTTAGGCAAAATCAAATAATCATAAGCGCATTTGCCCATCACGAATTTCTTGTTTTCGATCTTGCCGTATTTTGCGAGCAACGTTTCGTCTACAAAATGGTGCGGGATTTGTTTGGTGGTAAGCTCCGTCATCAATACGCGAAGCCCTTCGTCCAACTCATAAACGCTCTCGTGCGCGGCATCACGTTTATAATCAAAATACGCGCTGCGGATCGGATGCAAAACGGCTACGTTGACCTGTTCCTCGCTTTCCGCCAAGATTTTCCCAAGCAACGAGAAATAATCGTTAAACTCCTTAAAATTCTTATTTATCCAAGGATTTACATTTGAAAAATGTGCGGGATAGTCGCGTTTTCTTTGACCGTGTTCCGCATAAGGCAAAAGATGTTGACACATCAAATTCACGCCGCCGACGTATTGACATTCCGCAATCCATTTCAGCTCGTCGGGCGTAACGTCCCAACCGCAACAACCGTACGTTTCCGTAATGACTTGTTTTTTGCCAAGCTGCGCCGCTACCGACGAAACCTGCTTGGGCGAAAGCTCGTTCCCAACGTTTCTGCCAAGCCAGTCAATCCCAGGGATATGCTCGAATTCATAGAACGGCATAGCCCCTGCGCAGCACCACATTTGCATACCGAGCGAAGTTTCTTCTACGTAATGCCCCGTCAGTTTATAACCGCGTTCGTCGCACCAACGGTAGATTTTTTCCGCGAAATTTTTCAGCATTAACGCCTGCATGCCCTTCCAATACTTATAACGGAACGCGCGATACCCTTCTTCTTCCACGAACAAATACCCAAGCCCATCGAGAATGTCTTCCCCGTAGGTTTCTTTGAAATAAGGAATAATCGCTTTGGTAAACGACGTACCCCAACGGTAATACTGCGGTTCGTCCGTGAAGAAGCCTTTCAAATTGTACGTGTCCCGCTTTTTATATTCCTCATGCGTCATTGCAATGAATTTATCCACGACTTCGCCGTTTAAAATATCCGCCGTGGACGCCGCGTAATGCTGATATACGTTCAAGCACTTTTCGCCGCTCGTTACCCGTTTTAATCCCGAACCCGTCATTTCATAGGAAACGAGTGCGTTTTTATCGTACCCGCCGATCTCGTAGGTTAAGTATCTATCGTGGTTTTCTATATCGTCGAGCAATTTCCCACCGACAAATCCGCTCGGCCAACCGTTTTCGTCGTATGCGTACGCTTCCATGCCAAGCTCTTCCGCTTTTTCCGAACAAGCCTTGATGCAATCAAACCATTTTTCGCCAAGGTACTCGGTTTTTAAGCCGCCGCGCGCGTGCATAAATACGCCGCCAACCCCGTTATCATACATCCATTGTAACTGATCGACAAGACCTTGCGGATCAAGCTCGTCATTCCACGACCAAAAAGGAATACATTTATAAATGTTTTCAACCTGTTTCATAATTTTCCTCTTTTATTGAATAATTTCTATTTCAGACGGCGCGTCCACTTTCGTTTCCACTTCGCCGTTTGCTTTTAAGCTGTGTTCTACGCGTACGATTCCGTAGGGAGTCGGATAGCTTGCTTTGACATGTTTTAAACCGCTCAAATTCGGCTTAATTTGAATTCGTCTCGTACCTGCCCCCACCTTTTTAATCCCAACGACCGTTTCCATTAAGTAGGGAATAACGCCCGCCGACCATGCGTGGCAGAAGCTATGTCTAAATCCCAAATAACAAAACGCGCCGTAATCGCCGTGAATATCTTTTTTACCTGCCTGCGGCATTTCGTCGATTCTGCCTGCGTTTTCTAACCAAGTAAGATCGAAATCTTCCCAAAACGTCGTTGCCCCAACCGATAACATACCGCCGTAATATTCTTTCATCATGGCAAGCGCTTCGTTATACTTTCCATACGCCGCTACCGCCGACAAAATCGGATAGGACATGAACGTAGACAACCCGTTTGCGCCGCCCTCCAAAAGCACCCTTTCGTTGTTTTCCGATTGATCCCCCGACCAAACGCCAACCGCCGCGATCTGTTTATATTTTTGTACCTTGTACGTCTTTTTCGCAAGCCGCGCCAGCATAAGATCGCACAAGCTTACGTCTTCGCCGAGCGCAGTTAAAAATGCCTTGGCTTTTTCCAGCGTGATTTTGGTCAAATAGCTAATCCCCGCAAACAAGTCCTCTTTCATGACAAGCGGTTTGCTGTTATCATAATTTGTAGGCCAATCGATAAAGTTCGACGGATACCAAGCCTGCCCGTCTTCGGAAACGTAAGGCTCGATTTGCTTCAATACCCCTTTCACATAGGGAATATATTTTTCAAAAAGGCTCTTTTTGCCTTGAATATCGTATTCTGCGCAAAGATTGATAATCCACCAAAGCGAATAGGTCGGCATTCCATCCACCCAATTCGGCAATACCGTTTCTTCCATGGAAAAATCCAACGAATTAAGCGTTTCGGGCACGCTACCGAACAAGCATTCCGCCGCGCGCATTTCAGGATAAAGATCCCCGATCCAAACCAAGCGGTCGCGCTTGATCCCGTCCCAAAAATATCCGTTTTGCAGGCACAAACGCAAGGTATACGCCGCCGTATTCCAAATATCGTTTACAAGCGGATCGTCGCATTCGAACGCCCCAAGTTCTTCCCGTCGATCGATCGTACAAGCCGCAACCACCGTTTTAAGGGAAATATTTGCGTTTTCCTGCAAGGTATCAATCCGTAAAAAGCGGAATCCCGTTTGTCCAAAGGTCATATCCGAATAGTTGACAAGCTGGGTTTCCATGTCCCGCAAGGAATGGTCGTTCGTTGCAGAACCTACCCCCGTCCCCCCTTGTCCTGAGATTTCAGAACAGGTTTCGCTTACCGATTCCCCGAAACGTAAACGCACTTTTGCGTTTTCCGCATGAAACGTCAAAATTCTTGCGCCGCCGGGAAGCTCCTTCCCAAAATCAAGAATAATGCTTGCCTTGCCCTTGATATGCGTCAGCTCTCTTTCCATCAGCCCGATTTGCAGGCGTTTTTCCGTCAAAAGACTTTCCGCGTTTTCCACACATCCGTCGGTGTAAACAATTCTAATGGGATAGATATATTCCATAATCGTTTTCGTTCCTTTATTACGAGCGTATTGTACTCGTAATTTGTATTTTATTTATTTATTTATTTTACCATATTCTTTGTCGAATTGCAACAGTTTGCCCAAAATTTATCTTTACAAAAGGCATAATTTTCTTGATTTCCAAGCGATAAAAGCTTTCGCAAAAAAGAAAACGGCGTTTGGATATCCCTCAAGCGCCGCCACTTATCATTCTCTTATACTATTGCCCATTTCATACGCGATCGTCATCAATTCCGAGCGGTTTTTGACTTCGCCCTTTTCGTGTACCCCTTTTCCGTAGAGCACGCCTTTTTCCTCGTAGCCGTCTATGCACTTGGCAAAGCCCCTGAAACAAGCGAGCGTCCCGTCCATCGTATCTTCTTCCTCTTCCGCCGCCGTCATGATATAGAACAAATCTTTATTCCCGATTTCCGTCCAGCGCGCCACCGTTCTGTCAATCACCGCTTTTAATTGCGCCGAGATAGAATAGAAATACACGGGGCTTGATAAAACGAGTACGTCGCAATCGATTATCTTTTGCAAAATATCCCCCATTCCGTCATTCAATGCACACCTGCCCCCGTGCTTTTCACAATAATAGCATCCAAGACACGGCGCGATTTTCTTTTCCGCAACAAAGATTTTTTCCACTTGATTGCCCGCGTCGAGCGCGCCTTTTAAAAACTCATCACATAAAATATCCGAATTGCCTCCCTTTCTTGGACTGCCCGATAAAATTAAAACCTTTTTCATGGTTACTCCTTTTTTCTTTTGAAAATCCCGTCGGAAAACTCCGACGGGATTGTATGCGTTATTTGCGATTATTCAGCGCAGTTCTTCTTCAAGATTGCAAGGTTATCCATGATTTCCTTGGGCATCTTGTCGCCGAAGTTGTCTGCATAGTACGCGGTGATTTCTTCCGCTTCCGCCGCCCAACGTTGCTTATCAACAGCAAGAAGCTTATCGAGCGTTTCCGCAGTAATATCGCAATTTTCGATATTGATATCCTTTGCGTAAGGAAGATAACCGATAGCCGTTTCACGTGCTTCTACGTTGCCTTCGCAGCGATCGAGAATCCAGTCAAGTACGCGCATATTGTCGCCGAACCCGGGCCACATGAAGTTGCCGTTTTCGTCCTGACGGAACCAGTTTACGTTGAAGATCTTGGGTTGCTTGCTTTCTTCTACTTTCGCACCCATATCGATCCAGTGCTGGAAGTATTGATCAACCGAATAGCCCATGAAAGGCTTCATTGCCATGGGATCGTGGCGAAGTACGCCAACCGCACCGGTAGCCGCAGCCGTCGTTTCGGACGACATGATCGTACCTACGAACGTACCGTGGTTCCAATCTCTCGATTGATAAACAAGCGGAGTCGTGGTTGCTCTTCTACCGCCGAAGATGATCGCGGAAAGAGGCACGCCTTCTTTCGAATTGAACGCAGGAGAGATGCAAGGGCAGTTTTCTGCGGGAGCGGTGAAACGGGAGTTGGGATGCGCCGCGTTGCGACCGCAATCGGGCGTCCAAGGCTTACCCGTCCAATCGATAAGCTCTGCAGGAGCTTCCTTCGTCAATTTTTCCCACCAAACGGTGTTATCAGCGGGGTTAAGCGCAACGTTCGTGAAAATCGTACCCTGCTTTGTGGACGCAAGTGCGTTGGGGTTGGATTTTTCATTCGTACCGGGCGCAACGCCGAAGAAACCGTTTTCGGGGTTACAAGCCCAAAGTCTACCGTCTTCGCCTACTCTGATCCAAGCGATATCGTCGCCTACGCATTGTACTTCGTAGCCAGCGTCAAGATACTGCTTGGGAGGAATCAACATTGCAAGGTTGGTCTTTCCGCAAGCGGAAGGGAACGCAGCCGCAACGTATTTCATTTCCTTATCCTGAGGACGCTTTACGCCAAGGATAAGCATATGTTCTGCCATCCAGCCTTCTTTCTTACCAAGGTTGGTCGCGATACGAAGCGCGAAGCACTTTTTACCAAGCAATACGTTTCCGCCGTAAGCCGAGTTCACGGAAATAATCGTGTTATCTTCGGGGAAATGCATAATATATCTCTTTTCGGGGTTCACGTCGCATTTTGCGTGGAAACCTTTAACGAAATCGCCGTTTTCACCGAGTTGATCAAGGCACATTTTGCCTACTCTCGTCATGATCATCATGTTGAGAACAACGTAAATCGAGTCGGTAATTTCAATACCGATCTTGGAGAAAGGCGAACCTACTACGCCCATCGAATAGGGAATAACGTACATCGTTCTGCCCTTGTAAGCGCCCTTTGCAATTTCGTTTACCATTGCATACGCTTCTTTGGGGGCTTTCCACTTAACGATGGAGTGGGGCAACGCGTCCGCTTCGTTTTCACAGCAGATGAACGTTCTGTCTTCTACACGTGCAACGTCGTTTTCCGCCGTTCTGTGATAATAGCAACCGGGCAATTTTTCCTGGTTAAGTTTGATGATTTCGCCCGTTGCGCAAGCTTCTTCTCTAAGAGCGTCTCTCTGCGCGTCGCTACCGTCAATCCAAACCACTTTATCAGGTTGCGCGAATGCTTCTACGTCGCTGACGAATTGAAGCACTTTCTTGTTGTTAGTCATTGTCTGTATCTCCTTTGAAAATTATTATTTCTTCTGTTTTTTTGGGGAATTTTTTCCTTAGAAAGGAAGGAACTCCAATTTCCACCAACTGTATTATACCATAAAACATTTTGATTGTAAACAGTTTTTTGAAAAATTTTTTTCGGTTTTAAGAAAAACTTTCCATTTCGTCCTTGTACTTTTTTAAAAATCGCGCAAACTGTTCTCACGGAAAGATTTTCCCATACAATTTTAAGGAGCGCTATCCATTGAAATCCAAATATCGCGATAATCGGCTCGCGGAAGAATTTGACCTAATCGTTCTTACCAACAATTTATATAAGGAAATCGGTTTGCCCAGCGGTTCGCTTGGAACGCTCACCCATTCCTATACGGGCAGAGGCCGCCCCCTTTACGGTCTGTTTACTTTACAAAACGGACAGCAAACGGAAGCCCCTTTACACCTGCGCGATTTTCGGGTACTGAACGAGTGCAATCCCCGTGATTTTCGTTTGCTTGCGTGGCATTTTCAACACGCTCGAAAAAGTGCAATAAAGTAATTCCTATCGTCTTTCTTATTTTGTTCCTTTTTTTATTTTTTAAGCATTCTTTCCCCTTTTTGCGCTTTGCAGGGTTTTATAATATCCTATCTTAAAACAAAGCTTCCATACTGCACACTGAACGAAAGCCCGACGGCGCAATGCCGTCGGGCTTACTAATTATTCGGTTAAAACGCCCATATCCATGAGCACGTCGGCAAGCGCCGCTAGCCGTTGCGGAGAAAGAGTTTCCCCGCGCGCTTTCTCGTCCACGCCTGCGTTTTTAAGCGCCGATTTCGCTTGTTCGCGGGAAAGCTTAAAGCTGTTGACAAGGTTGTTTTCCAAGGTTTTACGCCGATTTAAAAAGGCGCATTTTACCGTTTGCCGATATGCCTTTTCGCTTTTCACCGCAACCCTGCCCCGTTCAAATTCAATTTTTACCACCGCCGAATCCACGTTAGGACGGGGATAAAATAAATTTCTCGAAACCCGTTTTACAATCTTCGCGCTGCCCTTTAACGCAATCGCCGCCGTAATCGCACCGTATTCGGGCGTGTTCTCTTTTGCGCAGAACCGCTCGGCAACTTCTTCCTGTACCATAATCGACAAGCCCTGCACCTTTCCGCTCTCCTCTAACAGCTTGGTCAAAAGGGGGGTAGTAATATAATAGGGCAAATTCGCCACGACGGTGTATTCTTCGATTTCCTTTTCAAACTCCTGCAAATCGAGTTTGTTGAAATCGCGGAAAATCACTTCTACGTTGTCAAGCCCTGCAAGCGTTTCCGCCAACACAGGTTGTAAATCTCGGTCAATATCAAACGCGTACACCTTCTTTGCGCTTTCGGCAAGCGCGCGCGTGAGCGTTCCTGCGCCGCAACCGATCTCCACCACCGTAGTGTTTTTATCGATCCCCGACGCTTCCACGATTGAACGAAGCAAATTCCCGTCGGAAATAAAGTTCTGCCCGAACTGTTTTTTAAAATGAAATCCGTGCTTTTCCAGCACCGTACGAAGCTCTTGCATAATTATTCCTCGTATACGTAGCTTATTGTAGCTTATTCCGCCAAAAACGCTCGACGGCAATTAGGAATCGGTGATATATTTGCGGACGTACAGCGGAATTTTAACGCTTTCGGCAAGCAATTTGCACGCTTCCACTTCCGCTTCGCCGATACAATCCACAATCGAGAAACGGCAAGCTACACCGTTCCTGCGGCAAAGCTTTGCAAATTCAATCAAGCCCGCAAAACCCGCTTCTTTAAATTGCGAACGGCAAATCGGCTGATATTTTTCATAGCAGGACGCGTTCAAGGAAATGTTGACGAAATCAATCTTCCCTTTCAGCTCCGGCGTAATATCACGCTTGTTGATAAGATTCCCCTGTCCGTTGGTATTCAAACGAGTCTTTAACCCCTTTTCATGGAAATAATCGCACAGCGCGAGCATTTCTGCAACGCGGTAGGTCGGTTCTCCAAAGCCACAAAATACGACTTCTTTAAACCGCGACAAATCCCCGAACCCTTTCGCCGCCGCAATCACTTTTTCCGCCGTCGGCTCGCCGTTCCGCAACCATAAATAATTGCCGTAATAGCTCGTCCGTTCGTTACGCACGCAAAAATCGCAGCCGTTCGAGCACTTATTCGTCAAATTCACGTACAAGTTCCCGTCTAACGTATAAAGGTAGGTATCCTTGCGGTTTTCTTCCTTTTTCTCGTTTTTGTTATGCTCGTTTTTATCCCGCGCCTTTTCCTTGTTGCCCTGCTTTTGCTTATTTTGCTTGTTTTGCTGTTGGTTTTGCTGCGGTTGGGGCTGCTTGTTCTGCTTTTTTTCTTCCCCGTTTTGACGGTTCTTTTCCTTATCTTTACGGGGTTGGTTTTGCGCCGTTTGCGCTTTTACGGCAGGCTGACTTTGCGCCGCTTGTCCGCCCTGCGCATTTTGCCCGTTTACGTTGGGATTTTGCCCCCCGTTACCGCCCTTATGACGGCGACGGCGGTGTCTTCCGCCGCCTTGTCCACCCTGCGTATTTTGTTGTAACTCTTTCTTTTCTTCCATAGGATTATTTCAGCTTAAAAAACAGCGTTTTCGCGTTTTGAAAAATCTGTTCTACCAGCTCCTCCTCTTTTTCATTTCGAAGCGCCGCCAAATGACAGGCAACGTATTTCACGTTTTTAGGTTCGTTGGGGAATACCCCTCTAAACGGCACGGGGGTGAGATACGGACAGTCCGTTTCCGATAAAATGCGGTGGGCAGGTACGAGTTGAACACATTCCTGCGTCTTTTTTGCATTTTTAAAGGTGGACGTTCCGCCAAAGGAAAAATAAAGCCCCAACCTTTCAAAATCCCGCATCATTTCCGCGGAATAGGAATAACAGTGCATCAAACCGCCCTTTTGCAATAAATCCTGATGCGCTTTCAGTAGCTCCAAGGTTTCCTGCGCCGCGTCGCGGCTATGCAAAACCACGGGAAGTCCTAAACGGTGCGCCAACGTTAGCTGCTCGATAAACAACCCCCGTTGCGTCTCTTTCGGGGGATTATCCTCAAAATGATAATCAAGCCCGATCTCCCCGACGGCAACGCATTTTTCATGCAAGCAAAGCCGTTCGAGCTTTTCTAAATCCCCGTCGCGGTATTTGTGCAATTCACTCGGATGAAACCCCGCGCAAAAATATACTTCTTCGTATCTTTCGGCAAGCGCTTGGGCGATTTTAGACGATTCCAAATCAAACCCCGAACAAACCATACGCTCCACGCCGTTTTCTTTCGCGCGCGCCAAAACGCTTTCGATGCCGCCGACTTCGTCGAATTCCGCTCCCGTTAAATGACAATGGATATCGATATACATTTTAACCCAACGCCGTACCGCTCGGCACGTCCTTTTCAGGCACGATCAGCGAAAGATTGCCGTTTTCATCTTCCGCCGCCAAAATCATACCCTCGGATACCACGCCGCAGACCTTTCTCGGCGCAAGGTTGGTTACGAATATTACCTTCTTTCCGACCATTTCTTCCGGCTTATAATGCTTTGCAATCCCCGATACAATCGTGCGGACTTCCGTACCAAATTGTACCGTTTCTTTCAAGAGCTTGCTTGATTTGGGAACAGGCTCGCAAGCGATAATTTCCCCGACGCGAAGCTGCACTTTCGCAAAATCATCAAACGTGATTTCGGGTACTTTTTCCGTCGCGGGTTCTTCCGTTGCAGGCGCTTGCGCGGGCGCAAGGCTCGCTTCGTAAGCCGCTCTTTGTTCCGCTTGAATCTTCTCGATTTCAGGTACAAGCGTCTTAAAATCAAGACGCGCAAACAGCGGAGCCGTCGGTACAACCGTTACGCTTTCACGCAGCCCGAATACGCCGCAAGCTTCCAACGCTCTGCTTTCTCCGCCGTACGCTTTCAAGATCTTTTCACTCGTTTCAGGCATAAAGCTATCGAGCAGCGACGCGCCGATTTGGATCGCTTCGGCAAGGTTATACAACACGTCGTTCAAGCGCGCCTTTTTCGCTTCGTCTTTTGCGAGTGCCCAAGGCATCGTTTCGTCAATGTATTTATTCGCGCGGCGGAAGAGGGTAAACACTTCGGAAATAGCGTCCGCAATACGGAGCTCGTCCGCTTTCGCAACCACTTTCGCCACCGTAGCAGTAACCGTCCCCTTAAATTCGCTGTCGGGCGCTTCTTCATTTTCCACGCAAGATTTGGTTACCGTGCCGCCGAAATATTTCTCGATCATGGCAATCGTGCGGCTGACGAGATTCCCGAGCACGTTTGCAAGCTCGGTATTAAAGCGTTCGCACACAAGCTCCCACGTGATTTGACCATCGTTATCAAACGGCATTTCGTGGAGCACGAAATAGCGCACCGCGTCCACGCCAAACAATCTTGCAAGGTCGTCCGCATAGATCACGTTGCCCTTGGATTTGCTCATTTTGCCGTCCCCTTGCAAAAGCCAAGGATGCCCGAACACCTGCTTGGGCAGCGGTTCGCCGAGCGCCATCAAGAAAATGGGCCAATAAATGGTATGGAAACGCAAAATATCCTTACCGATAAGATGCAAATCGGCAGGCCAATATTTTTTATAATTTTCTCCGTGGTTGCCGTCCACGTCGTACCCAATCCCCGTGATATAGTTGGAAAGAGCGTCCATCCAAACGTAAGTAACGTGGCGGGGGTCAAAATCTACGGGCACGCCCCACGTAAACGAAGTACGGGATACGCAAAGATCCTGCAAGCCCTTCAACAAGAAATTGTTCATCATTTCGTTCTTGCGGGAAACGGGCTGAATAAATTCAGGGTGGGTGTTGATATGCTCGATCAGTCTATCCGCATATTTACCCATCTTGAAGAAGTACGCCTCTTCCTTAGCAGGCTTACAATCCCTGCCGCAATCGGGGCATTTGCCGTCTACAAGCTGGCTTTCCGTCCAAAAGGATTCGCAGGGGGTACAGTACATTCCCTCGTAATAGCCCTTGTAGATATCCCCTTGGTCGTAGAATTTTTTAAACATTTTTGCGACTTGTTTAACGTGATCGCCGTCCGTCGTGCGGATAAATTTATCGTACGACGTCCCTACGAGATCCCAAATCCCCTTGATATCCCCAGCGATTTTGTCCACGTATTGTTGGGGAGTAACCCCTGCCGCTTCCGCTTTTTCCTGAATCTTTTGACCGTGCTCGTCCGTACCCGTTTGGAAGAATACGTCAAAGCCTTGCTTTCTTTTAAAGCGCGCGATTGCGTCCGCCAAAATCGCTTCGTACGTGTTCCCGATATGCGGTTTCCCCGAAGTATACGCGATCGCCGTTGTAATGTAATAAGGTTTCTTTGCCATAGAAAAACCTCCCGTGTTTTCTTTTCCACACGATTATACTACTTTTTTATAAAAAAGTAAACCGTTTTAAACACGTTTTATTCCCCGCGAACGCAAAAGCCGTCATTTTCGCCGTGAAAAAGGCATATATTTATCCTATGAATATCTTGTTTGCCGTTGCTTTTTTGATTTGTAATATCGCTTTATTGCTACATTCCCCCGACAATTTTTTACCTGCGCTCTTGGACGGAGCAGGAAAAAGTGCAACCCTTTGCCTTTCCCTTGTAGCCACCTACGCCGTGTGGATGGGGCTTATGCGCGTGTGGGAAGTAAGCGGCGTCTCGCGCGGCGTTTCCAAGCTTCTCCGTCCCGTAGCGCGGCGTTTGTTAAAAACAAACGACAGCCAAGCCCTTGACGCCGTATGCATGAATATGTCCGTCAATATGCTCGGGATTTCAGGCGCGGCTACCCCCTATGGGATCAAGGCGGCAAACCTGCTTGATAAAACGGAAAACGCGGACTATTCTTCCGCAATGCTCTTTGTATTAAACGCAACTTCCTTGCAAATTTTACCCACGTCCATGGTCGGCGTACGGGTAGCAATGGGCAGCGCCGCCGCAACAGACATCATTTTGCCCACCTTGCTTACCACCGTGTTTTCCACTGCGCTCGGTATTTTTCTAACGTGGCTTTTTTTGCGCCCGAAAAAAACGTCTAACGTCCACGTTTTCTCCAAAACTTCTTGTCGCGAAAAAATAAAAATAAAGGGGGCAGGTACGAGATGAAATACTTTTTTGCCCTTTTTGCACCCCTGCTTTTTCTCTTTTCTTTTCTATTCGCTTTTTTTCGAAAAGTACATATCTACGACAGCTTTACGGACGGCGTGAAAGAGGTAATCCCTTTGATCGTTTCCGTCTTTCCGTACATCGCGACCGTAACCATGCTGTCCAAGCTTTTGGAAGTGAGCGGCTTGGGCGACGGACTCACAAACGTTCTTTCTCCGCTCTTCCGCTTTACGGGAATCCCGCAAGAAATCTCCTCCCTGATCCTTGTTAAACCCCTTTCGGGTAGCGGCTCAATCGCCGTCATTTCGGAAATTTTGGAAAAATACGGCGTGGATAGTTACGCCGCCCGTTGCGCCTGCGTTGCTTACGGCTCGTCCGATACCATCTTTTATATCGGCGCGGTCTACTTCGCAGGACTCAAAAGAAAAAAAATGACCGCCGCTTTACTTATTTCTATATTCTCTTATCTCGTTTCCATTATTCTTTGCTGTTTTCTATGCCGAATTATGTGAATTTTTTGCAAAAAACCGGTTTTCTTAAAAGGAAATACTCGATTTTTGGGTAAAATTGTGAAAAAATAACATTTTTTGCTTAAACCGCTTACTTTTATAACGGAAAAAATTTTTTCTTTTATTTTCTTTACTTTTTCAAAACGGCGTGTTAAAATATACTTGTAAATCGGTTGGAGATAACCGATATGAAACAGCTCATCATTTTCCCCCTTATCATATAGGTAACCGCCTTAAGCGTCATGCTTGAGGCGGTTATCTTTTTTCCGCCGTTTTTTCGTCGAACACAACAGCTCGTACGCACAAGTCGCATACGTTGCCGCGCCGATAGACAAAGCCCGCTCGTCAAAATCTGTTTTGGGGTGATGCAGGGGGTATTGATAGCCATCCTGTTGACTTCCCGCCGCAATCGCAATCAATACAGACGGAATTTCGCGGCTGATATAAGCAAAATCTTCCGACCCACTCCCCTTTTCCGTTCTCCCAAACGTTGCCGCGTCTATCACGTTTTCTGTTTTATAGCCGTTTTGCAGGATTTCAAATAGTTCTTTTGCCAAAATACCGTTGTTTAAAAGACTCGGACAACCGCTATCAAAGGTTAAAGTCCCCGTTCCGTGAAAGGTTTTCGGGATATTTTCCGCAATTTCAAGCAAACGTTGTTTCACGTGTAACCTTAATTCTTCATCAAACGTACGCAAAGTGCCTTGTAAAAGCGCCGTATCGGGGATTGCATTCGGGGTTTCGCCTGCAAAGAATTTCCCCACGGTCAAAACGGCGTTTTCACCACTTGGCAGCACTCGCGCGGAAAGGGATTGCAGGCAGGAAAAAATTTGATACGCGATCGCCAAAGCGTCCACTCCCTTATGCGGTGTTGAACCGTGGCAGCCTTTTCCTTGCACTTTTAAGGTGAAGAAATCGGCGGCAGGCGCACCAACTCCGTCCGTAGGCAGCACAAGAGTACCGCAGGGAAAGGGAGTTGCCGTCATCACGTGTAACGCTATTGCGGCGTTGAGTTTTTCGTCGGTTAAAATGCCCGTAGATAAGACGTCTTTTGCGCCCTGTAAGTTTTCTTCAGCGGCTTGAAAAAGGAGCAATATTTGTCCGTCAAGTTCCCGCTCTTTTCTTTTTAAAAGCTGCGCCGCACCGAGCAGCATTGTTGCGTGAAAGTCATGTCCGCAAGCATGCATTGCGCCCGTTTTACAAGCGAACGGCTTTTTAATTTCTTCTTGGATCGGCAGCGCGTCCATATCCGCTCTAAGCAAAACGGTTTTCCCTTTTTTGCGTCCGAGTGTCGCAAGCAAACTTCCCTTTCCACAATTTTTGACGGGAATTTTCATTTCTTTTAATTGTTTTTTGATAAAGTCAGTCGTTTGGTGCAAATCGAACCCGACTTCGGCGTGGCGGTGTAGAAATCTACGGGCAGAGCGCAAATTTGGCTGTAATTTTTTGGCTTGAATAAAAAAATTGTTCATAACGTAAAAAGTATATGCAATTTTCATAAAAAAAGCCAAAACACATTTTTTTTATTTTTTTTTGAAATACGGATAAAATGAGTTGACAAACCCTAATGATTACGCTATAATAGTTTCGTTAATGCGGTCGTGGCGGAACTGGCAGACGCGCAAGACTAAGGATCTTGTGGGTAACTCCATGCAGGTTCAATTCCTGTCGACCGCACCATTTAAGGGCAAAAATAGGCTAAAAATGCTTGTTTTTGCCCTTTTTTCGTGCGTTTTTTGCTCTCCGTTTTTCGGTTTTTGGGTCAGTTTTGGGTCAGTATTACACCCATTTATTGAGCTTTTCCCCCTCGTTCAAAAGGTATTCGTCCGAGAGGTCGCGGTATGTATTCGTCAAGACGCCGCTACTATGTCCGACGAACTCGTCCCGCGCGGGAGGTGCTACCCCGTACTCGTCGCACCGTGTATAGAACGTCGTGCGGAGGTCGTAGAGCTTATGCCCGGGCAGGGCTTTTTTTATCGCTCGGCGAAGCATATCGAGGTTGGGGGCGTGAAGCACGCCGTCGGCGGGCAGGAAAGGACGGAGGCGGTCAATAATCGGGATAATTTTGAACTCGATCTTTGTCTTGTCCTTGTTGTGCCGCTTTGAATTGACGGCTTTGATGAACTTCCCGACGACTTGCGGCGGGTGCTTCTCGTGGAGCAATTCGTTCGGGCGAAGTCCGCAAAATAGAGCAAAGGCGGCGGCTCTTTCAAATTCCTCGCCATATCCGAGGCGGCGGAACTCGTCGAAAAGACGTTTTTCGTCGTCCTTGCCGATTGCTTCCCCGTTTTCCTTTTCGTGCTGTATATGCAGGACGAGGGCGAGCGGGTTGCGCGCTATCAATGCGTGAGCGATCGCATTTTTGAACACGCCGTTCATAAGCGAGTGCAGGTCGTCGGCGGTTTTGCCTTTCCCTTGCTCTTTCACCTCGTCCAAAATTGCTTTGCAGTCGGACGGGGTGATTTTGTTTATAGGCGTTTCCCTAAAACGCGGGGCGAGGTATCGGTTGAACAATCGGACGCTGTTTTCATAGTGCCGCTTTGAAACCTTTTCTTTTTGGAACTTCTCGAAGTGGTACAGCGCGAACGCGGAAAAGGTGGAGGGCACAGCGTCGCCCGCTTGCTCCGCTTTCGGTTTTGCGGTTTTGAGCTTTTCAAGGAAGTTTTGCTTCGCGAGCTCAATCGTAACGCCGCAAGCGTTCACGTCGTATCCGTCGCGTCGGAAACGTATTTGATAAGTCGTGCTGTCTTTCCCGCTTTGGCGAGTGCGGAGGCGACAGCGTTTTCCCTCTAAAATTATAAGCCTTTGTATTTTTTTCGGCATTGTTTTGATCTCCTTGTCGGTGAAATATACAACGCCATTTTCGCTTTCTTTTTCTTGTGGTGTGTCGTCTTGTGTTTTCGTGAGATTTTTCACGGCCCGCGACGCGTCGAACGCGTGGGGGCGGAATATCGCGGCGAGAAGCTCGGCTTCGTCGGTTTTTTTGTCATCGACAATACGCAGGAGCTCGCGCCTTTCTTTCTTTTCAAGGGTCAGTTGCAGGATTGCGCCTTGCACTTCGTCAGCAATTTTTTAAAAATTCGAGGGTGTCAAAATGTTTCATTGTTTTCAATCTCCTAAAATGTTATTTTTTCGGGGGTTTCCCGTTTTTTTATTTTTCAAACCGCGCGAGCATATCCGCAAAGACGCGGTTGAAGTGGTTGTAGCTCTCCGCTGTCATATACTCGGCGAAGCGGTCGAGTGTGTCGTATCGCTTTTGTATATACGAGCAACGGGCGGCGGGTGTTTGGCGGTGAGCAATCTCCCCGAGTGTTTCCCGTGCATATCGGTCAATGAACGCGTTGACGATTTTCGGGGCGTCTTGCAAAAAGCGTTTATATTGTCGCCCTTGTTTCGTGTTAAAAATAGGATAATATTTCTCAATCACCGCGTTCGCGTGCAATCTCCCGCCGAGAACAAAAAGACGCTTGAAAAAAGTGTCGGGCTTCGTGGTCGTTTCTACGATATTGTCGCTGTCCTCGATAATGTTCGCGCCGTTTCTTGCGTACATAACAGCCGCCGCCTCTATTTGTTTGTCGGTCATTTTGGAAATGTCCCGCTTTGTATGCGTCGGCAAGATAATCGAGTAGAGCTCCGCTTTTCCGTGCCCTTTGAACGTCCCGCCGTAGTTTACGCCGCCGTTGTATATGGTCGGCTTGCCTCCGATTGTTTCGCCGATGACGTTCGTATTTTCTCCGCCGCCTCCGTGCGGCGGTTTTTCTTTTTGTCGCACGCATAGCCGCACAATGAGCACCGTCAACGTGATCGGGAAGAAGATGACGGCGAGGACGTAGAACAGCGCGCCGTGTTTCTTTTGTTTACTCATCGGCGTCCTCCTATGCCCGCTTTGCAGGTTTGGCGGAGCTCCCGCCTCTTAATTCGTGCTGTTTTGCCGCAAGCGTTTCCGTGCTCTCTATTATATAGTCTTGCATTTCGTCCACAAGCTCGGAAAACGCTCGCAAAAGGCGTTTTTCTTTTTCGGTCAAGGAAACACCCGACGCGGGCGAGCCTGTCGAAATTTGCCCCGTTTTGGGCGGCGGTTGCGGTGGCTCATAGCCGCTCGCTTGTTGGAGTGCTTGCATTGTATCAATGCGCGGGTGTTGCGTCAAGCCGCAAAAAATCTTTTGTATGGTTTGAAGCGGGACGCCCGACCGCTCGGCAAGCTCGGGATAGGTGATCCCCATTTTTCGCACGTGTGCTTTGAGGGCGGCAACCTCCTCCGAGGGCTGTCGCTCTTTTTTTGCTTTCTTTGGTGTGTCTTTGGGTTGCATTTTAGCCTCCTTTTTGATTTGGTAAAAAAATTATACAAGAAAATTTCCAAAAAGTCTATTTTTTTCACTCAAAATGCTTGACAAATATAAAATTTGGAATTATAATAGACACACAAACTTCCAAAAAGGCAAGTTTTGAGGGGTTTGAAATAACACAGCGGAGGAAACGCAAATGATTAAAACTTTGGAAGAAATCTTGGAAGAAGAAAAAGCAAAACGGCACGAGGGCGGCGATTTGGGTATCTCGGCTTGCAAGGAACACATAAAGTTCGAGGTTGGATACCGAACAAAAAGAGAGATCGCGAATAGGTATTTGAACGGCTCACGATTTTATTCGAATTGTTAGGCGAATACCTCGAAAGAGCTCAAAACGATTGCTTTTTTAATAGGGCGATGATCCTCGCTTGTTGGGAATTGATCAACGAGAAAAAGTGAGGGAAGAAATGCGGCGGTACGTAATTAAATTTACGCTCCCGAACGGAAAAAGCCATTACGGAGTGTCGGACTATGTTCGCTTTGAAACTTATGAGCAAGCGAACGTGTGGGCGGCGTACAGCGGGGAACAAGCCCCCGAAGTGCGCCACACCATAGAAGAAGTGGATCTTCCCGAGGAAATTGCAAAAGTCAAAAGCGGTTTTCAAGAAGAAGCCGAAAGATTATTAAAAGAAATTCAAAAAAACGAGGGGTGGCAAAAATGGCAAATTTGAGATTTTACGACGTAGATCGCACCACGTTCGGGTGTCCCGTGGCGAGCCCGACGGCGTTGAAGCGTATGAAAGCACACGCAACGCGGCAAGACTTCACAATGCCTTTGACGCGGGTCGTCCTCAAAGGCGTCCTTTGCGTAAAGGCGGCGGACGTTGCGGCGGTTATGGGAGAGTGCGCGTGGCAGGTACGCGAGCGGCGTGATTTTTACAAGGTGGAGATCGTCAGCACGGGGCAAATGCTCTATATCGTTTACCCCGAGCAGGAAAACGGAGGAGGTGCACAATGAACGGAACGGTAAACAAGCCCCGCGGGGTTGCTTTCGTGGGCGACGTCAAAGACGTTTGCAACGAGCTCAAAAACGAGGCGCAACGGTGCAAGAATATGACCGTCGAGCAATATATTCGCTTTCGCTATCTTGAAGCGGTTGTAGCGAAACAAATCGCCGAAATTGAAGCGCGGCACAGCGCAAGGCAAAGGAGGTGAACGGTGGCGAATTTCATCAGCTTCCACGTGTACGGGGTCAAGAAGTGGTCGGAGGAAATGCGTCGGCTCAACGGCTACGTAGGAAGCACCGACGACCCTATGCGGGAATATCAACAACTCGCGCTTTTTACGCGTAAACTCGGCGACAATGAAGCCGAGCGGCACAATCTCAAACACCTCGGCGAAACGTCGAGAAAATAAAAAAATCAAACGGAGGAACGAAGAAATGGCAAAGACACAGGACAAAACGCGACAGGTCGGCGGCTCGACCGTTTGCCGCGTAAAATTTGAGCTCATCGACAAAGAGAGCGGAAAGGTGGAGGACACGGAGATCCTCGAAACGCCTATAATGCTACTCGTGGCGCGCGACAGCAAAAGCAAGACGGGCTATTGTGTGCGGGGTCTCTTAAATTGCAACAGGGACGAGGGGCTACGCTTTATCAAGGCTTGCACGGAAGTCGTCGGCAATACAGCCGCGACAATGTTCGCGCCCGACGTGAAGAAAATCGCGGAGGAAATGAGAAAGCGACGAGAGGGCGAGCCCTTTCCCGAATTTGCGGGTTTTGGAGGTGATGACAATACATAAGGCGACGCGTCCGAACGTGGACGAAAGTCAAACGATAAAGGAGAGAGGAACGATGGCACAAAGACAGGCGAAGCGAGTGAACAGGAGAGGCGAGGAAGTGCGCCCGATGAGAAAGCTCGCGGCAATAAGAACGGCGGCAGGGCTCACGCAGGGCGACCTTGCGTATATGTGCGGCGTCCGCGTGAACTGTATCTCGGGATATGAGCGCGGCGAACGCTCCCCGAACGCTCGAATGCTGTCGAAGCTCGCCCGTGCGTGCGGTTGCACGGTGGACGATCTCGACGAATACACCGACGAGCCCTTAAATGCGCTTTAATTCGACGCAAGAGCTCGGTCGGGGAAATATCGGCACAATCACAAAACCGCCGAAAAATCGGCAAACGCGGGCTCGTGGCGCGAAATCTCACGGGAAAAATAAAAAATTAAAAACGGAGGAAACTCAAAATGTCAAAATTTTACTATGGAACGGAAGATTATGCAAGGTTTGAACTTGAAAAGGCGAAGTTCGTCGCGGAAGCAGTCGCGGAGAAGCTCAACAAAGAAATGCAACAGCGCGTAGCTCGCGGCGACACGCTCACCACGGACGACTTCGAGTATTTTGCGGAAATCTCAAAGGAAGCAAGCGACAGGGTCGCAAGCGCGCAAAAAGACGTTGCTAAATACGACAAGCAGGAGGACGAAGAAAATGCCTAATATCTACGAGCTTACGACGGAATTTGTCAGCATTTACGACGCGCTTATTGCGAGCGCGGACGACGAAACGGGCGAGGTGAGTGTTGATCTCGTTGCGGCTTTGAACGACGTGCAAATGAAGTTTGAAGAAAAGGCGATCGCGACGGCGGTCGTGTATCGTATGATCGACGAGGAAAGCAAGCGCGCGGAGGCGGCTATTAAGCGTTTGACGGCTTACAAGAAGCGGCTCGACACCGAGCGCGACCGCGTAAAAACTACGCTTTCGGACGCGTGTATAGCAACGGGCACGGAGAAGCTCCGCGGCATATATGCAAGCATATCGTTCCGCAGGTCGGAGCAAACGGTCATCGACAACGTTGACGCGCTTCCCGCGGAGTTTGTAAAGCAAAAGGTAGAGTATCAGCCCGACAAGACGGCAATCAAGGAAGCAATCAAAGGCGGGCGCGACGTGCCCGGGGCTCATCTCGAAACGGTCAATAATATTCAAATCAAATAAATCGAACGGAGGAAACTCAAAATGTTTAGAAAGGCGGAAAGAAAAAAAATCAAACTCAAAATAGCATACTCCGCGCCGAGCGGTGCAGGAAAAACCTACTCGGCATTGCTCACGGCGTTTGGTATTTGCGGCGATTGGTCGAAAGTCGCGGTCATCGACACGGAAAACGGGAGCGCGGAGCTTTACAGTCATCTCGGCGAATTCTCGGTGTGCCCGATAGAGCCTCCATTCACGGCGGAAAAATATATCGAGGCAATCAAATACGCGGTGGCGGAGGGCTTCGAGGTGCTTATCATTGACAGCCTCTCCCACGCTTGGAGCGGGGACGGCGGTATGCTTCAACAGCACGACGACATTGTTCGGAAGTCTAAAAGCGGGAACGGTTACGTCGCGTGGCGCGATATTGACCCGATCTATACGAGCCTCGTCGATTGTATCCTGCAGTCAAATATTGACATAATCGCAACGCTCCGAGCAAAGGACGCGTACATTGAAACGAACGACGGCGGTCGAAAAGGTTATAAAAAGGTCGGGCTTGCCCCGATTTTCCGCGACGGCGTGGAGTACGAATTCACCGTATTTTTTGAGCTTACACAAGACCATTACGCGTCGCCCACGAAAGACAGGACGGAGCTATTCGGCGACGGTGGGTTTATTCCTACAATCGAAACAGGGCAAGCCCTCAACGAGTGGAGAAACTCGGGCGCGGATTGGAAATGCTCGATATGCGGGCAAGCGATGACGTCCGCCCTTTACCGCAAGACACTCAAAGCCTACGGCGCGGCGGTGTGCTCGGCGGAGTGCAAGGGTGAGCACCTTAAAAAACAGCCGCTCGAAACGGGCGACGAGCCGTTTTAAGAACAGGCAAACAAGCCGCCCGACAGTCGGCGGCGAAGCAGGTGAAAGATGATAAAAGACGAGAGCTACTACGTTGTGCAAGGTTGGATGCGAAACCGCCTACAACTCAAAGGCAACGACCTCATCGTTTACGCGCTTGTGTATTCGTTTTCACAGGACGGAGAGAGCGAATTCAAAGGCTCTTTGCAATACCTCACGGAGTTTACGGGCGCGTCGGAGCGGACAATTCGGAGAATACTCGACGATTTGGAAGTGCGGGGGCTCATTAAAAGGAACGACCGCAACGCTTCGACGGGCTTGACAAATGCCTACAAGTGCACCCCTCTCGACGAGATTGAGAGCCTCGGAGGGGGGGCGGACAAAATGACCGCCCCCGTCGGACAAAATGACCGCCCCCCGTCGGACAAAATGACCGCCCCCCTACCTTATATAAGAGAAGATAGTATAGAGAACATAGTAGGGAAGAAAGAAAGAAAGAAAGAAATTGATAGAGAAAAACAAACAACAAGCGCGCACACGTGCGAGAGTGAAAACGTCCCCGATTTTTCAAAGATGACGGACGAGGAGCTTATTGCTTGGGGTGAGGGTCGAGCGATGAACTTCGACGACGCGGACGCTATCGCTTCTTTCTATGCTTGGAACGAGGAAATGGAGAAGCGCGCAACAAGCGCGACGAAATGGCAAGGCAAGATTATCAAAAGCGGCGGGAGCTTGGAACGATTAAAGAGCCACGCGGAGGTGATGACCGAGCTCGGCGTTTCGAGCCGTTTGCGGGAGGAATTAAAAGACTTTTTGCGTTATTGCTACGCCAACCGACACCTCGTAACGAACGAAAAGCTCGTTGATATTATTTTGAGGCTTGACGAGGCGTGCGGTGATGACGACGGAATGAAGTGCGAATACATACGCAGGGCGATCGGCGGCGGCTTTTTCGACGTCAAAGCGGGGCGGTGATTATGGAAAGAAATTTTTTCACAATCGACGCACAAATGCCCTCGCTCAACGATTATCAAGCCGCTTGCAGGGCGAACAAGTACAGGGGCGCGAGCTTCAAAGAGGAAACGGAGCAAGTCGTTTTATGGGCTTTATTCGAGGCAAAACGGGCGGGCACGCTCCGAAAGGTGCACCCCGAGGAATATCCCGTCAAGCTCCGTATAGAGTGGCACGAAAAGGACAAGAGGCGGGACGTTGACAATATCAAAAGCGCGGCGAAATTTGTGCTTGACGCTATGACGCAATCGAAGCTCATCACGGACGACAGTCGCAAGTACGTCGCGCAAATATACGACGAGGTGATCGATGACAAGCGCACCTATGTCGTTGTGGAAATCTTACCGAACGGAGGCAAACGATGACAAAAAGAAAGACCCGAAACGGTCGAAGTGTAGAAGAACGGAAACGGCGACGCGAGGAGCGTCGGGCTTGCTTTGGGTGTAAAATACCCGTCGAGAAATGCAAGGGCGATTATCCCCGCTGTCAAAAATTAAGAGCAAAATACGAAGAACAGGAGGCAAAAAAATGAATAGAGTGTTTTTTATCGGTCGCCTTACCCGCGACCCCGAACTTACGGAAACGCCGAGCGGCGTCGCAAAGTGCAGGTTTGCGATTGCCGTCGATCGCGAATACAGGGACGCCGACGGAGAGCGGCACACGGACTTTTTTGAGTGTACGGCTTGGAGAGCCGTCGCCGAGGGTATTGCCCGCTATACGGCGAAAGGGAGCAAGGTGCACGTCGAGGGAAGCGTTCAGCCCCGCGAATATGAGGACAACAAAGGCAACAAGCAAAAGGTCGTTGACATAATCGTAACCCGCGTGGAGTATTTGAGCGCAAAGGCGCGCGCCGAGGACGGTGAAGCTCCGCAAGCGGCACAACCCGCAAAGAAGAAACCCACGCTTTCGCAAATGGCGATCGGCGACGACGACAGCGATATTCCCTTTTGAGGAGGTGCGGCGTGATTATAGTGCACGAACGGCGTGAGCCGAAAGGCGTGAGCCGAAAGGCGACGAAGCGAGCCCGTGCGTCAAAAGGACGTTCAAAATCACATACACGGGCAACGGCTTCAAGCTCGAAAATTACAACCCCGCGCAAAAAATGGGGACAATCGTCGAGCTTGATGACACCGAGGGGCGCACCCTTATCGAATACTTCAAAGAATTTTTCCCTTTTTAATCAAAACAACAGGAGGACACAAACAAAATGACGGCAATTTTCAGCTACAAGCAAAAGGTCAGCGAGCTCAAAGAATACGTAAAGAAGAACACGGGGCTCGTCGTACATATCAACACCGAGGCGTATCCCGTGGTGATCTCGTTTTTCAAGAAAGGCACGGAGCAACTCAATCTTTTCGACAAGCACGTCGAGGACGAGGACAAAGGCAAGACGCCCGGGCTTCAATTCATTTTCTACGAGAAAATGGAAATTAAGACACAAGACGACTTCGGTGTGAGCGAGGAGGTTTTCAATAAACTCAAAACCCTTGCGAAAGAGGTCAACCGTTTATACCTCAACGCTTTTTGCGAGCAGGTACGCGACAAGATCGCACACGCAACAAACGACGCGAGGGTGAGCCTCTCCGCGGTTGTGCGAATTACGGAGGAAATATTCGGAGGCGAGGACGAGTGAAAGCATATCAATACAATTTCACCGACGAGCTTATTGTGGATAACTTCGCGGGCGGAGGCGGTGCGAGTACGGGCATAGAACTCGCGACGGGGCGCATTGTTGACATAGCAGTCAATCACGATCGCGCGGCGATTGAAATGCACGAGAAAAATCACCCCTACACTCGACATTTTTGCGAGGACGTTTGGGAGATTGACCCGCGCAAAGTTACACAGGGTCGCCCCGTGGCTCTCGTGTGGTGCTCTCCCGATTGCAAGCACTTCTCAAAAGCAAAGGGCGGGACGCCCGTGTCAAAGAAGATACGAGGGCTTGCGTGGGTTGCGGTGAGGTGGGCGGCAACCGTCCGCCCCCGCGTCATCATCTTGGAGAACGTCGAGGAGTTTATGACGTGGGGCCCGATTAAAGACGGGCAACCGATAAAGGAAAAGGCGGGGCAAACTTTCCGCTCGTTCGTCAATGAGCTCAAAAAGCTCGGGTACGCCGTCGATTGGCGCGTCATGAGGGCTTGCGACTATGGTGCGCCGACGTCCCGCAAGCGTTTCTTCCTTATCGCTCGGTGCGACGGTCAGCCGATCATTTTCCCCGAGCCGACGCACGGCGACAAAAAGCCTTTGAAGCCGTACAAAACGGCGGCGGAGTGCATTGATTGGCGAATACCTTGCAAGACGATTTTCGGGCGAAACAAGCCCCTTTCCGTGAACACTTTGAAACGTATCGCGAGAGGGCTCGACAAGTTTGTTATACGCTCGCCGCGTCCGTTCATTATGCAAATGAACTACGAGAACGCGCCGCAGTCGGTAGACGATCCGCTCTCTACAATCACCGCAGTCAATAAACACTTTGCGGTTGATCCCGTATTGACGCCCTACGTGATGAGCAACAACACGGGAAACGCGCCCCACGGGGTAAACGAGCCGCTTCCGACGATCACGACGGGAAATCGGAACTTTGTCGTGTCGCCCTACCTCTCGAAGTATTACGGGGGCGAGAAGCAAGCGGGCGCGGACGTTGGCAAACCGCTCCCCACAATCACGGCAATCGACCACAACGCCCTCGCGGCGGTGTCCTTAACTTCGAGGTATGGAAACGGAGAGGACGGGCGCGGGCGAGAAATCGACAAGCCCCTCCCGACCGTTACGGCGGGCGACCACAATCAGCTCTTGGGCGCGACGCTTGTGAAGTATTACACGGGCGAGGACAATGTTCAAGACGTTGCTCAACCCTTGCACACGGTAACGACCGAGCCGCGTTTCGCGCTTTTGGCGTCGCATATTGCGACTTTCCGTCGAGGTATGGACGGGCAAAGCGTCGGCGAGCCGTTATCCACAATAACAGCGAAAGCAGGACACCACGCGGAGGTGCGGACGTATCTCACGAAGCTCGGAAGCGGCGACGCGCTTCTCGGAAAGTGGAACGAGGTGCGGGAGCTTTTGAACACTTACGCGGGGTATAAGATCGCCGCCGATGAGATTTTGATTATTGAGATTGACGGCGTGCAGTATTTTATTTCCGACGTCGCTATGCGTATGTTAGAGCCGCACGAGCTCGCGGCGGCGCAGGGCTTCCCTCCCGATTATGTTTTGAAAGTGTCGGACAGCTACTCAAAGTCGGCGCAAATCGCGAGAATTGGAAATAGCGTTTGTCCCGTTATGGCGACCGTGCTCGTGAGGGCAAACCTCCCCGAGCTTTGCGTTCGGAAGAAGCTCAAAACGATGAAAGAGCTCGAAAAAGTATTGACAGCATAGGAGGGCGACTACGTGAAAAAGATTTTACAAGGCGACGCGCTTGCGGAGCTCAAAAAGCTCCCGAGCGACAGCGTGGACTGTTGCATAACCTCCCCGCCGTATTATCAGTTGCGGGACTACGGTGTGGCGGGTCAAATCGGGCTTGAAGCAACGGTCGGCGAATACATTGAAAAGCTCGTCGAAGTTTTCCGAGAGGTGCGGCGGGTATTAAAGCCCGACGGCACGCTTTGGGTCAATATCGCCGACAGCTATGCAGGAAGCGGAAAAGGCTCGCACGAGAAGCAGGAAACGAGAGAACGGCACAAGCAAAACACGAGCAAGGGGTGGTATGTGAACGGCGTCCCGCCTACTACGGCGGAGCACGTCAAGCCGAAAGATATGATCGGCGTCCCGTGGTTGCTTGCCCTCGCGCTTCGTGCGGACGGGTGGTATTTGCGGCAAGACATAATATGGGAAAAGCCGAACTGTATGCCCGAGAGTGTGCGCGATCGGTGCACGAAAGCCCACGAATACGTGTTTTTGCTCTCGAAGTCGCGGCGTTATTA
Organism: Candidatus Scatosoma sp.; assembly: GCA_045127595.1. Lineage (GTDB taxonomy): Bacteria > Bacillota > Clostridia > Christensenellales > Borkfalkiaceae > Scatosoma. Next base: position 41,412 of record JBGVQS010000028.1, on the reverse strand, counting down.
CTTCGACGGCGAGGCGATAAAAGAGCCGTGTGTAGGCTTTGACAAGTCGCAACCGCGCGGAAGCAAGGGAAGCAGTCGGGAGAACGCAGGGCGGCGCAAAGGCAACCGTAGGACGTTTAGAGGCGGCGGAGCTTACACCCGCGGGCAGTCGTTCAACAACGACGCGCCCACAAGCGCGGAATCACACGGCAACGCTCCGAACGAAACAGGGCTACGACGTAAACGGTCGGTGTGGCACGTATCGACGACAGGAAGCAAAGAAACGCACTACGCAACGTTTCCGACGAAGCTCGTCGAGCCGTGCATACTTGCAGGAAGCAGGAGTGGCGGCGTCGTGCTTGACCCCTTTGCAGGAAGCGGCACGGTCGGCGTTGTTGCGAAATCACTCGGGCGCGGTTATGCGCTCATCGAATTAAAAAGCGAATACGCGGAGATATGCCGCAAGAGATTGAACGAGGAGGACGGACAAAAATGACAATCAAAGAATTTAGCGAGGATATCCACAAAAACGCAAAAGCCCACGGGTGGTGGGACGACCCGCGTCGCCCGGGCGAGCTTTTAATGCTCGTTGTTTCCGAGGTGTCGGAGGCGTTTGAGGAAGTGAGAAAGGGCAAAAGTATGACCGAAACTTACTACTCGGAAAACGGCAAAATGGAGGGCGTGCCGAGCGAGCTCGCCGACGTTGTGATCCGCATAATGGATATGTGCGAGTATTACGGGATAGACCTCGAAAAGGTCATAAAAGAAAAGCACGAATACAACAAGACGCGCCCGTACAAACACGGCGGAAAGGTTTTATAAGGAGGGAAATAGATGAACTTACGAGAACGGGAAGCTATGGAAGCGAACGGCACAATTCCAAAAATGGAGCGCACGACGCGATTGCCTTTATATGTTAGTCAATCGGAAACCGAGGCGCAGGAGGCGTACAAGGAGGCATTCAACGAGGGGTTTGCGGAGGGGCGAGAGGAAGAAAGGAAAAGTCTCGGAAAAGAAATCACGCACCTCACGGGCGTCATCGCGGGACTTGAACGCGCGCTTGAAATCGTCGGAGGCGCAACACACGAGCTTAAAATTGCCGAACAGGACACCCCTCGCCCTATCCGTGTTATTGACGCCTTGCAACCTATCGACCCCGAAACGTTCGTGGAGGTACGCCGCGCCGATGACAGGGCGATCGTATGCGACAGCGGGACGCCCGCCGAGCTTGTGGAGGCAAATCGCGAGTGTTTATACACAAACGTCGCGGAAATCGAGCCGAGGGCGGCGGGGTATGTGGTTATTTTCGGTTATGCCGAGGAGAAAGAGGCGCAAAAAGCTCCGATAGAGGCAAAGTGGGAGGACACGAACACACCCGCGTCGTATAAATGCTCGTCGTGCGGCGGTGCGCCTATGTACTCAAAGCCCGAACACGCCCCCGAGCAGTATGATCGCGCTTTCCTTACTCTCTCGAAGTTTTGCCCGCATTGTGGGGCGAAAATGGCGTCGCCGACCGATGACGACGAAGATGATGAAAGCGAGGAGGAGTAAAAAATGGCGGAGTGTAGAAGTTGCGGCGCGCCGATTAAGTGGATAAAGACGGCTGCAGGGAGATCAATGCCGTGCGACGCGGAGGGTCGGACTTACAAGGAAAACCCGAACGGGGCGGCGGTGATTATTACGGAGAGCGGCAACGTCGTCCGCGCGGACATAGACGTTGACAGCAAACAGGCGACGGGCGTCGGGTATATCTCGCATTTTGCGACGTGCTCGAACGCGAACAGGCATAGGAGGCGGTGAGTATGAGCGCGTTTTGGGGTGCATTTTTCGGGGCAATCGTCGCGCTGTTATTGCTCGGCGCGATAGAGAAAAAATACGGAGGAGGCGACGACGATGAGTGAGCTCGTCAAAAAATTGAAAATCACAAAGACACAAGGCGGGGCGTGGTTGCTCCCGTACACGGAGGAAAACGGCATAAAATTACACGTCTATAACGGAGAAAAAACAGGCTACACAGGCGCGCCGATCGACCGCCTTGCGGAATATCAAGAAGCGGAAAACGAGCGGAGAATTGTGCGCTTGAAGTATAAAGTCGGCTCGACGGTTTACAAGTTGACGGGTATGCACAGCTTCAAGCCGATGAAGATCGTCAGCGTTTCGGTAAATATCAACACGGCGGGAAGTGTGGAAATCTCCTACTTAATCGCGGACGCGGACGAAAGCGGGTTTTATACCGAGGACTTGTTCGGTATTTACGTATTCGGAAGCGAAGAAGAAGCGACGAGGCGGCTCGCGTCCTTGCGCGGGGAGGTGTGAGGTGAAAATAGACATTTTCAACGCGTCAAAGCGGTATAAAATCATTTACGCCGACCCTCCGTGGGAATATAAGCAAGGCGGGCGCGGAGCGGCTAAAAAGCATTATAAAACGATGAAAACGGAGGAAATCGCCGCGCTTCCCGTGCGGGAGCTTTGCGAGGACGATGCGCTTCTCTTTATGTGGGCGACGTTTCCGAACATTACCGAGGCTTTCGACGTTATGCGCGCTTGGGGCTTTACATACAAGACGGCGGCGTTCGTTTGGGTCAAAAAATACAAAAGCGGCGGGAACTTCGTCGGAATGGGTCAGTACACGAGGGCGAACGCCGAGGTGTGTTTGCTCGGTATCAGCAAAAAGACAAAGGCGAAAGAGATTGTCCGCGCTCACGACGTCCGTCAAATCATCGAGGCGGAAATTCGGCGGCACAGCGAAAAACCTCCCGAGGTGCGCGACCGCATAATGAGGCTTACGGGGGGGGGTGCGCTTTGGAGCTCTTTGCTCGCACCGCCGCGGACGGTTGGGACGCGTGGGGTGATGAGATATGACGGTATTCATCATCTTGCTCGCGCTCGGCGCGTGCGTCGTGTTTCCCCTCTATTGTGCGCTTGTGGTGGCAAGTCGTGAGGACGATCGGTGCGAAAAACGGGACGACAGCCCCGAAAAACGGGACACCGATGAGCAAAATCGGGACGACCCGCCGAAATGCGCGGACGAAACGGGTGCGGCGGCTTATTACTATCTCCCCGAGCCCGACTATACAGGCAAGCCGTGGTGGGAGCTTCCCCCTCACTCGCGCTTCAACAATGGCGACAACGATCGCAAATATTTTGAAATGGAGATTTTCAACAATGGGAAAGAATAACAAAAAACAGCAAAGAATATGCGAGAACTACGCGAAGCCGTGCCCTCTCGCGAACAGGTGCGATAATTGCAAAAAGAGAGTTATGCACAAAACGCCCCACGGGGTAGAAATCCGCTGTCGCGACCGCAACGACGTCAACGGCGACACGAGCAAGTGCTTCGTGTGCACGTCCGAGGGGTTGCGTTGCAAAGAAGAAACGGGAGGAGGTAAACGAAAAAAATGAGCGAAGTCAAAAAAGGGCGGACGCGCGTGTATCTTTCGAGCGTGAAAGCGTGCGAAGAATTTGCGAAAATGTTTATAACCGAGGGCTTTGCCGTAAAGGTCGGGAAAGTCAAACAGGACGGGAAAAGAAGCTCAAAGCCGTATTTTGAGTATTGGCGAGAGGAAGATTAAAACCGAGCGAAAGCGTGAGCGGAGCACGGACAGGCGCGACCCTTTGAGGGATCGACGCCTTTTCCCGTAAAAGGGACTACCGCAAAAAGACAGCAAGGGCGACGAAAATGACGGAGAGAGAACAGGCGAAAGTGTTGAACGCGTTATACAGCTATAAGACGTTCAAAAAGATTGCACGGGACGAGGCGCAACGGGCGCGCGGTATTTACATAAACAACGAGAACGGCGAACTCGAATATATGGGCGGCGAGCAAATCACTCGGGCCGTGTACGTTTCGGAGGAAACGCGCAAGCACTTCAATCGCATTGACGAAATCAAGGGGAAGTTCGTCGAGCTTTACTTTTTCCGTCGCGTCGGGTGGTTGCGAATTACGAGCGACTTGCCTATATCCCGCTCGACGGTTTTCGAGTGGAGGCGCGACGTCATTGAAATCGCCGAGAAAATCGCGCGAGAAATCGCCTTTATTTGACGGTCGGGAATTTGGTCGGGGTGAAACGTATCAACGCGTTTTGCCCCGTTTTTCTTGCTTAAAACGGCTTTATTCCGAAAAGATACGACTGCAGTCCGATTTTGTCGGACTTTTTTCGTGTTTTTCTCGTTTATAATTGGTTGTAGCAGTCGGGGGTCGGCATATCCCCACGACGGCAAGTTTCCTCCTTTGGGAGCGCGCGGCTCTTTACTCGACCGTTTTGCGCCCGCGCTCTTTTGGTGGAGGAGGGAAACACAGGAGGAAATTATGGCAAAGCACGAGAAAAAAGATTTTGATCGGGTGCGTTTGAAGCTCTCGGAAATCATACCCTACGAGAAAAACCCGAGAAAGAACGACGCGGCGGTTGCGACGCTCGTGAAGTCTATCCAAAAGTGCGGGTATTGTGCGCCGATCGTCATCGACGAGGACAATGTGATCCTTGCGGGACACACCCGCCTCAAAGCATTGAAGCGGCTCAAATGGTCGGAGTGCGATTGCGTTCGTAAAACAGGGCTCACGGAAAAGCAAAAGCGTCGGTATCGCCTCCTCGACAACAAAATCGGGGAGCTCGCGGAGTGGGACGACGACCTCTTGCGCGACGAACTCGACGAAACCGACCTCGCGGACGATCTCGATTTTGCGGAGCTCGATTGGGGGCTTGACGATCTCGACGACGATGACGGCGCGGACTACGTAGAGGACGACATACCCGACGCACCCGAGGAAGCAACGACAAAACTCGGGGACGTTTGGAAGCTCGGGGCTCACCGTCTTATATGCGGCGACAGCACGGACGCGGCAACGCTTGAAAAATTGATGAACGGCGAAGTCGCCGATCTCGTTTTCACCGACCCGCCCTACGGTATGAAGAAAGAGGCGGCGGGCGTGCTCAATGACAACCTCAACGCGGACGACCTCCTCGCGTTCAATCGCAAGTGGATCGCGCTCTCGTTCAAATATCTCAAAGGCGTCGGCTCTTGGTATTGTTGGGGCACGGATGAGCCGCTTATGGACATATACGGCGAAATACTCAAACCGATGATACAGGCGCAGGAGCTCACGTTTCGCAACCTTATCACGTGGGACAAAGCACACGGGCAAGGTCAAACGGAGAAGTCTTGGCGTATGTATCCGATCGCGGACGAAAAATGCCTTTTTGTGATGAAAGGCGTGCAGGGCTTCAACGATAACGCCGAGAACTATTACGAGGGCTTTGAGCCTATCCGCAAATTTTTCGAGGACGAGAAGAAAAAGAGCGGGTTGACGACGAAGCAACTCACGGAAATCGACAGCACGCGGTGTACTCACTATTGGGCGCGGTCGCAGTTTGAGTTTCCGAACGCCGAGGGGTATGCAAAACTTCAAGACTATTGCAAGGCGCACGGGATCAACGCTTTCGGCGTCGAATATGGAAAAATCAAGCGAGAGTATGAGGAGATAAAGGCGGAATACGAGGAAATCAAACGTAAATATTACGCAACCCGCGCCTACTTCGACAACACTCACGACAATATGAACAACGTGTGGCACTTCCCCCGCACGAGCCTCGAAGAAAGAGAGCACACGGGGGGGCACGCAACGCCGAAGCCGATCGCGCTTTGTGCTCGTGGCATAAAATCAAGCACGAGAGCGGGAGAAATCGTCCTCGACGTATTCGGAGGAAGCGGCTCGACGCTTATCGCGTGCGAAGAAACGGGGCGCGTTTGTCGTATGGTGGAACTCTCGCCGAAATATTGCGACGTCATCGTGAAGCGTTGGGAAGCGTTGACGGGTGAAAAGGCGGTGAAGTATGGCACGGAAAGCAACGGGTAACCCGAACGGACGCCCGAGAAAGAAAATCACGCGGGACGCGTTTCAAAAACTTTGCAAACTTCAATGCACCGCGGAGGAGATTGCGGGCTTCCTCGATTGTTCGGTTGACACTCTCGAACGGTGGGTCAAGGAAGAATACGACGGGGAAACTTTTGCGGTGGTATATAAAAAGTATGCGGCGGGCGGACGCGCTTCATTGAGGCGGCGGCAATGGGCTCTCGCGGAGCACAATGCGACAATGGCGATATGGCTCGGAAAACAGCACCTCGGACAGCGTGAAACGATCAACGTCGCGGCGGACGCGGAACAGCTTGACAAGCTCGACGCGATCTTGCAAGGCGTAAAGGCGGCGGCAGGGGCAAAACTCTCCCCCGAGATAAGCGACGAGGGCGACGGTGGCGGCGTTTGAGTTTACCGAGAAACAGCGCGAGTACATAAACGGCGCGGGTGCGCGTTGGAACTTCAAAGGCGGGGCGACGCGAAGCGGGAAAACCTATCTCGACCGAGCGTTCACAATTCCCTACAATATCCGCGAGCGAATAAATAAGCCCGGGCTTTCGCTTATCCTCGGCGTTACGCGCTCAACGATTGAACGAAACCTTTTGAAGCCTATGCGCGAGCTATGGACGCCGCAACTCGTCGGGGAAATATCAAGCGACAACACGTGCCGACTGTTCGGCGAGGAGGTTTATTGCCTCGGCGCGGAAAAAGTCAGTCAGCAATCAAAGCTCCGCGGTGCTTCGTTCAAATACGTTTACGGCGACGAGGTGGCGGAGTGGAGCAAGGAAGTCTTTGATCTCTTAAAGTCGCGACTTGATTGCTCGTATTCCCGCTTTGACGGGACATACAACCCGAAAGCCCCCGGGCATTGGTTGAAAAAGTTTATAGACAACCCCGCCCTCGATATATACAATCAAACGTACACGATATTCGACAACCCCACACTCTCGCCCGAGTTTGTCAAAAATCTTTGCGCGGAGTATCAAGGGACGGTAGATTATCAACGTTATATTTTGGGGCGTTGGTGTGCGGCGGAGGGTGGTTGCTATCCGACGTTTACGGAAAACCCCGCGCGGTATTACTTGGATATTTGCCCGCCGTTGCAACTCATCAACGTCGGCGTGGACTTTGGCGGAAACAAGTCGGCGAGCACGTTCGTCGCGGTTGGCTTCACGCCCGCGTTCGGCAAAGTGATCGTACTCGCGGCGCGTAAAATAACGGGCATAATCACCCCGAACAGGCTCGAAAACGAGTTTTGCGACTTCATTGACGGGCTGTATAAACGCTTCGGGAAAAGTATGCGGGTATATTGCGACAGCGCGGAACAAACGCTCATCGCGGGAATATATCAAACAGCGAAGAAACGGGCGGCGGCTTGCACCGTGGGGAACGCGTTGAAAAGCCCCATAAACGACCGTATTCGTTTAGTCAATAGATTGCTCGGGCTCGGGCGTTTCCACATTTTGCGGGGCTGTCCTCACGTCGAGGCGGCATTGTGCGAGGCAGTTTACAACCCGAAAAAGTGGGAGGACGAGAGGCTCGACGACGGGACGAGCGACATTGACACCCTCGACGGCTTGGAATACGCGATCGAGCCCGTCGGGAAATACTTGCTCGCGTAAAGGATAGGTACACAATGAAATTGACGGAGATTTTTGCAAAGTATAACAGGACGGACTTGCTTGCGGGCAAGGTCGGGGAACTTTCCCGCGACACCTACCGCGCCTATATCAATTTGTGGCTCTCGTGGTATCGCGGCAACGTCCGAAAATTCCACTACTACAAGGTTTACAACGGCGTCAAGCACGTTACGCAACGTCGCCGCTCGGCGGGTATGGCGAAAACCGTGTGCGAAGATTGGGCGAGCTTGCTCCTCAATGAAAAGACGACGATCGTCATCGACGACGAAGCGACGCAAGCGGTCGTGGACGACGTCCTCACGAGGTCGAAATTCCGCACGAAAGGAAATCAAGGCGTCGAAAAGGCGTTTGCTCTCGGGCTCGGTGCGTTCATCACTCGCGTCGATAACCTCACGGTCAACAAGGAAACGGGCGAGGTCGTGAACGACGGAAAAGCGACGGTGCGCGTTGAGTTTGTCAGCGGAACGCGGTGCTATCCGTTCACGGTGGACGACGAGGATATAACCGAGTGCGGCTTCGTTACGAAGCACGGGAAAAAGGTGTATATTTCAATGCACTTGCTCGGAGATGACGGAAACTACGAAATACACAACCTCGTAGGCACGGAAAACACGAGCGGGAGCATTGACATTGATGAGGCGGCGGGCTACGTATTCAAGACGAAAAGCCCGAGGAAATGGTTTCAAATTATCCGCCCGAACGTGGCGAATAATATCGCACCCGACAGCCCCCTCGGAATATCCATATACGCAAACGCTATTGATCAGCTCGAAACGACGGACATCGTGTTCGACACTTTCGGCGTCGAGTATCAATACGGGCGCAAGCGTGTCTATGCAAGCGCGGAGGCGATGACGATCAGCGGCGACGGCGACACTCGTGCGACCTTTGACGAGAATGATATTGTTTTCTATCAATTCCCGAAAGGCGCGGCAATCGGAAGCGACGACAAGCCGTATGTGCAGGAGAGCACGGGCGAGCTTCGTGCCGAGGCGTTTGTGAGCGGTATGAACGAAGCCCTCAATTTCCTCTCGACCCGCGTCGGGCTCGGTGAAAATCGCTACAAGTACGACGCGAGCGGTATCACCACGGCGACGCAGGTCATCTCCGAGAACTCGGCAATGTTTCGGAACGTCAAGAAGCACGAAATCATTATTGACGCGGCTCTCCGTGGGCTCATTGACACGATTATATACGCGGCGAGCACGTTCGCGGGCGCAACGGTGAAACAAGACGCGACGGTAAAGGTGCAATTCGACGACAGTATAATCGAGGACAAAACCGCGGAGCGTGAGCGCGACCGTCAAGACGTGGCGGCGGGGCTTATGGCGAAGTGGGAATATCGCGTCAAGTGGTACGGAGAAACGGAGGAACAGGCGAAGAAGTGGGAAGCCGACCAAAAGGCGGCGCGTCCCTCTCTCGAAGATGAATTTGCTCTCCGTTTCGGGGCGGGTGGTTGATATGCTTTCACCGCTCTATTTGAGCTCCGAGCTCCCTCAACGTATGACGTCGTTGATGAGCGAAATCGAGAACGAAATGCTCGCGCGGGTCGCTTACTACGTGAGGCAATACGGACGAGTAACAGGCACGGCGGAATTCCTTGCTTTGAAGCAAACGCAATACGGGCTCTTGCACCGCGATCTCTTAAAAATTGTCGCGAAGTATTCGGGACTTACGGAGGCGGAAGTTGCGGCGGCGTTCACACAGTCAGCGGCGAACTCTCTCGCATACGACAACCGCATACTTAAAAACTACGAGGCGGCGGGGCTGTTTACGCCATTACACCCTATCGGGGCGACGCTCGGGGCAACAGCTTCGGCGGCGGCTATGCAAAGGACTTTGACGGCGTCAATCAACCGCGCCCTCGATATTCAAAACCTCACAAACACGAGTTGCGTGCAAAGCGCGCTCGAAGCGTTCACAAGAGCGACCGACAAGGCATACCTTTCGATCGTTTCGGGGGCTCAATCGTTTGACGCGGCAACACGGCAAGCGGTTGACGAAATTGCACAAATGGGGCTCTCCGTTGTGGAGTACGACAGGAGCGGCAGGGAGATCCACTACTCGGTGGAAGCGGCAACGCGTCGGACGCTCATCACGTCCGTTTCGCAGGTGTGCGGTCAAATTCAAGAGATGAACTTGCTCGCCCTCGGTTGCTCTCTCGTGCAAACGACCTCCCACGCAGGAGCAAGACCCTCCCACGCGGAGTGGCAAGGCGGCAAGTATTGGCTCGGGAAGCGCGTGAGCGGCTTCGGCTCTTTGGTGGACGATTGCGGGTACGGCTCGGTGGACGGTATCAAGGGAATAAATTGCTACCACGACTTTTTCCCCACCACCCCCGACGCGCCGAGTGCGTTCGACCGCGACCCCGCAAAAAATCAGCTCGGGATAGACAACGACGAACTCTATGAGCTCCGACAAAAGCAACGGTATCACGAACGGCAAATACGCGCCGCAAAGAAACAGCAGGGCGTATATGAGGCGGCGGGTATGACAAAGGAAGCAAAGGCGTCGGGTGCGCTTGTACGGCAAAGACAAGCGGAAATTCGTGATTTTCTCAAAGAAAACCCGATTTTGCAAAGGGACTACACCCGCGAAAGAGTGGCTTAAAATCGCCGATTTTCGGCGTTTTGAGATATGCGACGCGTCGCGCGTTTATCGACGCAAAACCGCCACGTCGGGGCGTTTATCCGACGGAAACGCTTGCGGTGGGCGATTATCACACGCAAACTGTCGCACCCTCGCGACGCTTAAACAACGAGGGAGGGAGTAAACAATGGCACACGAAGAAATCAAGGGGCTTTTCGGCGCGGAGGCTTTGACCTTTGAACAGTTTTCCGAGAAAGCACAGGCGGCGGGCGCGAACTTTGTCAACCTTGCAAAGGGTGGATATGTGGACGCGGGCAAACACACGAGAGAGCTCGAAGCGGCTCGGGCGGTAGCGGTAACGTCGAGCAAAGAGTACAGCGATCTCGCGGCGGAACGCGATGACTACAAGGGCAAATACGACGCACTTGTGGCGGAGAACGCAAAAAGGGACGAGGTTGCGAAAGTGTCCGAGAAAGTAGGCGCGGACTTTGTTGACTTCATCTACGACAAGACCAAGAAAGAGCTCGCAAAGCTCGGAAATGGCGACAAAACGACGTTCGAGCAAATGCTCGACAAGGTGCTCACCGACGCGCCTCAATACAAAAAGGCGGCGGGTACGGGCAACGGCTTCGTGAAACTGTCAAGCTCTTTCAAGCAGGACAGCGGAGCGGGCGCAGGACAGGGCTCGGGTGCGAGCTCGGTCAATTCGGCGATGACGGCGGCGATCTTATCGGCGGCGGGTCGCACACCTAAAAATTAAGCCTATAAAGGCAAACGATAAAAAGGAAATTTTTTATTATGGCGGAAATCATCAATAGAGAGGGCGCGGAAGCCCTCATTCCCGAGGAAGTCAGCAAGGAGATTATTCAAGGCGCAATCGCGCAGTCTATCGTTCTCTCGAAATTCACGAAACTCGCGAATATGTCGAGCAAGGTGCGGACTATGCCCGTACTCAATATGCTCCCCGTCGCTTACTTTGTGGACGGCGACACGGGCTACAAGAAAGCGAGCAAAATGACGTGGGATAAGAAGCGCATCGTCGCGGAAGAAATCGCGGTTATCGTGCCTATCCCCGAAAGCGTTTTGAACGACGCGGAGGACAGCGGCTACGACATTTGGGGCGAAGTGCGTCCCCGTATTGAGGAAGCAATCGGCAAAGTCATCGACGGCGCGATCTTGTTCGGCGTGAACAAGCCCGCAGGTTGGAGAGACGACCTGCTTGCGTCTATCACGGCGGCGGGGAGTGTTGTCCCCACGTCGGGCGACCTTTTCAACGACATTATGGGCGAGGACGGCGTATTCGGCAAAGTCGAAGAAAGCGGCTTCGAGGTCAACGGTGTCGCGGCGGGTATTCGCTTCAAATCGACGCTTCGCGGCTTGCGCGATGAAAACAAACAGCCGATTTTCAAAAAGGACGTACAGGGCGGCACTCGCTACTCGTTAGACGGTGCGCTTGTGGACTTCTCGAAAAATGGCACGTGGGACAACTCGAAAGTCAAAGCTATCGCGGGTGATTGGTCGCAAGGCGTTTACGCGTTTAGACAGGATATCACCTACAAGCTCTTGACCGAGGGCGTTATTCAAGACCCGACCACGAAAGAAATCCTTTACAACCTCGCACAGCAAGACATGGTTGCGCTCCGCGTGGTTTGTCGCTTGGGTTGGGAACTTCCGAACCCTATCAACGCGGAAAACCCCGACGAAGCAACCCGTCTCCCGTTTGCGGCACTTGTGCCCGGGGACGCGGCGGCGAGCGTTGTGAACACCGACGACGGCGAAGCGGCGGCGGAATAATAAGTGAGGAGGAGGCTCGATATGTTTGCAAACTATGAGTTTTATCAACAAGAATACCACGGCACGGCGATCGGCTCGGCTTCCTCCTATTCGTACTATGGCGGGTTGGCGGCGGAGTATATCGAACAGGCAACATTCGGACGCGCGATCTCGGCGAACGAGAATAATTTGAAGAAAATAAAAAAATGCGAATGTAGGCTTGCCGATATACTTGCCGCAAATCACGAGAACGGCAACGAGAACGAGCGCGAGGTGAAAAGCGAAAGCGTCGGCGGGTGGAGTAGGACGTTTGCGGAAAACAAGCGGAGCGACGAAGCCCTTGCGGCAAAAATCAGCGACACGATCCGCCTCTATCTCGGCTTGACGGGCTTGCTCTATTGCGGAATACAAAAGGGGGTGTAGAGTGTATGCAATTCCCTCACACTATAACCGTTTTTAACCGCATAAAAGGGGCAGGAGCGGGCGGCGACACATATCTCGCGACTGTCATCAAGGGCGTCCTTTTTCGTGTCGTACACGGCAATTCTCGCACAGGTACGGGCGACGTCAATCGGGACACTTTTCAACTGTATATACCGCTTACGGCGGACACAGGAAACAAGGAATACGTGAGCCCCGCGAAGTTTATCCGTTTGACGGAGGACGAGGCGCGGAAAAAATACACGTTTTCCGACAAGGGCGACTTTTTCGCGCGCGGCGACTTCTCCGAGCTTGGGCGCATACCGCTCAAAACGTCGGAGGTCAAAGAGGTTGCGGAAACGCACAAGATCACAAGCGCGGAGCTCCTCGATTTTGGGAGCGTGTCGCTTCATCATTGGGAGGTGCGAGGCGTATGAGTAAACCTTTTCCCGACGTCCACACCGCCGACGGGTCGGTGCGCTTGGACTTGAAGCTCGACCGTTTGAACGTGTCGCACTCAACGGCGCAAAAATGGCTCGACACAATGGTTATGCGCGACAGCACGCCGTTCGTGCCTATGAGGACGGGAACACTCTCGCGGAGCGTGCAAACGGGCACGGTCATCGGGAGCGGCGAGGTTGTTTGGGATTGCGTCTATGCTCGACAATGCTATTACGGGATCGGCGCGAACTTCTCGAAACAATTTCACCCCGACGCACAGGCTCAATGGTTTGAAGCGGCGAAAGCCGTGCACGGTCGCTCGTGGCTCAAACAGGTACGAAAGATAGGAGGCGGCGGACAATGAAAAATATCATAGTAGAGCGGGACAATATCGCGAGAAAGGTCGTTGAACTTGTCAACACCTTTGAGGCGTGTCCTTGCGCTTGCACCTATCAAAACTTGGGGACGGAAGCGGTCAATTTGTCGCTTGCTTCCCTTGCAAGTGCTCCCCGCATTGAGGAGGACGTCACGGGAGGATATACGGGCGAATTTGCGTTTGCAATCTATCTCCGAGTATTTCCCGACGACAGCGACGATCGCCTCGATTGCGAACAGCTCCTCACGGAGCTCGGGGAATATATAACGAGCGAGGGCGAAACGCTCAAACTCGACGGCGGGCGCGTCGTGGACGAAATCGAACAAACGCAAACCGCCGCGCTTATAGAGCGGGCGGACGACGGGTCGGTAACGTATCAAGCGATTTTCTCTTTACGTTACGAGGCAAAAATTTTTGGAGGCTTATAATGGGCAAAATCAAAAGAAGTTTACAGGCGGTTTTCTTAAATATCGCCGCAAGTGGCTCGGCAACCGAGGAGTGGGCTCGCGTTGGTGTCGGCGTCGCCGATATGTCGATCGCATACAACCCGCAAGTAAAGACCGAGCAAGACGTAACGCAGGACACGGCGGACAGTGAAGTCGTCGGGTATCAACCTAATCTCCCCGTAACGCAAACGGCGAAGAAAGGCGACCCCGTGTACGACTTTCTCAACGAGCTCCGTCGCAAGCGCGCAACTTTCGACGATTGCAAGACGCAAATCCTCATTGTTGACCTTTACGACGGCGACGCGGAAAAGGGCTACAAAGCCGAAAAGCAGGACGTAGCGGTGCAAATCGACAGCTACGGCGGCGCGGGAAGCGACCCCCTCTCTATCGGGTACACTTTCAACTTCATCGGCGACGCAACGGCGGGCACGTTCGACGCGAAAACGCTCGCATTCACGGCGGACACGCCGAGCGCATAAGCGCACAACACAAGGAATAAAAGGAGGACGTTATGGCAACGGCAAAAATAAGAGTAGGACAAACGGAGAAAATCAAGATCGAAGTAAATGACGCGGGCGAGTTTATCGAAATCAACACGGGCGACAAGAGGCTCGTGGCGAAGCTCACGGAATTGATGAAGAAGCTCAAAGAGCTTGCGGAAGAAACGGCGAGAGTGAACGCGGAGAAATTCCAAAAACTCGACCCGAAAACCGCAACGTTGGACGACTTCGTCGCCGCGGTAAACTACGAAACGGAGGCGGCGGGTAAAATCGCCGATTGGCTTGACGACGTTTTCGGCGTCGGCACTTGCCGCAAGGTATTCGGGGAGGGAGTTATCCCCACCCTCGACAACGTTCAAGACTTTCTCAATCAGCTCACGCCGCATATAATGCGCGCTGTTCAAATGCGTCGCAACAGTATCGGCGGAAAGTACGCGCCCTCTCGTCGTGGTGGAATTTAACGTCCTCCTCGACCCCTTTCCCGATAATTACGAGGGGTATCTAATACGCACGGACTTCCGTATCGGTGTTCAAATCGCGCTCGCGCTTGCGGACGACGATCTCGCGGACACCGAAAAGGCGGCGACGGCGTTGTACCTCTTATACGGGGAGGGCGTCCCCCGCGATCTCAACCTTGCGTTCAAGGGGTTGCGGTGGTTTATGAAAGGCGGAGAGCTCCGCGGAATTGCGACCGATGACGAGGAAGAAGATGACGACGCGGAGGGCGAGGATATATTTTCTTTCGAGTATGACGCTATGCGACTGTATTCGGGGTTTTTGAAAACTTACAGCATAAACCTCAACACGGCGCGCGTGCATTGGTTTGAATTTCTCGGTTTGCTCACCGACCTCGGTGAGTGTGCGTTTTCCACGGTTGTTTCTTACCGCAAGAAAGACACGAGCGGTATGACGCCGACACAGCGGAACGAGGCGGAGAAGATGAAGCGAAAATACGCTTTGCCTCGTCGGTTATCCGACGAAGATCAAGCGAAAATCGCCGAGTTTTTGGACGCTTTGCCTACCGCAAACGACAAGGAATAAACGCAAAAAATGGCAAATTACGACGGAAGCATTCGTATCAACACGAAAGTAGACACGGGGGAGGCGAAAAATAATATAAATTCGCTCGGCTCGACCGTGAAGAAACTCGGGGGGATAATTGCTTCCGCTTTTGCTATCACGAAGCTCGTGCAATTCGGCAAGTCGGCGATCAATCTCGCCTCGGACTTGCAGGAGGCTCAAAACGTCGTTGACGTCGCGTTCGGCAGTATGTCGGACAAGGCAAACGCTTTCGCTCAAAGCGCGTTGAAAAATTACGGCTTGGCGGAGCTTTCGGCGAAAAAATACAGCTCTACCTTTATGTCTATGGCGAAAGGTATGGGGCTTGCAACCGACGACGCGACGAATATGTCGCTCGCATTGACGGGGCTCGTCGGGGACGTTTCGAGTTTTTACAATATCGAACAAGACCTTGCCGCGACGAAGCTCAAAGGCATTTTTACAGGCGAAAGCGAAGCCCTCAAAGACCTCGGCGTCGTTATGACGGAGGCAAATTTGGAGGCGTATGCGCTTGCAAAGGGCTTTAATAAGTCGATGAAAGAGATGACGCAGGCGGAAAAGGTCGCGCTTCGGTATCAATACGTTACGGAGCAATTATCTCTCGCGCAGGGCGATTTTGCGAGGACGTCGGACAGTTGGGCTAATCAAATCCGCGTCCTTAAAGAAACTTTCAACTCGTTGAGCAGTATCATCGGGGAATTTTTAATCAAAGGGCTCACGCCTTTCGTGCAAAAACTCAACGACATACTGCAGCGACTTCTTGCGATCGCACAAGCGGCGAAAAGCCTCTTTCTCGTATCGGACGCGGCGGAGGAAATCACCGACACGGCGACCGACGCGGCGGGTGCACAGGAAGAAGTGACGGAAGCGGTTGAGGGAACAGGTGAAGCAATAGCGGGCAATTTGGCGTCGTTCGACGAATTGAACGTGATGAACGACGAGAGCACGGGAGGCGGCGACGCGTCAAACGTTTTTGACGGCTTGCCGACCGATGAGGACACAAAAGTCGAGATAGGCGAGGGGAGCACGGTGTCCCCCGACTTGACGAACGCGCTCCTCAAAATCAAAGAAATTTTAGAGCCGATCATTTCGCTCATCTTAACGCTTCGCGAATTGGTTGGGACAGGGCTCAAAAAGGTGTTTGAAGTATTGAGCCCGATCATCGAGGGGCTTTTGGCGTTGTTGAAACAGCTCCTCGGAATATTCGGCGACTTTGCGGGGTCGGTCAAAGATATGCAAAGCGTCGAGGAGTTTTTCAGCGGGCTCATAGACACGGTCGAACAGGCGGCGACGGCGATCATTGAAACGCTTGCGGAGCTTATCCCGCAACTCGTTCAAATTGTAACGGACATAGTCGTCGCATTGGTGAAAGCAATCGCGTCGAATATCCCGAAACTCGTGAACTCGATCGTCAACCTCGTCAAAGAGCTTTTGGGTGCATTGACCGAAATGCTCCCGCAGTTATTGGAGGCGGGGAAGCAACTCATTCAATCGCTTGTCGAGGGGCTTTTGTCGGAGGAGAGTATAAGCGCGATTTTCACAGCCGTCGGCGAAATTGTCGCGGCGTTGGTGGAATTCGTCGTCGAAAACCTCCCCGTCATTGTGGAGAACGCGGTCGAAATTGTCCTTGCGTTGGTGCAGGGGCTTTTGGAAGCTCTCCCGCACCTCATCGAGGGCGTTTTGACGCTCATCATCACGATCGTCGAAACGATCGTCGAAAACCTCCCCGAAATAATCAGTATGGGGTTGGAGATCGTCGGGTCGCTTATTGCGGGGCTTTTGGAAGCAATACCGTCCCTTATAGCGGCAATTCCGAAGCTCATCTTTGCAATCATTGACACGATTTTTTCGACGAATTGGCTACAAGTCGGGATCGATATTATCAAGGGTATCGGTCAAGGGCTTGTGGACGGCGTGAAATCAATCGGCTCGAAGATAGGCGACGCGTGCAAGGGCATTTGGAAAACCGTCAAGGGGTGGTTTGGTATCAATTCCCCCTCGAAGAAAATGCGCGAAACAGTCGGGCCGCATATCGCGACGGGCGTCGGTGTGGGCTTCGAGGACGAAATTGCGGGCGTCGGCGACGATATGGAACAGGCACTCGCGGACGAATTTGACGACGCGTGGGGGCGCGTAACCGCCGATTTAAGCGGCGCAAAGCTCCCGAGTGTGAACGTCAACGAAATGCTCCCCGTGAGCGTTTCCCACGAGCTTATTAAAAACGAGGACGGCGACGTCTTTGCGGAAATTCGCGATCGTGTGGAAAATATCGCGAGCGACGTCGAGCAAATACGGAAAAACGGCGGGCAGTCGCCCACCACGACAGGCGGAGGCGGCGGCATAACGACGCGGGCGAGCACGACGATCAGCGCGTCGCGAGAGAACAGGAAAGCGGGCAAGACGATTTACCCCGTAGGAAATTGAGGAGGGTGCTATGGCGAGCAAAATTTATGATTATAACCCGATACAGGGCGTCAGGGCGCAGGACGAAACAAACACGGCGGAATTTGTCAAAGTGATCGCGCCGAGCAAGTACGAGTACAATTTACAGGACTTGTCGAAGAACGGAGCAGGGCGAACGGAAAGCAACTATATGCACAAGAAGCGGAGCGGGCAGGTTGTCAAACTTTCGGTAGAGTGGCACAACGTCCGCATAGCCGATTGCGCTCACTTGCTTCAAACCTTTGACCCCGAGTACGTTGACGTGATATACCTCGACGCAAAAACGGGGGGATATGTCACCGAGTGCTTCTACGTGAGCGATCGAAAAGCCCCGCTTTTCAATGCAAAGCGTGGAGTGTGGGAAAGCGTTTCGTTTTCTCTAATCTCGCGGAGCGGGGAGGTGCGAAATGTATCGAGTGAGTGACGAGCTTCTCAATGCAATCAAAAACAACACGGCCCACGCGCTCATCTCGTTCGACTTGGTGAGCGGGTCGGTGTCCGATATTACAAACGACGAAATCGCCGCGCTCTCTATTGAGCGGGCGAGTGTTTCGGGCAGGTCGCTCGAAATAGGTGCGGCGAGGGCTTTTGAAATGACGCTACGCCTCAACGCTATCGGAAAGTATGGCGTTGAGAACTTCAAGGGCGTGCGCTTTGAGGGCGCGGAGGCGCGCGTGCGTATCGGCTACACAACGTCGCGGGGCGTCGAGTATATCCCTCTCGGCGTATTCACCGTTGACGGTTGCGAAAAACAAGACGGAGAAATCGAACTCGCGGCTCTCGACCGTATGGTAAAGTTTGACCGCGACGCCGATTTTTCGAGCATTGTGTTCCCGATCAGCGTCGAAAGCCTTGCGCTCCGTGCGTGCTATGCGTGCGGGATTGACACTTCTCGGCTCAACCTTTCCGACCTCCCGAACGCGTCCTATTTGGTGGAGCAAGCCCCGGGCGCGTGCACGTGGCGGCGGGTGCTTATGTGGTGCTTGGAGATTATGGGCGTTTGCGCTTATATCGACGCCGAGGGGTATATTGTGGCGAAGTGGTACGAGGACACGGGTGAGAAGCTCACCACCTCCGACCGTTTCGACCATAAAATACACGAGAACGACGTCGTGGTGCGCGGTGTTCAAATCATAGACGAGGAAGAAATGGCGCACCTCGCAGGAGAAGCGAGCGGCTTCGTGTTCACGATTGAGGGCAACGAGCTCCTCACGCACGACCACGACGCGGTGGCTTCAAGTCTTGCGGCGGTGCTCGTGGGTTTTCGGCATCGTCCCTTTGAGGCGGAGGCTCTCCCGCACCCGCACCTTTTCCCTCTCGATATGCTCACGTATATCGACGAGGACGGCGAGGAGATTGCGGTTTGCGTGTCGGGTTGCGTGTTCACGATGAACGACAACACCGAGCTCACGGGAGCAGGAGAAAGCGAAACAACAAGCGGCTACGCGTCGCTTGACCCGATGACCGAGCGTGAACGGGCGATTGTTGCGGCGGCTTTGAAGAAGCAGGAGGCGGCAATCATCGAAAAGACGGGCGGCATTTTCGAGCAAAAAGCCGAGGCGTTGACGCGTATGAACGAAGTCGTGGCGAACGCCCTCGGGCTCTATGTGATAACCTACACGGAAGCGGACGGCTCGACGCAAACGTATTTTTGCAACAAACCGACGCTTACCGAAAGCTCTTTGATCTACGTATTCAACGCGGGCGGGTTTGCTTGGACGGACGCGTGGGGCGGAAGCAACGCGGCGACCGTTTGGAAGTACGGCATAACACGCGACGGAAATGCCGTTTTGAACTATCTCACGGTGGAACGGCTCACCGCCGACCACATAGACGTCGGCTCTCTTATTGTGTCGGGCGATTTTGCGACCGTTACGAAAGACGCCGACGGCAAAGTCATCACGTCGGCGAAAATCTCGACGGCGGGCGTTGAAATTGTTTCCCCGAATTTCACTCTCACAGCCGACGGCAACGTAACCGCAAAAAACGCCGTCTTGGAGGGCGAAATAACAGCGACAAGCGGCGAGATCGGCGCGTTTGCAATCGACGGGAAAAAGCTCACAAATATCGACGGGAGCGGGTCGATTGAGATCGTGTCGGGCGACTTTACGGCGGGGTTGGGCGCGAGCGGGTTTTCCGTTGGTAAAGACGACGGCGCATATTACAACGGCGCGTGGGTACGGACGGGCTCGATCGGGATATCCACAGTTTACGCCTCGACGTGTTCGGGGGTAAACTTCAAGGCAAGCTACACAAAAAGAAGCGCGAGCGACACGGACAGCACGACGAACGGGTACAGCAAAAGCGAAACGGTTTACGAGGCGGTTATTTGTCCCGCTATGTCGGCTTATTGGGGGATAGATACGGGGTACACGTGGGACAGCGGCACGCTCATCATCGGCGCACCGCGACAGGTTGCAAATGCACCGTATAATCCCGTCAATCAATGGGGCGCGTACTTCCGTGTGGCGAATTATAACCGCATAGAGTTGTGCTACGACAGCACGATCGGCGGCGCGGTTGTTATTAAAGACATAGCGACGGGAAAAGAGTACAATTTGACCGCGCTCGTGAAGTAGGAGGTAAACGGTGAAACTCGGCAAAATAATCAGCGCGCGGACGGCTTTGCTCAATCATCAAAACGAGCAAATTGACATAAAAACCGCGTATAAAATCTTTCGATTTTGCAAGGAAATCGAGCGGGAAACCCTCGGCTTCTACGACGCAAAATTCAACGAAATTTTGAGCAAATACGCCCATAAAACAGGCAACGGCTACAAGGTAACGGAGGACAAACGTGCGGCTTTTTCCGCGGAGCTTCACGACCTCGACGAGTTGGAGGCAACCGCGCCCGAAATCTCGTTTACCCTCGACGAGCTCGCCTGTATGAAAATGTCCGTCGCGGACATTCGGGCGTTGAGCGACTTCATTGAGGAGGTTTGAAATGAAATACACAAAAAACATTGAAATCCCCGTCGATAATTTATACCGCAAAATTCCGATCTTGGTGAAACAAAACGACTACAACTCGCGATTTTTCTCCGTGAAGCTCACGGCGAACGGCGCGGCGTTGACCTCCGAGGCGTTCGGCACGGTCAACGAAGTCGCGATCGGTATCACGCGCGGGGACAAACAAAAAAAAGCGTTTAAGGGGTCGTATAACGCGACGGCGGGCACGTTTACGCTTCCGCTTCCGAAGTGGGCGGTTGAGCGTGCGGGCGACAAGATCACGTTCGACGTTATGGTGATCGGCACAAACGCAAACGGCGAGGCTTACCTTTTGCGGTCGGCTCTCGTGGAGGCTTACGTTCAAGCGGCGGGCTATGGCTCGGAGGACGTGAGCGAGGACGAAAGCGTCGAGATTTTGACGGGGCTCATCGCCGACGTCGTGAAACTCGAACAGGACGTCCGAACGGCGGAGGCGGCGCGCGTACAAGCGGAACAGGCTCGGGCGACGGACTACGCAGAACTGTCGGAAGAACTCGGCGAAGCGATTGAGAATATCAACGAGGCGGCGGGGAACGCCGACGCAGTAAAGGAAATTTACGCAAAAATGCAAATCACCCTCACCTATGACGAGGAGGGATACCCTTGCGCGGTTGACGCCGAGGAGTAAAGGAGTAGAAAAATGTCAAAGTATAGAATTTTAACGGACGAAACGGGCAAGCGTATCGCGGAAGCGGTCGAGGGGATCGCGGAAGTGCAGGGCGCAACCGTTGGCGACGGTATTGAGTACGGCTTTCGGTGGGTCAGCGGCGCAAGCTCCCCCGTGGTTGAAAGAGTAACGAGGCAAAACGGCGTTATTTCTCCGTGGGAGATCAGCTTCACGACGAACGTCGGCGGGACGGTCAGCGAAAACGCGTTTGATTATATCAGCCTTTTTGCGCCGAAAGACTACACGGACGGCGCGGGCAACCGCTTCAAGCGTTTTTCGCGTTTCTATATCGGGCGGCAAACGATCGGCGTGTATTCCTACGTATGGCTTTGCAAGAAGCAGGTGGCGGCGTTTTACGTGCTCCCTCGCGCGTTTAAGAGGGCGGGCGTCCCTTATTGGAACTACCGCGATATTGGCGTGTATGAGGCGGGCAAGGAAACGGTGGACGGCGCGACCTATTTGACGTCTAAAACGGGCTTGCACCCCGCGCACAATATCAACCGCACGACGGCGAATAACTACGCGAAAGCGATCGGGACGCGCCTCGGCATTGATACGGAGCAGGAACAGTACAGCATTACCACGATGAGCGAAATCGTCGAGCTTATGCAACCGCTTCTTTTGCTTATGTACGGAACGAAGAACTCGGACGGCGTATATAAAGGCGTGCAGTCGGTATTTACCACGGCGACGCCCGTCGAAAGCTACGACGCGGCAACGAAAACGATCACGCTCGCGGCGGGCACGGCGTCGAAGTACGTCGTCGGCGGCGTTATCGAGTGCAACACGACGGGCGGCACGGAAAGCAATTATAGGACAATCACCGAAATCGGCGACCTTTACATTGTGCACGACGGCGACGCCTTTGAAACGTTGACGCAAATCAGCGGACGCCCGAACAAGACGGGGCAAACGGACACGATCGACGCGACACACGGCACGGAGGCGAACGACGGCAAGCACTCGTTCAAGGCTCTCGGTATTGAAAACATTTTCGGCAATACTTGGGCGCATATCCTCGACGTTACGATCTACGACCTCGTGCCGTATATTTGCGACGACTTGGACGCGTGGACGGACACGACGACGCCCGCGAGCAATGCGGCGTTCAAAAAATGCTCCTACACGTTGGCGAACAGGGAGGGGTACGCGAAAGCCCTCGGCTACGACGCGGCATACCCCGACGTACAGCTTACGACGGAAGTCGGCGGGAGCTCTACCACGTACTATTGCGACTACTACTACCAAAACGGGCTCGGTGCGAAAACCGTGCTCCACGGCGGTACCCTCGGCAACGGTGCGCTTGACGGGTTGTTCTGTTGGATCGTGCGCAACGGGGTCGGCGTTTCGAATTGGAGCGTTGGGGCGCGCCTTTCTCACGCGGCTTTGTGAGGGGGGTCAAATAGGGGGCTCTCCCCCTATGGTATAAAATAAATCATTATCGGGAGTTGTGTGCGGGCGGTAACCTCAACAACGGTGCGAATGACGGGTTGTTCTATTGGAACGTGAACAACGGGGTCGGCAATTCGAATTGGAACATTGGGGCGCGCATTTCTCTATTTCTTAAATAGCACACAACCCCCGCTCCTCTTGGAGAAAATATCGCCGAAGCAAAGGTAGGGTAGTAAACGGCAACGGGTGAACACCTACGGGGCGAAAGAGAAAAGCAAATAGAGGCACTTTGCAGGATATGAAACGGTCGAAAATAAAACTTGAAGAAATCACGGACGTCGAGAATTGCAAGCGGGCGATTATACACGCAAGCAAGAGGAAACGGCGACGCTCGAACGTTCGGCGCATTTTAGAAAATCTTGACGAATACGCGGAAAAATTGCGCTCTTTCCTTATGGACGAAAAGGCGGAATTCAGCGAGGGTATTTACGAGATAATCAACGAGGGGACAAACAAGAAGCGGCGCGAGCTTTGCAAGCCGATATTTTTCCCCGATCAATGCGCTCATTGGGCAATTATGCAAATCGTTTTCCCCGTGCTCGAAAAGTCTTTTGATCGCTACACTTGCGCCTCCATAAGGGGACGCGGGACGCACTACGCGAAGCGGGCGGTTGAAAGGTTTTTGAAAGACACGAAGAACACGAAATACTGTTTACAAATCGACGTAAAATCTTTTTACGCGTCGATAGACAAAGGCATTTTGACGGAGCTCCTCCGCCGAAAAATCAAAGACCCGCGAATTGTCGGGCTCTTGGCGAAAGTCATCACCGCATACAAAAACGACGGCTTGCCTCTTGGGTGGTACACCTCCGCACCGCTCGCGAATTTCTATTTGACGGGGCTCGATCGGTACATAAAGCACAATTTACGGGTCAAGTATATGGTGCGATATATGGACGACGTTGTAATGTATGGGAGCAATAAAAGGCATTTGCACCGCGCTCGGGTGAAAATTGCGGAATATATCGAGCGTCGGCGTCGCTGTCGATTAAAGGCGAATTGGCAGGTTTACAGGACGCCCTACGACAACGGCAAAGGCAAGATAACAAAGCAACGAGCGACCGATTTCGTCGGCTTCAAATTCTACCGCTACAAGACGACGATCCGAAAAAGCATTTTTCTACGGCTCACGCGCCTCATGCGCCGCTTGTGGAAAGGCTACAACATACACCGAGCCTATGCGTTTATGTCCTACCGCGGCTATTTGATGAGCACGGACAGCGCAAACGTGTCGGCGAAGTATATCGACGGGAAAATATCCGTCAAAACAGTCAAGGAGATCATAAGAAATGAGAGCAGGAAGCAAATCGCAAGCTATGGAAAAGCCTCAATCGCTTGAAATTCGGCGACTTTGTGGCGACCTTTACGAGATCGCGGCGACGGAGGACGTTGAGGCGGTCGAGGTCGTGGACGAAACGACAGCAAAAGGCAAGACAAAAACGCACACGGAATACACCTACACCGAACGCAGGGGCACGGTGCGCCTTTCGGGGTACGAGGAAGCGGTGAGCGCGCTCATCGGGTTGAAATACACCACGGGCGACGAAATCGCTTTGACGCGGAAAGGCATCACCACCGCGGACGACGCGGAATACGTGGCGTATTTGGCGCACGTTGAGGAGTGCAAGGCATACGCCCGGGCGTACTTCGACGTCGAGGGCGGTGCGGTATGACGGCGGCGATCACGGTTGAGAACATTTGCGACGTTTGCGAGGTCGGGGGCGGTTGCTCCGAGCCTTGCGAAAAGTGGTATAAATGTCTTGCGGGCGAGCCCGTGGACGTTGGTATTGTAGAGGAGGGCGGTATATAATGCAGGTTTGGCAATTCCTCCTCGCTCTTGGTATTCCCTCGGCGGTGTTCGGCGCGTTTGCGTCCTATCTTTTATACCGTGCACAAAAGCGCGAAAAGGAACAGGACGACAAAAAGAAGAAAGAAGAAGAAAACAGGCACAAGTTCGAGCTTTTGCAAATTCGCGGCACACTCGCCGCTATGTCATTGTGCGAGGCTTGCGCGATTGCCCTTAAAAACGGGCACACAAACGGGGAAACCGAACGAGCCCTCACCTATGAGCAGGACGTAAAGCACGAAATTCGCGACTTTCTTGCGGAGCAGGGCGTCAATCACATTTCATAGAATAGGAGAAAAAAAAACGATGAAAGAAACGATTTTGAACGTAGTTTTTGCACTTTTGGCGGTGTTTTTCATTTGCCTTTCGTATTACTTCTACATACGCGCGAAAATCAACGCGGCAACGGAGGACGCGGTCAACAACGCCGAGCAGGACGACAAGACCGCGACGGAAAAAATGACCCTTGCCGTCGATCAAATATACAGCATTGTCCCGATCGCTTTCAAACCCTTTATTACAAAAAAGACCATACAGGCGATCGTTCAAAAGGCTTTTGACAGTATCGAAGCCTATGCGGAAAAGCAAAAAAAGAAGCAGGACGCAAAGGCAAAAACCGACAAAAAAGAATAAACAAAAAAACGCCCCCACGCGGGGCGTTTTCTTATGAAAAAAAAGTTTGATTTTTTTGAAAAAAGTCGGTTTTAGGGGTAGATTTTAGTTGCAATATCTCGTATAATGTGATATACTATATATACAAGGTTGAGGGAAACCGAAACCCGAGTAAACAAAAGGAGGTGAGGGCTATGAAAAAGCCAAAAGAAAAAGCCCCGCGGACGTATGAAGTGAGCTACATAAAAGTAACTTACGACAAAGACGGAAAGGTTGCAAGCGTAACCGTCAAATACGTCAGCAAGGCAAAAGGTCAGCGGTAGAAACCGCAAGCCCCGAAAGGTGGGGAGCGATGAGCTCCCCGCCCGAAAGGGTGAACTCATTATAGCACACTAAAAAAAATAAGTCAAGGAGAAAACGACTAAAATGAAAAAAATCGAACAGGCAGTCGCCGAACAGCTCAAAGAAATCAAAATCAACCCCGAAAACCTCGTGAACGCCGTTGTGGAGCTCGTGAGCCTCGCACGGTCAAAAGGTTTTGCCGATGAAGCCCGCGCCGCGCTTTCCGCTTGCGGGATAACACTCGAAATAGAGGAGGCGTGAGAAGATGAGAAGCGAAGCACAAAAGGAAGCGGACAAGAAGTACCGCGAGAAAACGAAAGGCGCATACTCTAACCTTGTCTTTCCGTTGAAAACGGAGGAACGGGCGGCGGTAGAAGAAACGCTTGCGCGCCTCGGCGTCAAAAAGGTCGAGTTTTTGCGGTGGGCGGTCGCGGAGCTTGAACGCCGCGGAGGGCTCAAATAAAAGAAAAAGGCGAGCCGTGGGCTCGCGCGAAAGTGGCGGTTGTGGGTTTGGGTCAGTAGTGGGACAGCAATCACGGAAACCCTTTATTTTCAAGGTTTTGCGCGATTTTCGCGACAGCTTCAATTCCTGTCGACCGCACCAAACGGTAACTATCCGAACCATTCGGAGAGTTACCGTTTTTTTCTTTACAAACCTTATAAATAAAGGCTTTCAGCTCAGTAGAAGAAACCCGACAGTACTCGTCAGGAGCACCGTCGGGTAATTGTTTGTTTGTGAAAATATATGATAAAATGAAAAATATAAAATATCCTCGTGCAAGAACGTAAAATCCACAAAAGCGAGAGAAAAAGAAATCTAAATTAAAGTCAACCATTTAGTTGCTTTTTTTCGTATATTATAATCTGAATCGTGTTGCAACTCGTTTAAAAATTCTTTTGTTAACAGCTTTCTTTTCTTCATACAATCCACAATATATTCTCGCTCTAAAGCGTCGTAACTTTCTTCGTAAGTATAAAATAAAATTTCATCAGGTAAATCTTTTTTTGTGCTATACATAAAATCAATTGTATAGGAAACTAATGGGGTATATTTGTAAAAAGAAAACTTAATTTTTTTATAAGCGTTTACGAGCAACTCTTTATAATCCTTTTTATAGTTATTCATCAACATATGTATTGCACTAATCACATTTTCTTTATCTTTTAATAGTGCTAAAGATAAATTTTCGACTTTTGGGGATTTTTTATAAGATAATGTACGATAGATCTCAATATCGACGACTTTACTGTGAACATTTAATAGCGAGAATAATAATTCTTCAGGAATTACTTTGGGGGTATCCTCATATTGAAAGGCATCTAATATTAAAATTATATCGTCTTCATTTTTTGTTTGTTTTAAATAATTTATACATTTATCATATTCTATATCCGATGCCCAATGTGCAAAACTACAATTAAAGCGATTTTCTCTTGCTAATTTTAAAAATTCATCAAAAGTATGATCGTAGTTTTTTGGTTGATTGTCTTCTTCGGCGCAAAAATTCTGAATCGTTAGATTATTTTTATATTTAAAAGAGATTAGGAACAGAAACCAAGCTATGTCGTCTTTATTAATTTTTAATCTTTCAATATCTTTTAAGATTTGATATACCTTTTTTAACCCGAAAACTTGATATAGAATGATACATAAATATTCATAACATAATATTTTATTCTTAGTCCATTTTCCATTTTTAATAAAATACTTGTAATAATCATCAAAAAAAGGCTTTATCGTTAAGTCCCCTTGATGATAATAGCACTGTAATATATCAAGCAATTGCGCAAACAAACTTCTCTTAGGCACCTTATTATATAAAAAATCTATTATGCTTTGCTTGAAATAGGCTGTATCATCGAATAAGTTTATTAAATCAAATAAATACGCGCCCTTGCTCCCTTCCGTTGTAAAATCATAAGAGCAGTTATTGAAGCAAGTATATAATAATGTTTCTTTATATTCTTCTTTATTTTCAGCGGCTTCAAGTTCTAAATATGCTTTACCCAACCCTCTTCTTATATTATCAATAAAATTCTTTTTAAGCATAATGTTTCTTCTCCATATCTATAATTTAATATTATCATACTTACAATAATATGTCAATCAAAAAAGAAACTTAAACATATATAACGTATGTCGATTCCGACTTCTCTTGGTAAAGCAAAACTCGGTTTTAGGTAGATATGAAAACGATGACTTTTAGATAATTCGGGGCGATAAAAAGGTTCGGATTTGTTACCTTCATCGGCACCAAACAAACGAGCACCCCTTGCGGGTGCTTTTTTGTTTGGTATGTTTCCGTCTATTCGACAGGAATTGAGGGTGGGAGCCGTTTTGCGGGAGCAAAACGCTTTGCCGCGCAATATGTGTGCCACGAACTACTCAAAGACAAAGACCGAAATGCCTTATTTTTTGCACTTTTTTATAAATATTCAGTCAAAAAAGCCTTAAAAACACGTTTTTCGCACCTTTTTTGGGGGCAGTTGTCCCATTTTTTCCCTTTGTTTGCAAGGTTTCTACGATTTTATTTAATATTTACATATAGATAACACCCGAGCGAATCTTCTCGCCCGGGCGTTTATCTTATATTTCAAACTTAAAATCCTAAATTTCTTTGTTAGTCATGGACATAAGTATTTTCCTTTTTAGAGGCATAACCTATTTTTTAAAACGATTATGTCATAAATGGTAGTAAATAATTCAACAAAAATTGGACATAATACCTATCAACGAATCGTTTTAGGAGTTATTTATGGAAAAAACCCAAACAAAGCCTTATCTTGTCGGCTTTCTTCCTTACGCGCTTGCCGCCTTTTTAATCGGGATTATCGGGGGATTTACAACAGTTTTGGGGCCTGCTTTCGTAAAAGATTTAGGGCTTGACTATAACAATACTACATGGACGGCGCTAGCTATGGCTGTATCCACCGCCACGTTTGCGCCGATTTTGGGCAAGCTGGGCGACGTCATCGGAAGACGGATTACGCTACTTGTCGGAATTCTCATTTTTATCTTAGGAAATATTGCGACCGCATTAGCATCGTCCCTTATTTTTATGTTGATTGCACGCTTTATCGTCGGCATAGGAAGCGCAGCAATAGCACCCGTGGTAATCGCATATATCGTTACCAAATTTCCACAAGATAAAGTATCGAAAGGATTTTCGCTTTATATGCTCATTTCCAGCGCAGCGGTCATTTTCGGACCCACACTTGGCGGTTTGATCATCAATCGTTGGGGCTGGAGAATGATGATGTGGGTATGCGTATTGCTTTCAGGAATCATATTTTTTGCCTGTTTTATATTGAATCAAGAAAAAAAAGAAGCGCGTAAATCGCTTGCCGATTTTGATTGGCTTGGCGCAATATTCGTTTTAATCTTTTTCAGTCTTGCACTTTGCGTACCGTCTTTTGGGCAAAATTTTGGATGGAATTCGTTTGCCTTTATATCCGTTCTGATTGCAGCAGTTATATCTTTAACAATTCTCTTTTTGGTGGAGAAAAAAGCGGAAAAACCGATTTTGAGAGGCAGCTTTATGAAAAGACGCGCATTTATTCTCTCCATAGCGGCGCTTTTTCTTACCCAAGGACTTATGCAAGTAAATATGACGAATATTATCGTTTTTGTCAATTATACGCAACCTAAAAACACCGTTATATCGGGATATGCGATTTCCATTATGTATCTTGGAATGTCGCTCGGTTCCGTGTTGCTTGGACCTTTGGCTGATAAATACGAGCCAAAGAGAATATTGGCAACATCCTTCGGCGTTACGGCAATCGGGTGTGCGCTCATGCTTCTATTCTCAGCAAAAACTTCCGTGATTCTACTCGCTTTATCCCTCGGTGTTTTGGGGTTTGGTCTCGGTGCAAACGCTACTATTTTTATGCGAGTCGTTCTTTTCGGCGTACCCTTTGAAAAAGCTGGAACTGCCACGGGAACATACGGATTGTTTCGCGATCTTGCCGCGCCGTTCGGAGTCGCGGTGTTCGTTCCTCTATTCACAAACAATACGACAAATCATATTGTTTCGGGGCTTAATGAAGCCACCGCGGCAGTCCGTTCTATCCATACGTTGTCAATGATAGAACTTATTTGTATTGTCGTTGGAATTTTTACCGTTCTTTTCCTACCTAAAATTTACACAAAAAAGGAATCTGTTTATGAAACTAAAAAATAAAGTAATTATCGTTACCGCATCTACAAGAGGGATAGGGCTTGCCATCGTGAAAGCCTGTGCAAAAGAAGGCGCTACCGTATATATGGCAGCGCGAAATCTTGAACAAGCGCAAAAGGTTGCCGACGCGTTGAACAGCGAAGGATATAACGTAAAATGCGTATATAACGACGCGAGTGTTCCCGATTCTTATGCGTCTATGGTGGAAGAAGTCATGCAAGACGCAGGGAAAATCGACGTACTCGTAAATAATTTCGGTACGTCCAATCCTGGGCGAGATTTAGACCTTGCAAATACCGATACCGACGTGTTTTTAGATACCGTAACA
This sequence comes from Candidatus Scatosoma sp., assembly GCA_045127595.1. Classification (GTDB taxonomy): domain Bacteria; phylum Bacillota; class Clostridia; order Christensenellales; family Borkfalkiaceae; genus Scatosoma. Next base: position 11,477 of record JBGVQS010000028.1, on the reverse strand, counting down.
CTGAATTTAAGAAGCGTATTTATGGCAAGCAAAGAAGTCCTGAAATATATGAAAAAGCAAAACGGCGGAAGTATTATCAACATCTCCTCGGTAGGCGGTGCGGTGCCAGATATTTCTCAAATCGCCTACGGCACGTCCAAAGCCGCTATCAACTATCTAACGAAATTAACGGCAGTGCACGAAGCCGCAAATCATATCCGATGCAACGCAGTTTTGCCTGGAATGACAGCAACTGACGCAGTTCAAAATAATTTGAGCGAGGATTTCAAAAACTTATTCTTAAAGCATATCCCACTCGGAAGAATAGGATTACCCGAAGAAATCGCCGCCGCGGTCATATATTTTGCAAGCGACGATTCGGCTTATACTACGGGGCAAATCCTTACCGTCTCGGGCGGTTTCGGGTTGCCAACCCCTGTATATGGAGATTTTAAAGATAAGAAAAACCGAAGATAAAGAAGCAATTTCGCCTACTTCTCGGTCATAAATAGCCAAAAATTAGAATGCCATTATTTTAACAAAAAAATAAAAAAATTATCGATAAACATTAAAAATATATTGACAAACATAAATTTTCGTGTTATAATAACGTCGTCGAATCGAAAAGACGTATATTTATTTGGAGGTGTTAAAATAACATGAAAGGCATTCAAAAAACAGCAAAAATCGTAACGAAAGTGGTAGAAATCTTCCATTGGGTAGCCGTGGGATTGATGCTTGCGGCAACCGTATGCTCAATCGCAGCACCCTCCCTAATCGGGTATTTCGTGGAATTTGACGCGAAAGAATGCTGCGGCGCAAATCTTTCTATCTACGGATTTGAAATCAACACAGGCGTTATCGACGGAAAAGTCGATATGACTGCTTTCCTTTTGTTTGGTATCGGCGCAATTTTCATTCTCGCTCTTATGGCAATGATATTTAGGAATCTGCATCTTATCATTAAAAAATCGGAAAACACTACCCCCTTTCAAAAAGAAAACGTGCGCCTGTTCCGCGAAATCGGTATTTTTGCCATTGCCGTTCCTATCGTCGGTTTGGTTATGAGCATTATCACGCGAATTGCTCTCGGCGCGGATAACGCGGAAACGGCAAATAATTTCAGCGGATTGATTATCGGTATCGTCGTGCTTTGTATTACGGAATTTTTCATTCACGGTATCGAGCTTGAAAAAGACGTTGACGGACTTGTTTGAGGTGCTTGCATATGGGAAAAATCATACTTCGGCTGGATAGAATGATGGTGGAACGTAAAATATCCTTGAATGAACTCGCAGAACGCGTTGGAATTTCCAACGTAAACTTATCCAAAATCAAAAACAACAAGGTAACGGCTATCCGTTTTTCCACTCTTGCGGCAATCTGCGAGATACTTGATTGCACTGCGGGGGATATTTTGGAATACCAAAAATAAACCGCTTTCCTATTCTTTTTACGAAAAAAGCACCCGCAAGGGGTGCTTTTTTATATCCGTCGCTATAACCGATTACTTTGCGCAAATATTTCTTGCTACATGTACGCCGCTCGCCGACGCGTGCGAAAGGGAATGCGTAATTCCGCCGCCGTCCCCGATAATGTACAAGCCCTTATGACGGCTTTGCAGGGTTTCGTCTACTTCCACTTCCATATTATAGAATTTCACTTCCACACCGTAAAGGAGCGTGTCCTCGTTTGCCGTTCCGGGCGCAATCTTATCCAAAGCATAAATCATTTCGATAATCCCGTCCAAAATACGCTTGGGTAACACAAGGCTCAAATCCCCCGGCGTTGCGCTCAGCGTAGGAACGGTGTACGATTCTTCAATTCTCGAAGGCGTACTTCTTCTGCCGCGGATCAAATCCCCAAACCGCTGTACGATAATGCCGCCGCCGAGCATATTGCTCAGCCGTGCAATCGACTCCCCGTAGCCGTTGGAATCACGGAACGGCTCGGAAAAATGCTTCGCCACAAGCAACGCAAAATTCGTGTTCTTCGTTTGCTTTTCAGGGTCTTCATAGCTGTGCCCGTTGACGGTAATAATCCCGTTCGTGTTTTCGCTAACCACAGCGCCCTTGGGATTCATACAAAACGTACGTACACGATCCCCGTATTTTTCCGTGCGGTACACGATTTTGCTTTCATACAATTCGTCGGTAAGATGAGAGAAAATCTCCGCAGGGATTTCCACCCGAACGCCGATATCCACACGATTCGAATTCGTGGGAATTTGCAACTCATCACATACCTGCCCCATCCATTTGCTACCGCTGCGCCCTACGGATACGATACATTTATCGCAGGTATACGCGCTGTTTTCCGTTTCGATACGATACCCGTCCCCTGCCGTTTTGATCGACTGTACGGGGGTTTCAAAATAGAACGCAACTTTCGTGGAAAGCTCCTCATACAAATTCTTCAAGACGACGTAATTGATGTCCGTACCCAAGTGCCGAACGGACGCGTCCAAAAGATGCAAATCGTTTTGCATACAAATCTTTTTGAATTTCGAGCCAGCCGTCGAATAGAGTTTTGTGCCTTCTCCACCGTAACGCATATTGATCTCGTCTACGTAGCGCATCAGCTCCAACGCCTTGGCTTTGCCGATATATTCGTATAACGTGCCCCCGAAATCGTTGGTAATATTATACTTTCCGTCGGAAAAAGCCCCCGCACCGCCAAAACCGCTCATAATCGAACAGCTTTTGCAATTGATACAGCTTTTAATTTTCTCCCCGTCTATGGGGCAACGGCGTTTTTCAAGCGGTTTTCCTGACTCAAAAACGGCAATTTTTAACTGCGGATTCAGTTTTGCAAGCTCGTATGCAGAAAAAATCCCCCCTGGACCCGCACCGATAATAATGACGTCGTAATGCATATGTTTTTCCTTCCTTACACAAAATAAAAGTCGGCTACGCGCACCCTTTTCAAAAAGAGCGCAAAGTAGTCAACCATTTACGGCGGTTGGTAGAAACTCTTATCCTTATCATAAGATTATACAAATATAAAAACTTTTTACAAACCGTTTGCTATTATACCACACAACCGCGCGGAAATCAATAGTAAAAATAAAAATTTTTCCCGTTTTTACAAGGTTTTTTTAAAAAAGGTATTGATTTTTGGAAAAACTTACTGTATAATAAGCCAATAGACATCTTTCCGCGTTTCTGTATCAAACGCGGTTGGAGGTCTTTTTTTAACCATATAAGGAGGAAAAAACTATGCGAAGAAAATTCCGTTTATCCACGGCGCTCGACATTGACGATCTCTTGATGGAATGCACCGCGTACGCCGTACGGCTCGCAAATGAAAAATACAAGTTCGATCCCCCCATCTCTATTTATGAAATCACCCGTTGGGGAAAGCAGGGTACGCGCTCGGACGCTATTTTTGAATTTTTCAGCGATCCCGAATTTTACAAAACCCAACCCGTTATCAAGGGTGCAAAAGAATTCGTCAAAAAGCTTTCGCAAATGACGGAAGTGTTCGTTTCCACGGCAATCCCGCCCGAGTTTATGGGAATCCGCGCAAAACGGATTATGGAAGAATTCCCCGAAATTCCGCAAGACCATATTTATATGGGTTCAAGAAAGGATAAAATCAACGTCGATATTCTTTTTGACGACGCTATGCACAACGTATTAAGCTCTAACGCACAATACCCCATTTTGATTCGCAGACCTTGGAACCAAGAGGCAACGGGTATGCTCGCCGTCAATACGTACGACGAATTTTTACGCCTTGTCGAAGTGATTGCGGACAGCTATAACGTGCACCCCGAGCGGTATTCTTTTAACGAACCGAGTATCGTCGTGCTCGTCGGGCCGTCGGGCAGCGGCAAATCGAAAATCGCTATGCAGGCGCTTTCCAAGACCAACCGTTTTGAAAAGCTCGTTAGCTATACGACGAACGACCCCACCGCAGTGGAAGAAAACTCTTGGTATAATTACGTAGATTTAGAAAGTTTCCGCAATATGTGCGAAAGCGGAGAAATGTTCCAATCGACCATGTACGCAGGGCATTATTACGGCTCGAAAAAATCGGACGTAGAGAAAATTTTAAACAAGGGCAAACACGTATTCACAACCATGGATATTTGCGGCGCAATGTCCTTAAAAACGAACTTTAAAAACGTCATCACGATTTACATCAAGCGGGATAAAAAAGACCTTTTAAGGAACATTTTACGCAAGAATTCGTCCGTTGACGATAAGGCAAACAGAATCCTTGCCATTGACTTTGAAGATAAAAACGCGGCAATTTGCGATTTTGTCATACGGTTTGATAGCTACGAAGACGCAGTTGCGCAGCTTTGCGATATTTTGGAAATAAAATAACGGCAACAAAAAACAGCTCCCGAAAAAAGGAGCTGTTTTTGCGTACGTATTCGTTTAGTTCAACGTATTCGATTCTACGGTTGCTTCGCCGCGATCTTCGGGGAACATCGTTCCTGCGGGAATAACGGGGAGCATCAAAGGCTGAATGAATGCGTTTGCCGTCAAAGCGGAAACCGCCGAACGAAGGTAGGGATAAACGATTTCGGTCATGTTAATAACCAAATCCTGTCTGTCAAGATCGGTATCGATTCCTTCCGCTTCAAAAACGCCTACAAGACGCGCTTTGATATTGAAGGGCTTGGGTGCTTCTTCGCTCGATTCTACTTTTACTTCCAAGGACAAGAACCAAATTTTATCGTTTTCTTGCACTCTTCTTACCGTACGGGAGAATTGAGGCTTGATTTCGATCTTTGTATCTTTGTCCATCTTGATACGGTTCATGGTGTAGGAAAGTTCTTCGGCAGTAATGCCTCTTAAAGCATATTTCATATAAATACCTCGTGTGTTATTATTTGCGCTTATTATATCACGACTTACCCTTTTTGTCAATAGAACAGGCGCACTTTCCCCCGCCAACTGAAAATCGGATCTTTTATTATATAAACGCATTTTTTGTTATGTAAACAAAATTAACGAAAATTTTTTATCCGATTGTTTTATTTTTGCGCAAATAGAAAAAAGGCTCAATCTTTTGACAAAATCACACCGCTTTGGCATAAGATAACAAAGAAAGCACTCTTTTTTTTGCCGAAAATTTCCGCTGAAAAATATTTTTTTATTTTTTTAAATTTTTTTTGAAAAATTGATAAAAAACGCTTGCCTTTCTTTTGTGGATGTGGTATAGTAAATAAGCTTTCGACGGAAGTTTAGCTCAGCTGGGAGAGCATCTGCCTTACAAGCAGAGGGTCATAGGTTCGAACCCTATAACTTCCACCAACATAAAACAGTGCGGATAAATATGCGGGAATAGCTCAGTGGTAGAGCGTCACCTTGCCAAGGTGAATGTCGCGGGTTCGAATCTCGTTTCCCGCTCCAAAATATCCGTACTGTTTTTTTTAATTTATTGCCCTTTGTGGCAAGCAGAGATGGCGCTATAGCCAAGTGGTAAGGCCAAGGTCTGCAAAACCTTTATCCCCCGGTTCAAATCCGGGTGGCGCCTCCAAAAAAACTCTGCATCGTTTTGGTGCAGAGTTTGATTTTAAACAAGCTCGTGTGGTGGAATAGGCAGACGCAAGGGACTTAAAAGCCTGTAGGCTGTGAATTTCTAACATTTCGGCTCAAATCTCACAAAAACTTGTCAAAAATTAACAATTTTATACGCCGCTGTGGTGGAATAGGCAGACGCAAGGGACTTAAAATCCCTCGAAGGAGACTTCGTGCCGGTTCAAGTCCGGCCAGCGGCACCAAATTTCGGGTAAATTTCTTCGGATTTTTACCCGATTTTTGTTGATTGGGTAGAATTGGGAAGAAAAATTTCACACTTTTTTGCCACTTTTGGCGTTTTTTAGGCTGTTTTTCGATGAAAAACGGCTTTTTTGTTAAAAATTAACATTTTTGCTCGTATTCGTAGTCGATTTTGAGAATTTCCGATAATAAGTATTCTTCCGAATACGTCGTGTATCCTCTATCCACTTTACTCGTTCGAACATCTTGGTCATGCTCGTGCCCTACCCACAACATTACAACTTCGGGATTGACTCCACACTCTTTTGCACGCGTTATAAACGTGTATCGAAGCTCGTGCGTGTGCCTGTCGGGAAAGATTCTTTTTATCGTATCTCTCGCAACGTCCCTATTCGTATGCGTCGCTTTCTCAAAATCAATCATATGTAAGATTTTTTTGAGCATTGGCGAAATAGGTATCTTACGGACAATTTCTTTACGTCCTTTTCTTGTCTTTTCCGATATGCAGGTGATATACTGACCATCGTATTCCGCAGTTTTCAATTCGCCTACGCGCATGCCCGTGTACATTAATAATAACAGAGCACTGTTTCCATGATATTGAGGATGCTCCTTGCAGAAGTCGATGATTTTCTTTTCTTCGTCTTTTGTAAAGGCGCAGCCTTTTTTCACTTCGTAGTGATTGAGCACGATTTTACCCATCGGGTTTGTTAACTTAGGATAGTCACTCACGATAACGTCGAACATCGCCGTCAGCATAACTTTCAGCTTTTGCGCCGTTCGGTTCTTGCCTTGATCAGCATAAGAGAAAAGCAAATCTTGCACCTCTTTACGGGTTATTTCCGCCAATGACATTTCCCCAAAGGCAGGAAGCAAGTTCACTCGAACGAGCTGTTCATAGCCCTTATACGTGCTTTCTTTGACCGTTCGGGACTTCTCTTTCAACCACTCCGCAGCGTAATCCTTAAACAGTGGATATCCTTGCAAGGAACTCCTTTTACTTTCCGCAGCAAGCCTTTTCAAAAAGCGATTTTTCGCTGTCTCCAAGTCCTTTGCGGCAACTTCGATATCATATCCATCTCTACGATATCTTATTTGGTAATAACCTTGGTACGTGATACGGTAACTCACCATCTTATCGTCTATAACAATACATTTTTTAAATTGTTCAGGCATTTGTTCTATCTCCTTTTTAGTAAATTTGACAAAACCGCCCGACTGTTCTTTCTTCTCTTCTTTTTTGGGCTGTGCAGTAATTTTCTTCAAAGTTTCCAACGTGATGCTTTCCGCCGCCGCTTTCAAAACGATTTGTGTGACCTCATCGCGTTCACTCTCATTGGGTATTTGCTGAATCCCTGCAAGCACCTTTTTTAATTCTTTATCCGTCATCCTCCTTATTAAATCCGACAAATAAACATTCGCCGTTTCACACCTCCTTTTCCACGGGAAAATAGGGTGAACACATTCGACCCAAGGGATTTTTCCGTTTCAGAGTAAGGCGTGAAAGCCTTTTGTTTTCTAGGGTTACAATAAGTATATAATGCAACTTCCCAAAAAGTCAAGTAAAATTTTTCATTATTTTTTATTGCTGATAACATAATTTTTCTCCTAAAATTTTAGTATTTTTCGGGCAGTTTTCAGTGTTGCCCAGCACCGATTTTTACGCTTTGTCCGCCGCTTCTTTTTCGGCTTTTTCTACGCGACGTTTTATACTCGAATAATATTTAGACATAGCCGCTCGAAAATCAAACCACTGCGTAAATGTCCGAATTTTTATCGGTTTCCCATTCTTTCCAATAGGAACAGGTACAATATCCTCCGCCATCTTTTTGGCTTGATTCCAATATTGCGAATACACCAATGCAATATTATTCTCTACGTCGAAAAAATACATGGGGTGTTGTAACTGCGATTTACCTCCGCAATACGGACACTCCACAACAAAATTGCTTTCCATAATTGCTAACGCAAGCTTTGGCGTTTTACACGCATCCACTTTTGTGAACGTTCGCACCTCATACTCGCCTTTGCAATCCCTGCATACACCTACAAATCTTTTTGCTTCACTTTCAATAATCATATAAAATTCTCCTTAAATTTAATATTTTTTGCGATTTTTGAGTGACCGCCAACACTATGTTTTGTGCTCATAAAAACACGATTTTTTGTCAAATGAGCGCAGAATGTGCCATATTATACAAGTCGTCGGCGCTGACGCGCCGCCGAATGGCACATTCTGCGCCACTCCACTGCAACAAAACAAATCGACTGAAATCGGCAAAACCCGCCCATCGCCGCTAAACCGCTTGGCGATTGGGCGCGATATCTTTTGCCGATGACTTTTCATCGAAATTTTTGTTCTTTAATTGCACGTTGTAGCGTTTGGCAATGCCTCTTGAGGCCGTTCCTCGTCTACTCGCGTAATTTCTCCCGTCAACATGATGACATCCGCATGTGGATTCATAAAATATTTATGCTCCGTTTGCATCGGAAACACCAACTGACTCTTTTGCACATATCCCTTTATAAAAGTCGGGCAATTCTTAGACACCATTGATTTGCCTCCTTTGTTCAAATATTTTAATACGTAATTATAGGCTTTATCTTGTTCATATACGATGATTTCTTCTATACTGGACCTGCCAAATTTCTCATTAAACTCCGTATTTGCTATAACCGTTTGTTTTCTCTTTTTACTTGTATTATAACTCGTCATTTTCACCAATTCGCCCGGCATAGTTCCCTCTGGTATGTACATCAATGCATGAAAATGCAATCGTTTTTTACCGTCCCAGCCTTCCCATACGCCGAAATATTTCCAATAATCTCGATTGACTTTATTCTTCAAATATGCCTTCAACTTTTTCTTAAATTGTTCTCTATCCATTTTCTCATCATCATACGTAAACGTTACGAAGTAATTAAATCGATTTAGACAACATTTTCTTAATGCTCGCAAATACCGTGCACCATTGTTATGCCTTCTTCGCAGAAGATTCTCTTCTACAAATTCTACCACCCTTTTTCTCGCATCGAAATAAGGAGCCATCGCCGTCAATAAAGCTTTTCGCTTTGGCTTAAACTTCATTTCGTAGTAGCTATCATAAAGTTCGTCAAACACCTCGCGTAGTGTCATTAAACGCGTTTCCTGTGGTATATTTTCTTCGTTTTCAGCCCCGACGATTACTTCTTTATCATCTTCAAAATCGGCTGTTATTTCACCGTTTTCAGTCTCTATTGCTTCGCCGGGTGGCCTCGATTCCGTATCAACACTTTCTTCCATCACCTCCTTCTTTTTCTGTACGTTCTTTGCCGTTTCCAAAGTCATTACGTCCACTTTGACCTTGGGCTCGGCATACTTTTTGCGCCGCTTACCTCGAGGATTTCTCGTTTCCTCTATCCAAACGTTATGCGCGCCATCGTTTGTTAGCTTCCCCGGGATAATCATATCATTATCCCAAGCGTTGAACTCATCAATGCGCTTTTGCCATTCTTCGTTTATCATAAGCTTGTCCTACCTCCTTTTATAATTTTTTTATTTATCCCAAACGCTTTGCCGACTTGGACGCGCCGACGAACGTTTTAGAACTGAAATTATTATAACAACCTTTTTTGACCCGTCTACGACGAATTTTGTCTTAGACAGTTTTTGTCGTATTGCACAATACCCCTCACTATCCCAAGGACACTTTTTTGAAAATATCAACGTTTTTAAGAAAATTTCACCAAATTTTCATCCCTCCCTACACTTATTAGAGAAAAATCGGTACTTAGTCAGGATATTTTTCGCAAAAATATCTTTCATATCGCTACCCCCCCCTACTTATAGAAGGGTTGAATTTTTTGTTACTTAGTCCACATTTTTTATGAAATTTCATTAACTTTTCACCTAATGAGGTTAAAACCTAAATTTTAGGCGCATCCACTTATAAGCCATAAAAACTCCATTTTGAGGGGTAATTTTAACAAAATCTCCCCCTTTTTTCACTAAACCGGGATTTTTGCAATAAAAAAGGGCGCAATACGAGTAACATAAAGTTATTCGTAGTGCGCCACGGGATATTTCTTAAGCCAATATCAAAGCCATACTAATACAAAACAGGGATCGTCACCGCTGCGGATACTTCATCTCCGCAGAACTGCTTAACGTATGCAATATTCAATTGTAAAACGCCACTAATTTCTCAGCGTATACCTATTATATACCCTTTTTTAACAAAAGTCAAACATTTGTTCGTGTATTTTTTAAATTTTTTTGAAAATTTTTTATTTTTTATGTCTCACACCCATCTTTAAGACCTTCATCCAACATTTGAATGTATTCATTCAAGTACTTAATCGGGTAAGGTAATACCGTAAAAGATTTATATTTTACAAATGTAACGCTTAACGTAGAAAGAATTTCTCCCATTATATTTTGACCTGCAATAACATCAATTTTATATAAATGGGGCGCGCGAATAATTTTTGTGTTCATTCCACTCCCTCTAGGAATGTCAGGTTGACTGGCATAATAAAAAGATTAGAGCGTTTTGATACTCTAATCCATAAATAGGAATTTATTTGTTTGCTTCACTTAAATTAATTGTACTCAAACTCAAAATCACCATCTACACATTTACCTGTCGATTCAAGAATAATGTAGATTGTTTTTTCATTATCATATTTATTATGAAGTGTAATCGTTTCGTCGTAGGATTCTCCACCCTTAACTATAAATAATAATTCTTTTTCACCATCAACTCCGATATAAACACTCATTTCACCTTCAGCTAGACTTGCTTCATAATCAAGTGTATACTCAGCCATATTATCTCTTCTTAATTTGAAATTATACGTTCCATTAAATGCATCAAATTCCATACTTGCTTTATCACCTTGACAAGAAGTAATCAAAATGGTTGCAGAATAATTCTTAACATATCCCCCACAACTACATAGCATACCTAGTGTAAGCATCGTTAACAATGCTAAACAAACTTTTTTCATACGTGCATTCCTCCTTGTTATTTGTTTATCAAATTCTAATTTATCTTGTACTATAATTATATCACAATACATTCAAAATGTCATTTTTTAAGTATAATTACTATTTTGAAACCACTACTATATCGTTTAATAATTTGAAACCACCCTTTCAAATCGTTTAGCGAATAGAACTATAACTAACACACATTCATTATAAAAAATATCATTATTTGATGAATCTTTATTAATAATATCTAATACGTAGGAGACTCTAACCCCTATAAAAGTACAAAAAAAGGCTTGATACATTGTATCAAACCTAACGTTTTTCAAATGGCAAAGATGAACCATTTTAATACAAAATGCAAACACCTTTCGTTTTTTGAAAACACCTATAAAATTTTGCAAACACCCTATCGTTTTTTGAATACATCTTTCGTTTTTTGAAAACACCCTGTTTTGGCATTGTTGAGCTGATGGATAAATTGGAATTGTCTAAAATAGTAATGCCGTACCGCTTACTATTTTTTCTTGTACTGCGGAAACAGTTTCTTGAATGGAATAAGTGGTCGTATCTATAACATTCGATTCATATATTCCCAGATTGCAAAATTGCTCCCACATGGTTTCTACTAATTCAACATTTGTTTTTCTGTCTAATTTTGAGCGTTCGATAGCTCGCTTCATAGTTTCTTCTTTACTTGCCCTTAAAACGATATAGTGTACTTCATAATGTTCCCGAACAAGACTTTGCCACGGCTTTAAAAACCACGGTCCGATAATACCGTCAAC
>JBGVQS010000027.1:0-123091 GCA_045127595.1 Candidatus Scatosoma sp. | reverse complement strand
TTCCATATCTCATCAAGCGACTTGCGCTTGCTCTTATACATATCCTTGCGGAACTTATCCTCGGAAACCTTGGCAATCGCAATCATAATTACAAAGTCAAGACCGTTGTAGATAGGCTCATCGGTTTTGCCTATACCGAACCAAAGCGCGCCGATTCCCAAGGATGCGAGATACAGATCAAGCTGTTCTCCGATATAGCCAATGTTTTGTAGGTAGTTATCTTTACGTTCGCTATATAAAAGGATGCAGTATTCTTGCCCACGCTTACAGGTGGTATTGTTGGCAGGTAAGATGCGGATGGCGGTTTGAATATTATCAACAAGCGGGGTAAAGGTCTTGTATTGTGCCGCTATCTGTTCAAGCTGGGCTTGACTTATATGATCGGTCTCACGAAATAGGTGAAACGATTTGCGTTTGAATATCATCGGGTATAATGCTTTGTCCATATTTGCCTCCAAAAAATCACTGTCAATATTGTACCAAATCTAATTTTAAATGTCAACACGATTTAATTGCAAAAATATAAAAATTATCGACAAACATTAAAAACCTATTGACAAGCGTAAAAAATGGTGCTATAATTATACTGTCGAACCGGAAAGACAAAATAATTTTTATTTTTGAGGTGTGCAAAATGAAAAACTTCAGCAAATTTATTGCCAATATGGCAAAGGTAGTTACGAAGATAGTAGAGGTATTCCAGTGGGTTGGAGCAGGCTTAATGTTGGCGGCGACCGTTTGTGCTTTGGTTAATCCGTCTTGGGTTGGTTATTTCATCGGCTACGATGCGAAGGAGTGCTGCGGAGCAGACTTGTCCGTTTATGGCTTTGAAATTCATGCGGCTGTCACAGACGGTCAAATTGATATGACAGCGCTTTGTTTGTTCGGCATCGGTGCAGTTCTCATTCTTGCACTGATTGCTATGATTTTCAGAAATCTCCATCTGATTATTAAAAAATCCGAGGGAAGAACGCCTTTTCAGCCCGACAACGTGCGTATGTTCCGTGAGATCGGTATTTTTTCAATCGCAGTTCCCGTTGTTGGTCTTATTATGAGCATTATTGCAAGAATTGTTATCGGCGTAGAGGTTGCCGAAATATCCAACAGCTTTGAGGGATTCGTCATTGGTATTGTTGTGCTTTGCATTACGCAATTCTTTGCCCACGGCATTGAGCTTGAAAAAGACGTTGACGGACTTCTTTGAGAGGTGACGAAATGGGAAAAATTATACTCAGACTCGACAGAATGATGGTAGAGAGAAAGATCTCACTGAACGAGCTTGCCGAGCGCGTGGGCATTTCCAACGTTAATCTCTCCAAGATCAAAAACAATAAGGTAACCGCTATTCGTTTTTCCACCCTTGCCGCCATCTGCGATGTGCTTGATTGCGAAGCCGGAGATATTTTGGAATACCAGAAGGACGAATAACCGAAAGTTACGGAGAGTAACAAGGCTGTCACAGCAAGTTTATTGCTTTTTGGTGGCTTTAGAGGTATACTGAAAGCACCAAAAACGGAGGTGTTCAAAATGACATTAGGCGAAAAAATCAAAGAAGCGAGAAAGCAATGTGGGCTTTCACAAGAGCAGTTGGCAGAGAAGATGAGCGTATCGCGCTCCGCTATTGCAAAATGGGAGAACGGCTTGGGGTTGCCGAATGATGAGTCACTCAAACTGTTAGCCGATTATTTCGGTATCACAATCGACGAGCTGATCCCGAACAAGAGCAATGAAGAAATCCTTGTGTCGAAGAACAAAACCATTGACCAACAGAAGAAGGTCATCGTCGGTTTTGCGGCAGGTTGTGCTATCGGTCTGTTTATATTGGGGTTCATCTTCATTGAACCGTTGCGAGAGAGCTTGGTTCAGTTAGGCTTAGGTATAATTTGCGTGATGCTCGGTATCTTCAATATGTGCGGAAATATCGGCACGATCCATTGGTACAATCGTCGCAAGGTCACGAAGGAGAACCAAAAGGCGTATTGTATGTTCGTCGGTCTTGGAACGCTCATTGTCGGTGTCGCTATAATTGCCGGCGCAGTTATACAAGCGTTAGGATACATAGCAGCAAGCGGATTGGTGATGGGCGTAGGAGTTCTGATTGGATTAGCTCTTATCCTATACACACAATTCAAATATAATAAAGGTCTGTTCTAAAAGATATGCCCTCGTTCCGAAACGGAGCGAGGGCTGTATGTTTTAAGAATTATTCGATTGCGATATAACTTTTTTCAGGAAGCTTAGGTTGCGCTTTAGGAATCGTCAAGCAAAGTATACCGTTCTCGTATTTTGCTTTGATATCTTCTTGTTTTATGCTGTCGCCAACGTGGAATCTTCTGGAGCTGTACTCCGAAATTTCTTTTCTGCGATAGGAAAAAGTTTCTTCTTTGCCAGACTCTTCTTGCTCGTTCTTGGAACAAACAATGTCCAAATATCCGTTTTCCAAAGAGATCTTGATTTGGTCTTTAGAAAAACCGGGAACTGCTACGTCAATCTGATAATCGTTATCCGTTTCACGAACGTTCGCTTTCAGATAATCGTTTTCCGAAGCAAACACCGGGCGAAAGAATTCGTCGAAGGCGTCGAAAAAGCTGATAGGGTTACTTTGTCTTTGTAAATAGTTTTTCATAATAAAAACTCCTTTAAAATTTTTTTTGATTGGTTACTTCGTTCGCCTTTCTACACTTATAGTATAAATCACTTTTAAACAAATTAAACACACATTTTTACAAAATTTTTCAAATAGAAAATTTCACAAAAAACGCGCTTATTTTCACAAAAAAAAGGGTATATATAATTGGTATAACCATTAAAAATAAGCAGCGTTATATACTAATCTTTTTTAACTCTCGTTCTAAGTAATCGAGAGTTTTCTTTATATAATCTTAATACTACCGATAAAAAACATAACGTAGTCTTTATAAAAAATACAGTATAATAATTAACGAAGAAAGATGTGCGAGAGGTGTATTTATGAATCCAACATCCGAACAAAAAAGAATAGCTTTCGGCTATAACCGCCACGAAAACCGCATTGTCATAAACGAAAGCCAAGCCGCTTGTGTTAAGCTTATATTCGACTACTAAATACATAAGCCACTTGATGCCTAATATGCAGTTAGAGATTGTTGGCGCTTTAAATATCGACATTAAATAAAGAAAAAAGTGAACTACGGGCATGTAGTTCACTTTTTTTGTTTTAATTAGTTTGACAAAAGATAAGTAGATGAGTACAATAGTAATAAAGAAAACTAGAATTCAAAAAATATTAAATTTAAACAACTCTTTTTAACGGCTTTTTTTGTGTATATTGGAACTTTTATTGGAACTTTTATTGGAACTTTGTTGGAAATCCAATAAAGTTCCAATAGGCAACACAAGATATAGTATAAAAAAGCGTCTCAACCACAATATCTTGTGTTGAAACGCTTTTTGGCAGGGGCTATAAGAATTGAACTCATCTCATTGGTTTTGGAGACCAAGGCACAACCACTATACCAAACCCCTAAACAACGAAACAATTATATAACAAAAAAAAGGATTTGTCAAATCTTTTTCACTGAAAAATATAGATTTTTCTTAAAATATCAAAAACAATAGGGCGGCAACGAATATTCTATGAAAAAAACGGTAACTTTATACACGGACGGCGCTTGTTCGGGTAATCCCGGCTTGGGCGGCTATGGCGGCATTTTAATTTACGGCGAAGTCAAAAGAGAATATAGCGGCAGTGAAATTGAAACAACGAACAATCGCATGGAAGTGCTGGCGGTGATTGAAGGCTTAAAAAGATTAAAATATCCCTGCATTGTTGAAATTTACAGCGATTCGGCTTATACGGTCAATGCTTTTATTAATGGTTGGATTTACGCATGGAAAAAGAGCGGTTGGAAAAAAGCGGACGGGAAAGCCGTTCAAAACGTTGATCTTTGGGAAGAATTGTATGCTTTAACGAAGCTTCACGAAGTAACCTTTCATAAAGTTGCAGGACACGCCGATAACGAATTGAATAATCGCTGCGACGAGCTTGCGCGCAACGCAATCACACAGCTTCGGAAGACGCTCCCTGTAGATGCTTCCGCCGAAGAACAAGAAAATTGACCAAATTTTCATCTGCCGATTATATTTTTTTCAAAGAAATACTATACTATATATAAATATAAGAGCAGAGCGGAGTAGGTCAATGTTTACAAATCAAAAAAAGGACAATGAAAAGAAGAATGGTTTATTTATTCTTCTTTTTTTCTTTTTAGCGGCGGCAAATATCGTATTTATTACGCTGTGTCTTCATAACGTTGAAAAAACATTTTTTACAAAGAATTTTCATTGGCTTGCGCTGCTTTCGAGCTTTTTGATAATTCTTTTATGTTTACTTGCAATTTGGTTGCATTTTACGCAAAAGGAAACTTGGTCAAAGCTTATTTTAAGCCTTTTTATCTTTTTGTTGTTCCTTTTAATTCTTTTATTCATATTACAAAAAACGGGCTTTTTTAAAGTAATAAAAAACTCCGATTCCTTACAAGAATACTTGGAAAAATCGGGCGCATGGATGCCGATACTGTACATGGTATTGCAATATTTACAAGTCATTGTTTTACCGATTCCAAGCGTAGTAAGCACCTTGGCGGGCGTTGCACTGTTTGGTGCAACAAAAGCAATGTTATACAGTCTGATCGGCATTATTCTCGGTTCTTTTTCGGCGTTTTTTATCGGCAGAAAGCTTGGCAATAAAGCGGTTGCATGGATGGTCGGAGAAGATAATTTAAAAAAGTGGCAAAAAAAACTGAAAGGTAAGGATAATTTAATATTAACTTTGATGTTTTTGCTACCGATTTTTCCCGACGATATTTTATGTTTTGTCGCAGGGCTTTCGTCTATGTCTACGAAGTATTTCTTTTTCATGATTTTAATTTCAAGAGCCTTGGCAATTTCCTTGACGTGTTATTCCATTGATTTAATTCCGTTTAATACGTGGTGGGGGCTTTGTATTTGGGGCATATTTATCATTGGATTGATTGCGCTTTTCATTCTCATTTATAAAAACCTTGATAAAATACAAAATTTTGTTTCAAAAAAGTTGCGTTTCGGAAAAAAATAGCGTAAATCAGCAAAATAAATACTTTCAATCGGTAATATTAATCGTCAATGATTAAATTACCGATTTTTTTTTATAAAATTATAGAATTTTTTTTCATTTAGGACTTGCAATTTTACATTATTTGCTGTATAATGGTAATTGGTAGAAAGTTGGCAAATTCTGACGAAAAAAATATAAGAATCCACTTTAACCGATATTTCTTGGAGGGTGCAATATGGACAAAATTCAGTTACTGCAAGAAAGAAAAGCAAAGATATTGGAAGCGGGAAAAGAAATTCGCGATCAAATCAACGAACTTGTTGATTCGCAAAGCTTTGTCGAGCTTTCTACTTTCAGCTTTTCGAAGAACGATTTTTACGGAGAAGACGTTGCAGGCGAAGGAGTAATTACTGGTTT
Organism: Candidatus Scatosoma sp.; assembly: GCA_045127595.1. Taxonomy (GTDB): domain Bacteria; phylum Bacillota; class Clostridia; order Christensenellales; family Borkfalkiaceae; genus Scatosoma. The sequence goes on along the minus strand of JBGVQS010000027.1, from coordinate 117,600 downwards.
TGCGACGATTGACGGAAATCCGTTTTATATCGTTGCGCAAAATTTCAAGGTGCTTAAAGGCGGCATTTCTAATGCGAATTGCGAAAAGATCGTAAAATGCTTAGATTCAGCGGAAAAACAAGAGGTTCCCGTTATATACCTTTTGAATACGCTTGGCGTTCAAGTAGGGGAAGGGGTTACCGTTTTAGAGGGCTTGGCGAAATTACTCGTTAAAAGCACGCAATTAAAAGAGAGCGTAGGTCAATACGTTATTGTAAACGGGGAAGTTTACGGTTCGGCTGCAATTTTGGCGGCTATTGCCGATTTTACTTTCTTTCTTGAAGGTAAGAGCGTTTTGGCAATCAACAGTCCCTTCGTATTATCTGCAAAAGCGGGCAAAAATTTAGCCAAAGAAGAAGTTGGCGGCTGTAACGCGATTACAAAAACGGGCGTTGGTACGTTTGTGGTAAAAGATTTAGCCGAAGCGAAAGCAAAAATTCTTGCGATTGATGAATTGTTAGGAGATAAACTTGTTGACGCTGAATTAAACGCATCTATCCCCGCGCTCAATGAAAAAGCTGACGTTGAAACGTTGATGTCGGTTTTTGAAACGCCGATTGAGCTTGGTTCGTCGTACGAATCAGACGTTAAAACGGTTCTTGGCAGAATCGGCGGGATTTCCGTTGCGGCAATCGTATTCGACGGCGGAGAAGACGGCGTCGCTTTGACGGAAGGGAAGCTTGCGAAAATCAACGATTTCTTGGACTGCGGTTTCAATCTTCCTTTGGTTGTCTTTGGGAACGTGAAAGGCATTGAAGCCTCGATGGAAGCAAACAACAGTCGCGTAATAAAGCTCACGGCGGAATATTTGCGGTTAATCAATGCGCGTGATCTTCCCAAGGTTTCCGTTGTATATAAAAAGACGGTTGGGCTTGGCTATTCGTTATTTGCTGCAAAATCTACGGGCTTTGATTACGTATGCGCGTTTGCAAACGCAAGCATTTCTTTGTTTGATAACGTACAGGGCGCGCAAATCGAATTCTCGGAAGAAAAAACGGATAAAGCGGCACTTATTGCGAAATACGCGGATGAAAACGCGGATCCTATCAATGCGGCGAAGAACGGTTATATCGACGCGATTATCGAACCTCAATTTGTTAAACAACACGTGATTGCATCTTTGCAAATGCTTATGCAATAAGGAGTAAATCGGTATGTTGGCAAATTTATTAAAAACCATTCCCGAAGGGGGAAAGGACGTAGGATTTGGCGAAGCCGGTGTATATGCGATCGTTGGATTTATGGTCGTGTTTCTTGGCATAGCAATACTTATTGCAATCGTTTGGGCGGTTGGCTTGCTTATGGCGAAATTCAATAATCGTCAGGCAAATAAGGCGGTTTCCAAAGCAGCACCCATTGAAACGGTTTCCGCAAAAACGGAGGAGGAAATCCCCGAAGAAACGGTAGCGGTTATTATGGCGGCTTTGATGGCGTATTATGAAAAGAATAATCCCAAGTGTGAATTCACGGTAAAAAGAATTAAGAGAATTTAAGGAGAAAAATTATGCGTAATTTTGTTATAACTGTAAACGGAAAATCTTATGAAGTAGGCGTTGAAGAAGTAGGCGCGACCGCTTCTACACCCGTTGTTGCCGCTCCTGCGGCGGCTGTAAAAGCAGCTCCTGCACCCGTTGCAAAAGCCGCTACTCCTGCAAACGGCGAAAAATTGCTTTCCCCGTTCCCTGGTCTTATTAAAAATCTTTTAGTTGCGGAAGGGGCTACGGTTAAAAAGGATCAACCAATCCTTGTCCTTGAAGCAATGAAAATGGACAACGACATTACCGCGCCTTGCGACGGCGTAGTTAGTTTCCAAGTAGCAAAGGGCGCAAACGTTGAATCGGACGCAGTGCTTGCAGTAATCTCTTGATAAGGAGTTTTTACTATGTTGAATAATCTGCTTGTAGACATCGGCGGAATGTTCAAAAGTTTATGGGAGTCAATGGGGCTTGCAAACGGCGAATGGGAAAACTACGTAATGTTACTCGTTTCGTTTGTGTTGATGTATTTGGCGATCGTAAAGAAATTTGAGCCGCTGTTGTTATTACCGATTGCATTTGGTATGTTTCTTATCAATTTACCCGGTGCATACGATATTCTTTGGGGGAAATATGCCGAAGGGGTAGAACATACCTATCAAAATGTTTCCAAAGATAGCCGTGGGCTTTTGTGGTACTTATTCTCCGGCGTACAATACGTTATTTATCCGCCGTTGATTTTCCTTGGTATCGGCGCTATGACCGATTTCGGTCCGTTGATTTCCAACCCCAAGAGTATGTTAATTGGTGCGGCTGCACAGCTTGGCATTTTCCTTACCTTAGCTGGTGCGGTTGTAATTGGGTTTGATATTGCTGCGGCTTGTTCCATTGCAATTATCGGCGGTGCGGACGGACCTACTGCAATCTACGTAACACAAACACTTTCAAAATATACGACTGAAGACTTGCTTTCCGCGATTGCGATTGCTGCATATTCGTATATGGCATTGATTCCTATTATTCAAAAGCCTTTGATGCGTTTGATTGTTCCTAAAAAAGAACGTACAATCAAGATGAAACCGCTTCGTACCGTAAGCAAACTCGAAAAAATCATTTTCCCTGTTTTGGTTACGTTGGTTGTTGGTTTGCTTTTACCTGACGCAGTACCGCTTTTGGGTATGTTGATGCTCGGTAATCTCCTGAAAGAATCGGGGGTATGCGATAGACTTTCTTCGCAGGCACAGAACGGGCTTATGAATACAATAACTATTTTCCTTGGCATTTCTGTCGGTTGTAAGGCGTACGGTTCTACTTTCTTACAATCGCAAACGTTGATGATTATCGGACTTGGCTTAGTTGCCTTTTCGTGCGGCACAATCGGCGGTTTGTTAATGGGACGTATTATGTGCAAACTTTCCAAAGGGAAAATTAACCCTTTGATCGGTAGTGCAGGCGTTTCCGCTGTTCCTATGGCGGCACGTATTTCCGAAGACGTCGGCAGGGAATCGGACCCGAGTAATCATCTTTTAATGCATGCAATGGGGCCTAACGTTGCCGGAGTAATCGGTTCTGCTATTGCAGCGGGCTTCATGCTTTCGCTCTTTCCCTTTTAATTTATGAGGTATACTATGGAACTTAATTTTGAAAATAGAAAGGTAATGCTTACCGAAACCATTTTACGCGACGCGCATCAGTCGCAAGCGGCTACTAGAATGCGCATTGATGAAATGTTGCCTGTTTTAGAACAGCTTGACGAGATCGGTTATTATTCGATTGAAGCATGGGGTGGGGCTACGTTTGACTCCTGCTTGCGTTTCTTAAACGAAGACCCTTGGGAAAGACTTCGTACGTTAAAGGCACATTTAAAAACGCCTATTCAAATGCTGTTGCGCGGACAAAACCTGCTTGGATATAGACATTATGCCGACGACGTAGTGGAAAAATTCGTTGCGAAATCGATTGAAAACGGCGTAGGCGTTATTCGTGTATTCGACGCATTGAACGATCCGAGAAATTTGGAAGTTTCTATGCAAGCAATTAAAAAATACGGCGGCATTTGCGAAGCCACAATTTGTTATACCAGCGCAGTTGTAGACGGAAAAGAAGTTTTCACAAACGAATATTTTGTTAAACTCGCAAAACAGTTGGAAGAAAGAGGTGCGGACAACATTTGCTTGAAAGACATGGCAAACTTGTTGTTACCTTTTAAGGCATATGAACTCGTAAAAGATTTAAAAGCAGCCTTAAAACCTACAACCAAATTGCACTTGCATACTCATAACACGACGGGTACGGGCGATATGGTTTATTTGATGGCGATTCTTGCGGGCGTTGACATTGTCGATACGGCGCTTTCTCCGCTCGGAAACGGTACTTCGCAGCCTGCTACGGAACCGTTGGTAGCAACGCTTCAAGGTACGCCTTATGATACGGGTATCAATATTAATAAATTGTTGCCGATTATCAAACATTTTAAGACGGTTGAACAAAGACTCAAAGCAGACAAAATTCTTAACGAAAAATCCAAAGGAATCGACGTTAATACGTTGCTTTATCAAGTACCTGGCGGTATGCTTTCAAACCTTATCAATCAGCTTGAAAAGGCGGGCAAAGTGGATAAATTGACCGAATGTCTTGCGGAAGTTCCCAACGTTAGAAAGGATTGCGGATACCCGCCTTTGGTAACGCCTTCCTCGCAAATTGTCGGTACGCAAGCCGTTTTGAACGTTGTTATGGGCGAAAGATATAAAATGGTAACCAAAGAAACCAGAGATTTGTTTGCAGGCAAATACGGTACGTTGCCGATGCCTTTGAACGAAGACGTTGCGCCTAAGGTGCTTGCAGGCGCGGAAAGAATTACTTGCCGTCCTGCGGATCTGCTTGCGCCTGAATATGAAACCTTAAAGAAAAAAGTACAAGAGCTTGGATATTTTGAAAAGGAAGAGGACGTACTTTCGTATGCGTTGTTTGAACAAGTAGCTGAGAACTTCTTTAAATGGAGAGAAGCGCAGAAAAACGGTGTGGATAGAGATTTGGCAAAATCAGGCGTTTATCCCGTCTAAGCTTATAAACGTGAAACTTTATTGATGAAACATTAACGCAACCGAGCTCAAAAGGTTCGGTTGCGTATTTCTAATCAATGAATTAAAAAATTAGATTCGATTTATCAAAAAATATGAAACAAATTACGTGAAACATTACATAAATCATTTTTTAACGGGGAAATGGTTGGGCTAAAAAATAGGGGTAAAACATGAAAAAGGTATGCATAGTCGGCGGTGGCGCTGCAGGATTGATGGCGGCATACGCGGCGGCAAAAAATGGACACGAAGTTTATCTTATTGAAAAAAATGAGAAACTCGGTAAAAAAATATATATAACGGGAAAAGGTAGGTGCAATTTTACAAACGACGTTCCCCCAGAAGAATTCTTACAAAACGTTGTTCGCGGTAAAAAGTTTTTAATGAGCTCTATTTATTCTTTTTCTCCGCAAAAAACGATAGAATTCTTTGAAAATCAAGGTTTATCCGTTAAAATTGAACGTGGAAATAGGGCGTTTCCTTCCTCGGATCATGCTAGTGATATTACAAAAGCCCTTGAAAAAGCCTGCAAATCGGTAGGGGTAACGATATTTTTAAATGAAAAAGTTGAAAAAATATATACAAGTACGTCTGATATAATACCTATGTCTGACGTAGTCGAACGTACTTCGGCTGACATAGGTATTACGCCACGCGTAGTAAAAATCACTACAAATAACAATGAATTTTTATGTGATGAAGTCATTATTGCTACGGGTGGAATAAGTTATCCGTCTACCGGCTCGACAGGGGACGGCTATCTTTTTGCAAGAGATAATGGATTAAAAGTAACCGATTTAAAATGTGCACTTTGCGGGATCAATCTCGATGGGGTATGGTTCAAAGATTTGCAAGGTTTAACGCTTAAAAACGTAAAATTAACGGCAAAGGCGGCTGGTAAGGTGCTTTACGAAGACTTTGGCGAACTTTTATTTACGCATTTTGGCATTTCTGGTCCGATTGTATTATCGACTTCTTCCTTAATAAACCGCACGCCTTTTTCGTCGATAGAACTTCGTTTGGATTTAAAACCCGCTATCGACGAACAAACCTTGGATAAGCGGATTTTACGCGATTTTGAAAAGTATAAAAATAAGCAAATCGTCAATGCATTATGCGAGCTTTTGCCGCAAAAAATGATCTCTATCGTGTTAAAATTTAGTGGTATTTCCGATAAAAAAGCGGTCAACGCCGTTACAAAAGAGGAACGAGCACATTTGGTTGCTACGTTAAAAGGAATGCCTTTAAAAATAAGGGGATTACGTGGTTTTGAAGAAGCGATCGTAACCTCTGGCGGCGTGGATTTATCCGAAATCAATCCTAAGACGATGGAATCCAAGAAAGTGAAAGGTTTGCGTTTCTGCGGCGAAGTGTTAGACGTTGACGCATTTACGGGTGGATTTAATTTACAAATTGCTTTTGCGACGGGGTACGCCGCAGGAAACAGTATTGTTTAATTGCTAAAAAATACTTGACGAAAGATTTATTTTACTATATAATAATTTATAACGATTATTATGTTAACTATTTCGTAGGAGAATGATAGAATGACGGTTATTCGCGGTGCGACGACAATTGAAAAGGATACGCCTGAAAACATTCAAGCGGCGGTTCAAGAGCTTCTTGAAGAGCTTTTCACGTGTAATCAACTTCAAAAAGAAGAAGTTTGCGCCTTTGTATTTTCCTTGACAACAGACATTCATTCCTATCATCCTGCAAAAGCCGCGCGCGAATGCGGCTATGATTTTGCACCGCTATTTGCGGCGATAGAACCAGAAATCGACGGTGGTTTAAAACGTTGTATTCGCTTAATGCTGTTGACGGAACTCAACGACAAGCGCGCAATCAAACACGTATATCAAAAGGAGGCAAAGACTTTGAGAAAGGATATTTCGGCTATATTAAATATTGCCTTGGACGGACCTGCCGGCAGCGGAAAAAGCACGGTAGCGAAAGTTTTGGCGAAGGATTATAACATTTTGTATTTGGATACGGGGGCAATGTACCGTGCTTGCGCATTGAAAGCGTTGCGGCTTGGAATTGATCCTAAGGATGAAGAAGCGGTAAAAAAGATGCTGCCCGTTCTTGATTTGAAAGTGGAATATAAAGACGGCAAACAGATTACGCTGATCGACGGAGAAGACGTATCTTTGGCAATCCGCGAAAACGTAGTTTCCATGGCTTCTTCAAACGTTTCCACGCATAGGGCGGTACGTGAAAAAATGGTGGAAATGCAACGGCAAATCGCGCAAAGTATGTCTTGCGTTATCGACGGTAGAGATATCGGTTCTTTCGTTTTGCCGAATGCAAAGTTTAAATTCTTCGTTACTGCAGATAGTAAAGTGCGCGCGGAACGCCGTTTTAAGGAGTTAAGCTCGCGTGGTGAAATCGTTGATTTTGAACAGCTCCATGCGGAAATTATCAAACGTGATAAACAGGACAGCGAACGCGAATTCGCTCCGCTTGTTTGCGCGCCTGACGCGATTGTAATCGATACGTCCGAGCTGGATATAAACGGGGTTGTAGCGGCAATTAAACGTGAAATTCAATCCAAGATTTAAAGGGAAAAATTATGGAAGAAAAGAACGTTAGCAAAATGCAGAAAAAGAAAAAAGCTAAAACAATTACGGTTAAAGCCAACAAAAAGGGCAAACATATTATGCCCATTTTGAATCTTTTGAGGATAATTATTATCCCGATTTTTTGGCTCGTAAAACCTTTTCGCTTTTATGGAAATCGTAAGGTAAAAGATGGCGCTTGCGTTTATGTTTGCAATCATTATTGCTTGATGGATCCCGTATATTCAGCCGCTACGACGTGGGAGGGGATTCACTATCTCGCTAAAAAAGAATCTTTCGACGCCCCCATTATAGGCGCGGTTCTTCGTAAAGTAAAAGGAATTTCGGCAAATCGAGACGGCAACGACGTACGTGCGGTGCTTGATTGCTTCAAATGCTTAAAAAATGGAGAAAAAATTTGTATTTTTCCCGAGGGAACACGCAATAAAACGGACGCAGAGATGTTGCCGTTCCGTCATGGTGCAGCAGCGCTTGCCATCAAAGCCAAAGCGCCGATTATTCCTATTATGACGTATAAAAAACCGCGTTTTTTCCGTAAAACGCACGTTTTAATCGGCGATGCTTTTGAGCTGTCCGAATATTACGATAAAAAACTCACCGAAGAAGATTATGAACTTATTGATGGAAAACTTTGGGATTTAATGGTCGATATGCGTAAACGTCATACGGAATATCTTGAAAGCAAAAAAAAGCGTAAGGCATAACGTATGGAAATTATTATCGCGAAAAAGGGCGGTTTTTGCCACGGAGTAAAAAAAGCCGTAGATACCGCTATGTCTATAGAAGTTCAAAATACGTATATTTTCGGGGAAATTATTCATAACCCCGACGTGATACGCCAAATTACTACGCGCGGAATCAAAACGGTAGAGCGCTTGGAAGACGTTCCCGAAGGAGCGACGCTAATTATTCGCTCGCATGGAGTAGGAAAATCTGTATACGAAGAATGTGCCAAAAGGCATATTGTCGTCGAAGATTGCACCTGTGAATTTGTACACAGAACGCAAAAGATTGTCGACGAGCAATATCGGCAGGGGAAAGGAATAATTATCATCGGCGAAAAGAGTCATCCCGAGGTTATCGGGCTTAACGGATGGTGTAACGGTCAAGCGTTCGTTTTTTCGTCTGAAGAGGAAAATTTCTCAATTTTACCCGAAAAAGAGTACTGTGTAGTATCCCAAACAACCTTTTCCAAGGAAAAATTTGAAAAAATTATTAAAATTCTTAAGAATTTATGGGGAAAAACAGTTGAAGTTTTTCAAACAATTTGCTATACTACTATAGGACGACAAAATGAAGCGGACGAATTATCGAAACAATGCGACGCAATTTTGGTTATCGGAGGGCTAAATAGCAGCAACACCAATAAGCTCTACGATATCTGCGCGAAGAATTGTCCGAACGTAATTCGTTTGGCGAGTTCTGCCGATCTAAATTATAAAACAATCAAAAGATTTAAAAAGGTAGGTATTGTTACGGGTGCTAGCACCCCTAACGCGCAAACTCAGGAGGTTCTATCAAAAATGGAAATGGAAACAGAAGCAAAAGCAACGATGGCAGAAGTTGTTGCGAACATGGACAGTCAACCTAAGTTCAAAAAAGGACAGTTGATTACGGCTACGATTTCGTCGGCGGACGATTCGGGTGTTGCAGTATTGCTCCCCCTTGCAAAGAAGGAAATTATCCTCGACAAGGACGAAGTAGACTGCGAAGTTTACAACAAAGACGATTTCAATGCGAAACTTGGTGAAGAAATCGAACTTATGGTTGTAGCAATCAACCCCGTGAAGCTTTCCCAAAAGCAAATTAAGGCAATCAAGGAAGAAGAAGCTACTATTGCCGACATCAAAGAAGGGAAAGAATTCGAAGTCGTTTGTAGCGGTTTCAACAAAGGCGGTTTGACGTCTGAACTCGGTTCTTATACCGTATTCGTACCCGCTCGTGAAATTCGTTCGGGCTATGTAAAAGAACTCGACAAGTACGTAGGCAAGAAACTTCGTCTTCGTCTTATCGAAATTAAGACCGAAAGAAGAAAAGAAATTATCGCTTCGCAGCGCGTAATTATCGAAGAAGAAAAGGCTGCTAAGGAAGCTGCAAAAGCGGCAAAAGAAGCTGAATTCTTCGCGTCTGTTCACGTTGACGACGTTGTAGAAGGTAAAGTAGAACGCGTTACTTCCTTCGGCGCATTCGTTTCCGTAAACGGTTTCGATTGTCTTGCGCACATTTCCGACCTTTCCTGGACGGGTGTTAAAGCTGTTACCGACGTTCTCGAAATCGGTAAGAAGTATGAATTTAAAGTACTTAAAATCGACGAAGAATCAAAGAAAGTTTCCATCGGTTATAAGCAACTTCAAGCACAGCCTTGGGATCTCGCAGCTGAAAAATATGCAGAAGGCGACGTTATCCATGGCAAAGTTGTAAGAATCGTACCTTTCGGTGCATTCGTAGAAGTTGAAAAGGGAATTGACGGTCTTGTTCATGTTTCCCAAATTTCTCACGAATTCCTTGAAAATCCTACGACCGCACTTACGATCGGTCAAGAAATTGATGCTAAGATTTTGAAGCTTGATTGCGCAGAAAAGAAGATGACGCTTTCGATCAAAGCACTTGAACCGAAGCCTGAAAATCTTGAAAGAAAACCTAGAGCTCCCAAAGTGGAAGACGGCGAAGTAAAGGAAAAGGTTAGAAAACCCAGAGTGCAAAAGCCTGCTGACGAAGTTACCGAATGGAACGAAGGCGGTCTTGGCGGTGTGTCTATTGCAGATTTGTTGAATAAGAACTCCTGATTGTTTTAGATACCATTAAATATAATAAAAAGCTTGCTTTTATTGATTAAAGGCGAGCTTTTTTGTTTATAAATAATTGTTAAAAAAATTTTTAGGAGTGATTACTTATGGAAAAGAAAGGCAAGATAAAAATTTCAAGCGAAAATATGATGCCAATTATTAAAAAATGGCTGTATTCGGATAAAGATATTTTTCTTCGTGAAATCGTAGCAAACGGCGTAGACGCTATTACGAAGCATAAAAAGCTGATCGATATGGGCGAAGCTGTTAAAACGGACGACGAATATCGCATTAACGTCTTTGTTGACGAAAAGGCAAAAACTTTGACAGTTGAAGACAACGGTATCGGTATGACCGCGGACGAAGTAGAAAAATACATCACGCAAATTGCCTTTTCCGGCGCGGCTGACTTTCTTCATAAATATGAAAATGCGTCGGGAGATGGTATTATCGGGCATTTCGGGCTCGGCTTCTATTCGGCGTATATGGTATCGGAAAACGTTGAAATTGAAACGAAAAGCTATAAAAATGAATCTGCTGTTCAATGGGAATCAGACGGTAATTCCACTTATAAGCTTTCAGACGGAGCAAAGGAAAATCGCGGCACAAAAATCGTATTGCATATTGCGGAAGGCGAAGAAGAATTCTTAAAAGAATACCGTGTTCGTGAACTGTTGCGCAAATATTGCTCTTTCATGCCGTATAATATTTACCTTAATCCTAAGGGAAACGACTCGGATAAACCGATCAACGACACGAAACCGCTTTACTTAAAAGATCCGAAAGAGTGTACAGACGAAGAATATAAGGAATTCTATCGTGAAACGTTTGCGGATTATAAAGAACCGCTGTTTTGGATTCATTTGAATATGGACTATCCCTTTAATTTAAAAGGGATTCTGTACTTCCCGCAAGTGAAAAAGACGCAAGTACAGCTTGAAAAGGGGCAAGTAAAACTCTATTGTAACCAAGTATTTATCGCGGATAATATCAAGGAAGTTATTCCCGAATTTCTTATGTTGTTGAACGGGGTAATTGATTGTCCCGATATTCCTTTGAACGTATCTAGAAGCTTTTTACAAAATGATAAGCAGGTACAAAAAATTTCCAAGCATATCACTAAAAAGGTTGCGGATAAACTTACTTCCTTATATAATAACGACTGTGAACAGTATGAAAAGTGCTGGAAAGACGTTTCAACGTTTATTAAATTTGGCTGCTTAAAAGACAATGATTTCTATGAAAAAGTAGAAAAAATCATTATTTTTAAGAATTTGAACGGCGAATATAAGCCTTTGATTGATTGTTTTGGCTTAGAGCTTACGGAAGAAGAACTTAAAGAAGGTAAACAGCCCACGCCGATTTATTACGTATCGGATGAAGCGCAACAAGCGCAATATATTTCCATGTTTAAAGACGCAGGGCTTGACGCTTTGATTTGCGATACCTATCTTGATTCTCATTTTGTAACCTTTATCGAATATAAAAACCCGAAAAAGTGTCGTTTCTTGCGTATTGACGCGGATATTGACGGAGCGTTAAAGAGTACGGAAGCTTGCAAGGAAGACGAGGGAAAAGATATTATTGAAGCCTTCAAAAAGCATCTTGACAACAAAGAAATCAGCATTAAAGCCGAAAAATTTAAGACGGGAAAAACGCCTGCGATTATCAACGTAGAAGAATTTATGCGCCGTATGTCCGAAATGAACGGTTTCTACGGTATGGAAGAAACGGATCCTTCTAAAAATGCAACCCTCGTATTGAATTTGACGAATCCTGTTATTTCCGAGCTTTTAACACAGGACGAAGAAAAACAAAAACTGATCGTCAATCAAATTTACTATTTGGCAATGCTTTCCTTTAAAAAGCTTTCCCCCGAAGAACTGTCTGATTTTCTTGCAAAGAGCACGGAAATCCTTTATAATTACAGTCAAAAATAAAAAGAAAAAACAGACAAACAGTCGCATGAAGAAATGCGGCTGTTTTTCTTTTGTAAACGTTCTAATTGTACAAGCCGTTGCATATAGTATATCAATGTTGGAATTTATCCCTTTCACAATCAAAAATGCATTAAAAAACGTGAATATGCAATACGTTTACGAATTACGTTTGCGGGCAAATAAGCCAATCAGCGTTAATTACGACGGCGTATACCGTTATTTGGGAGAATACGGCATTGTAACAAATAGGGAGCAGGCGCTCAAAGCAAGTGAAAGTGAAATAGAAGAATGTATTTATAAGGCAGGGAATTATTCCGTATATTCTATTGAAGAGCAATTAAAGCAAGGCTTTATAACTGCCAAACACGGAGAAAGATTAGGCTTAGCTGGGAAATATGTCTTTGAGAAAGGACAACCGCTAACGATACGAAATTTTTCTTCCGTATGCATTCGTATTCCGCATGAGATTAAGGGGAGTGGAAAAGAAATTTTTCATAGATATATGTCAGATAGAGTACAAAACCTATTACTGATGTCTCCACCGGGATTAGGTAAGACGACAATATTAAGAGATTTATCCTTAATTATCAGCCAAAAAACACAAAAAAACTTACTAATATGCGACGAGCGTGGAGAAATTTCGTGCGGCGAAGTAGGCGATAATGTAGACGTTGTGCGTTTTTCCGACAAAAAAACGGCGTTTATTGCAGGAATCCGCGCACTTCGTCCCGATATTATAATAACGGACGAGCTTACCGAAGCGGACGTCGTTTCTCTTGACAATGCCGTTAAAGCAGGCGTAAAGGTAATTGCATCCGCGCATTTTTCAAAAATAGAGTATCTATCGGAAAATTTATTGAATATATTTGACGTATTTGTATTCTTAGACGATTTAAAAATAGGAAAAATCAAGCGAGTATATCAAAAAATAAACGGACGAGTGGAGGAAATATGCAATGATGGCTAAATTTTTTATGGGAATTGCCATTGTTGCATTTACAAGCTTTCTCGGCTATTATTTAGCAAAAAAATTTCGCCAAAGAAAACTTTTTTTTATGCAGTTAAAAGTCTTTAACGAGCGTTTTTTAAACGAAGTCAGTTATTATAAACGACCTTTAAAGGAATTCTCAGTTCAATACGTTTACAAAGGCGAATTTCAAACGCTGCTTACGGATTATTTTACCTACATAGAAATCGGAAAAAGTAAAGACGTGATGGGGTATTCGCTTTTAAATTCCTTGGACTATTCTTTTTTAAAAGAGAGCGAAAAAAAGACGATAGAAAACTATTTTTCCATGTTGGGAAAAGGGGATTCCGCCTCGCAAAAAAGCTACTTTTCCACTATGAACGGGGAATTGAACGCACTGCAAAGCGAGGCGGTTGCTACCTATAAAAAATATGCAGATTTATACGTAAAAATGGGATTTTTATTCGGACTGTTTATATTGATCTTGATACTGTAATCAAAAGGAAAGAAAGCATGGATATCAGTATTTTATTTAAAATGGCGGCGATGGGAATGATCATCACAATCATATGCCAAATTTTAAAAAAGTCCGACCGCGACGACATTGCTACCTTGGTTAGCATTGCAGGCTTAATTTTGGTTTTGGCGCTTGTCGTTACAATGGTCGGAGATTTATTTTCACAGATTAAAAGTATGTTTGATTTTACGCAATAAAGGCGGTGAAATAATGGAAATTGTAAAAATTATCGGGGTAGGATTTATCACCGCAATCAGTTCGGTTTTATTAAAAACAACAAAACCCGAATTGTCTTTTGCTGTAACGGTTACAGGCGTTATTATCATTTTACTTTTTATCGTCGATTCCATGCAAAAGACCTTCGCCTTGTTCGTTCTTTTAGGAGAAAAGACTGGTTTAAAAAACGAGTTGATAAAAATTCTTTTAAAAATTGTAGGAATAGGGTATCTTACGGAATTTGGCGCAGGGATTTTGACTGATTTTGGCAGCAGTGCCGTTGCGGATAAAATTATCCTTGCGGGAAAAATTACCATCGTTTTGTTATCTTTGCCGATTATACAAAGCGTATTGACGTTGATCGGCGGTTTTTTAAATTTATTATGAAACGAAAGAAATTTGCTAAGGGTAAAAACAGGCACAAAAAACGCCTAATAATTCTTTTTATTTTTATAAGTTTATGCATTTTAATTTTTTGTCCGCCAAGAAACGTTTTTGCGTTTGCAAGCGATACTAGCGCCTCGTCGGACGAAAAGCTAAACGAAAATATCTTGGAGCAACTTGAAAAGCTAAATTTAGACGAACTACAAGAATATGTAGATTCTCTTGGCGCATTTTCAAACGAAAACGTAGCGGAGCGATTAATCGACTACGTAAAAGGGGAAAAGTTTGATTACACAAGCTTTGGGAAAGAGCTTTTAAGCGTTCTATTTGAAAAGGTAGGCGAATTATTCCCTGCTTTTGCGTGTATTTCCGCTATTGCACTATTATCGGGAATCATTTCTTCCTTAGGGAACGGGCGGCTTGCAACGTCTTCGGGAGAAATTGTATTTTTGATTTCCTTCATCTCTGCGCTCGTGCCGCTTTTGGTGGTTTTGACTGAGTGTTTTTCCGAAACGCAAAAAACAATCGATTCCATGCAAAAGCAAATGCATGCGGTTTATCCGTTAATGCTCACGCTAATGGCGACGAGCGGAAGCACGTTATCCGCATCCATTTACCGTCCTGCGGTTGCTTTTTTTTCAGGCACAATCGTTTCTACGATAAAATCCGTCGTTTTGCCTTTAAGCGTTACAATTCTTTTATTTTCCATGGCAAGCAACCTAACGAAAGAACTGAAAATTGGAAAATTTACCGCATTTTTTAAAAGTATCAATAAATGGATTATCGGGGTATGCGTTTCCGTTTTTGGGATATTTTTCACGTTACAAGGCTTGACTTCAGCAAGCTACGACGGAGTTATGCGCCGCGCGGCAAAATATGCAATCGGTAACGGCGTTCCCATTGTCGGCGGGTTTTTATCGGGCGGTTTTGATTTGGCGGTAGCAGGTAGCGTTTTAATCAAAAATTCGCTTGGGGGAATGAGCATATTTTTGCTTGTGTTTGCGCTATTTGAGCCCATAGTATTATTGATTTCCGTAAACGTTTTATTACGGCTGACCGCGGCGATTGCACAACCGTTCGGCGATAGTCGCATTTCCGATTTTTTAGGAGAAACTGCTGACAATTTACATTATTTATCCGCAAGCTTACTCTTTACGGCGTTCCTATACTTTTTGACAATAATTTTGATGGTATATTCCACGGAGGCGCTCTTTTGAACGGATATTTGTTGACCGTAGTAGGCATTGTAATCGTTTGTTCGCTGATTGCGGCAATTTTACCGGAAGGAAAGACTTCGGGCTTGATACGCGGGATAACAAAACTCGTATGTACGCTAGCGATCGTCGCGCCGATTATTGATTTTTTTACCAAAGGGGAGTTTTCATGGAATTTTTTTTCTTCAAAAAATTTCACGCAATCAGTCATACAAACGGACGAGTCGTTCATAGAGTATTACAGTGAAATGAGAATACTTGCGACAGAAGAAGCGCTTACGCTAAATCTAAAAGAAAAGTTTGGCGTTGACGTAAAATTAAAGCTTTCTTGGAAAATTGAAGAAAGCGAAAAAGGCGGATATTACAAGTCGGAAAGGATAAAAATCACAAAAATATCGGTAAAAACCGATGCAAATACGGAGGTGAAGGAAGAGATGTGGGAATACCTAACGAAAAACTATTGCAGTGAGGTGTTACTTGAATAAACCGAATATAAATTTTACGCTAAAACAAAGAAACTTTTGGCGTGGAAACAATAAAATCAGAGATATCATTTTTATTTTGCTTCTTGCATTGGTTTTGATCATTACAGCCAAGAAAATTTTTGCGACGGGTAAAAAATCGTCGTCTACCGTTACAAATATGCAAACGGACGCAGAAAAAAAGGTAGAACGCTTGTTAAACGAAATGGACGGCGTAGGGCAGGCAAGCGTTATGATTTGCGAAACGGAAGAAGGAATAACGGGCATCATCGTCGTTTGTGAAGGAGCGAAAGATTTGCGCGTAACAATGAATATACGCGAAGCGGTTGCCGCGGCGCTTGGTACGGAACAAAACGCGGTAAAAATCTATTTAAAAAAGTAATAAAAAGGAGAAAATTATGAACAATAAAAAGAAACTGATCGTTATGTCGTCGTTGGTGCTTTTATTAGCGGTTACGGCAATTTTTAATTTCATCTTTGCGAACACCGCTACGGCTGCGGTAGAAAACGGCGGCGTTACGACCGCAAATTACTTCACGACTTACCGGGCGGAAAGAACAACCGCACGAAACGAAGAACTCATTCAGCTTGACAGCGTGATTGCGCTCTATGACGAGGGGGATGAAAAATACGAAGAAGCGACGGAAATGAAGATGGATATTGTTGCTGCGATGGAAAAGGAGTTGGTCTTGGAAAACATGGTAAAATCGCTTGGATTTTCCGATGCAGTCGTTTCCGTTTCCACCGATTCGGATAACGTAAACGTATTTATTAATTCTTTAGAATTAAATTACGATACGGCGCTTTCGATTTACAATATGATGAAAAACGAAACGGGAATCGTAGCCGGAAACGTAATTATTATGCCCGTTTACGCTGAAAGCTGAAAAAAAGCGGAGAAAATATTGTCAAAACAGTAGAATTATTCAAAAAGATGTGCTATAATAGTGTAGAAAGAAAAACAAGGAGATCTTTTTGAATGTCCAATATGAAATCAAACGTTGACAATAAGCAGTACGGCAAAACCGTTTATAACGCAAGTATCGTTCAAAATATCGTAGCTTTGGCTGTTGCCGAAGTGGAAGGCGTAATGCCTTTTGACGGCAAAAAGAACGGCATAAATCTCTCGATTGACAGGGACGGCGTTTACGCGAAGGTAGCTGTTACGGTCAAGTACGGATATAACGTTCCCGATCTTGCCTATCGCATTCAGCAATCGGTAAAGCAAAGCGTTGAAAATATGACTCGTTACCGCGTAGCGGAAGTGGACGTTCACGTAGAAGACGTGGTATTCTGCGAACTTACGCCAACCGAAAAAGAGCACGAAGAAAAAGAACCGGAAGAACCGGAAAACGATACAGAACATAAAAATTAATGATTACCCTTCCCGAAAGAGAAGGGTTTTCGTTGTGATATACGGAGAGGACATATGAGAAATGCAGCACGCGAAGCAGCGTTTAATATTATTTTTGCGCAACAATTTAACACCGATTGCGCAGACGCTTTGAAGAAAAAAATTTACAAACAATTCAAGGTCGAATCGGACGAAGATTTGTTATTTGCGGAAAATTTGGTTGCGACGGTAGAAGAACGCCGTGCCGAATTGATTTCCGATATTGAACAGGTTTCCCATCATTATTTGGAAAACCGTATCAATCCCACGGATAAAAGTATTTTATTGATTGCAATGGCAGAAATTAAATATTTCGACGATATTCCGCCCGTAGTTTCTGTTTCCGAAGCTGCGGGGCTTGCGCGTAAGTATTCCACGGAAACGAGCGCGGATTTCGTCAACGGCGTACTTGCAGGCATAATCAACCGATAATCGAGGCAATCATGAGACTAATTGACGGAAAAGCGCATTCGGCTATTTTGCGAATGGAGCTCAAAGAAAAAATTGAAAAGATGAAAGTTTGTCCGGGGCTTGCCGTCGTGATTGTCGGGGAAGACCCGGCTTCCCGTATTTACGTGAGAAATAAAATTAAGGCTTGCCAAGAGCTTGGGATACGCTCCTACGCATATGAATTGCCCGCGGATATTTCTCAAACCGCGTTGAACGATTTGTTGGACAAGCTTGCTAAAAATCCTGAAATTAACGGAATTTTACTGCAATTACCCTTGCCCGCACCATTAAATGCGGAAGAAGCGGTCAAGCACATTCCTTTTGAAAAGGACGTGGACGGTTTCTCCGCACAAAACCTTGGATTATTGATGCAAAGCAAGGAAAAGATTGCCGCTTGTACTCCGTCGGGTATTATGCATATGCTTCGCCGCGAAGGGGTGGAATTTTCTGGAAAACACGCAGTTGTACTTGGAAGAAGCGAAACGGTTGGAAAACCCATGGCAATGTTGCTTTTAAACGCAAACGCGACGGTAACGATTTGCCACAGTAAAACCAAAAACTTGAAAGAAATATGCCAAACGGCGGACATATTGGTTGCCGCCATAGGAAAGGCAAAATTTGTTACGGAAGATATGGTCAAGGAAGGAGCTATCGTAATCGACGTTGGAATCAACCGCGACGAAGCAGGGAAACTTTGCGGAGACGTTGATTTTGAAAACGTAAAAGAAAAAGCAGGAATGATTACGCCCGTTCCCGGGGGCGTCGGTCCTATGACCATTACGACTTTGTTATATAACACTTATATTTCGGCTTGTAAGGAGTGAAGAGTTTGAGTACGTTTGATCTTCATTATGAAGAATTTTTAAATACCTTTGAAAAGTATGCAAAAGTGTATGCGGATAAAATGCAAACTACGCCAGACACATTAGGCGAAAGTATGCGTTACAGCTTGCTTTGCGGCGGAAAGCGGGTTCGGCCAGTTTTAATGTTGGCGTGCGCCAAAGTTCTCGGCGTAGCGGAAACGGAAATCTTGCCTTATGCGTTGGCGCTTGAAATGATTCATACCTATTCTTTGATTCACGACGATTTGCCCGCAATGGATAATGATGATTTTCGCCGAGGAAAGCCGTCGAATCATAAACAATTTGGGGAAGCAAATGCCATTTTGGCTGGAGACGGACTTTTAAACGAGGCGTATGCAATTTGCTTTAACGAGTGCCTGAAAGGGGATAAATATACTTTGGCTGCCAAGTATTTGAACGATTGCGCGGGCATATACGGCATGATTGCAGGGCAATCCGCGGATATTTACTTTTCTGAACAGGGCGGAGAGCTGACGGAAGAAGCTTTAAATTATATTTATGAGCACAAGACGGGTAAATTATTGCTTGCTCCCGTTATGATTCCTACGATTCTTTCAGGTGGACCTTCTTTTTTACAGTTTGAAGTTTTCGGAAAATTGCTTGGTCGGTTATTTCAAATGACAGACGATATTTTAGACGTTGTCGGCGAATTCGACAAATTAGGAAAATCAGTAGGAAAGGACGAAAAGGAGAACAAGCTGACCTGCGTAAAGCTTTACGGCTTGGAAGGGGCAAAAATACGCGCGGATATGTGCGCTAAGGATTGCTTGGCGGTTTTGGAAGGAATAGACGGAGACACGCAATTTTTAAAGGAATTCGTTTCCTACGTGCTTGAACGCAGCCACTAATTGATTTATTGCAACGAAAAATTCAAAAGACAAGGAGCTTACCGTGAAAAATATTTCTGCGGACAAAATAAAGGAATATTCTAAAAGCGAATTAAACGTTTTATGCGATACGTTGCGCGTTACCATTTACGAAACGGTTATGCGCTGCGGTGGACATCTTGCATCGAATTTAGGCGCGGTAGAGTCTACGGTCGCACTCTTTTATACTTTTAATTTTCCCGACGATAAGATTATCTTTGACGTTGGACATCAATGCTATGCTTATAAGTTATTGAGCGGTAGAGCGGAAAAATTTTTCACCTTACGCCAAGCAGGCGGCATTTCGGGATTTCCTAAGCGGAATGAAAGCGAATACGACTCGTACGATACAGGGCACGCAGGCACGTCTGTTTCAGCGGCAATCGGTTACGCTAAAGCGCGCGATTTAAAAGAGGAAAATCATGCGGTAATCGCTTATATAGGGGACGGTTCGTTTAACAATGGACTCATTTATGAAGCGCTTAGCAGCTTGAAGATTTTAAACACGAAAATCCTGATTATTTTGAACGATAACGGTATGTCTATTTCCCCGACCGTTGGGGGCATGTACGATATTATCACTCAAATCAAAGAAAACGGTAAAGCGGAAAACGTCCGTCTTTTAGAGAGCTTTGGGCTTACGTATATGGGGGTAAAAAACGGCAACGACGTAGAAGAAATGGTAGACGCCTTAAACGAAGCCAAGGCGGAATTAAAAAACAATTCCGTGTTATTGCATATTGTTACCAAGAAAGGGAAAGGGTATGAATTTAGCGAAGAACACCCCACGGATACGCACGGCGTTCCGCCCGTAGGTTCACATAAGCAAAAGGAATATTCGGAAGTATTAGGGGAAACGCTCTGTTCGCTTTCCGCGCAAAATAAAAATATCACGGTCGTTTCCGCGGCAATGAAAGAAGCCTTGGGGCTTAGCGATTTCTTCATACAATACCCCGAAAGAGCTTTCGACGTTGGCATTTGCGAAGAAAATGCGTCCGTTTTATGCGCGTCAATGGCGGCGGGGGGCTTAAAGCCGTATTACGCGATTTATTCCACCTTTTTACAAAGAGCTTTTGACGAAATTATTCACGATGTTTGCGCGCAAGACTTACCCGTTACCTTTTGCATTGACCGTGCGGGTATTTCAGGAGCCGACGGAGAAACCCACCAAGGGGTTTTCGATTTATCCTACCTTTCGATGATTCCGAACCTTGCAATCGCAAGCCCCAAAGACACCGAAGAATTAAAGGAAATGATTGAATTTAGCGCGACTTATCCGCATCCTTTGGCGATCCGTTATCCCAGAGCCGGGAAAATTATTTTTGAGCAAAAGCGTGAGCCGATAAAAGTAGGCAAATGGGAATATTTGCATAAAGCGGAGAGTTCCAGCGTAACCGTGTTGGCTACGGGGGAACGCTGCCTAATTATCGCGATGAACATTTTACAAAATTTACAAAAACAGGGGAAAGAATTTAACGTAGTCAACGCAAGATTTGTCAAACCCTTAGACGAATCCGTTTTAAATGGGTTAAAAGGGTACGTTATTACGATGGAAGACAATGTTTTACTTGGCGGTTTTGGCTCTCTTGTCAATAACGCTTTGCTTGCAAAAAACAGCGACGTTTCCATTAAAAATTATGCTTACCGCGACGTATTTATTCCGCAAGGGAACGTTGCAGATTTACAACGCGATTACGGGGTGAATCGCCAAGAAATCGAAGAATATATTGCAACACTTTTATGAGAGCGGATAAATATTTCTCCGAAAAATTCGGATCGAGAACAAAGGCGGCGGAGGCCATTGAAAACGGCTTTATTTTGGTCAACGGTCAAACAGTCAAGCCCAAAACAGAGATAAAAGAAACGGACGAAATTACCTTTGTTGAAGCGGAAAAACGTTACGTTTCTAATGGCGGCTATAAGTTAGACCGTGGAATAACCGAATTTTTGTTTGATTGCGCAGGAAAAATTTTTGTAGACGTAGGAGCAAGTACGGGAGGTTTTACCGATTGTCTTTTACAAAACGGCGCGAAAAAAGTCTATGCGGTTGATGTTGGCGAAAGCTTATTACACGAGTCCTTGAAAGAAGATTTTCGAATTATTCGTATGGAAAATACGAATGCGAGATATTTAAAAAAAGCGGATTTTCCCGATGCAATCGACGGAATCGTAACCGACGTCAGTTTTATATCCTTACGCTTGATTTTTCCCGTGATTCAAGAAATTTTGAAAGAAGACGGTACGGCGTTTGTGCTTGTAAAACCGCAATTTGAATGTGAAAATAAGCATATTGGCAAAAGTGGAATTGTTTCCCCGTCGGCACATACGGATATCTTAAAAAAAGTACTCGGATATTTATATGAAAACGGGTTATATGCCCATGGAATCATTAATGCGCCGATTCGAAAAGGAAAGAACGTCGAATACGTTTTATGGATAACAAAGAAAGAAAAGAACGCAAAATCAACCTTGCAAATACTCGAAAAAGTCAAAGAATTGCTAAAAGCCAATTCTCAGGGAACGTTAAAATAATTACAAACGGAGAAAAACGATGAAAATCGGATTACTTGGCAACATTTCGAAAATCAAATCTACGGATATTTTACAGGAGCTTGTCGCTTTGGTGCAAGAAAAGGGGCATGAAGCGGTAATATTTTCTCATTATTCAGAAATTGACGGAGTGGACGTAGTAATTGTACTTGGTGGCGACGGAGCAATCTTGCACGCGAGCGTTCCCGCTGCAAAAAAAGGGATTAAAATTATCGGGATCAACTACGGTACGGTAGGCTTTTTGACCGAATATGAAAAAAATGAACGCGAACGAGTACTCGATTTACTGGACGCATTAGAACGCGGCGATTGCAAAATCGTAAAAAGAAGCCTTTTACAGCTTGAAATTTCCGACAAAAAGTATTACGCGTTAAACGAAATTGCCATTCAACGGGAATATGGATTGACTTCCACAATTTCCACGCAAGTTTTACATTTAAAAGTGGAAGTTGACGAAGGAAAAAATGAATTTGCAGGCGACGGATTACTCGTTTGTACACCAACGGGTTCTACGGCATACTCCCTTTCGGCGGGCGGTGCGATTTTAACACCCGAAGTGCCGGTTACCATGCTAACGCCCATATGTGCGTTCTCTATGCGCGCTCGGCCGATTGTTTTTTCCGATATGGAGATATTTAAAATTCATTCCACGAAAGGCAGAGCAATCATTCTTGCCGACGGAAAAGTTGTGGGGATTTTGCCTGAAAATACGGAAATACGTATTCAAAAAGCG
This sequence comes from Candidatus Scatosoma sp., assembly GCA_045127595.1. GTDB lineage: Bacteria > Bacillota > Clostridia > Christensenellales > Borkfalkiaceae > Scatosoma. The sequence goes on along the minus strand of JBGVQS010000027.1, from coordinate 95,066 downwards.
CCATTTACAGCGGACTTCCCTGTAAAAAAAGATTCGGATTTCTTTGCTAGAGTGAGAAATAAGTTAGACAAATAATTTATAGGATAATCGGAGGAAAAAAGGAAATGTTGAGATCGGCAAGACATGCGAAGATTTTGGAGATAATCTCGCATATGGAAGTGGAAACGCAAGAAGAACTTTGCGACGAGTTAAACAAACTCAATTATCTTGTTACCCAAGCGACGATTTCACGGGATATTCGCGATTTGCATCTTTTTAAAGTCGCTGGTATTGAAAAGAAATACCGTTATGCGTACATAAACGACGGCGAAAGTGAAATTTCCCCTAAAATGAAGAGCCTATTTCGCGATTGCGTAGTGAGCGTAAAAGCCGCGCAAAATCTTGTCGTCGTGAAAACGTTGACGGGGAACGGCGCGAACGCAGGCGCAGTCGTCGATAAATTAAGCTATGAAGAAATCGTCGGTTCGGTGGCGGGCGACGATACGCTTTTAATCGTTTGTACGGACAATGACGGGGCTTGTTCGGTCGTTACGAAAATCAACGATTTTATGAAATAAGGGCTTAAAAAAAATGTTATCTAAACTTACCATAAAAAACGTTGCGTTAATAGAAAGCGCGGAATTGAATTTTGCGGAAGGATTGAACGTCCTTTCGGGGGAAACGGGAGCGGGAAAATCGGTAATTCTTGATTCCGTCAATTTTGTTTTGGGGGCAAAAGCAGACCGTTCTATGATTCGCTACGGCGAAACGGAATGTTTCGTCCGCGCTGAATTTTTCGTGGAGGAAGATTCCAAAGCGCTCGCGGCGTTGCAAGATATGGATATTGAAAGCGATGGGGAAATTATTCTTTCCCGCAAGTTTTCTGAAAATGGTAAAAACGCCATTAAAATCAATGGGAATACGGTAACGGTTTCCATGCTTAGAAAAGTAACCGACTGCCTTGTAGACGTGCACGGTCAAAGCGAGCATTTTTTCCTTTTAAAAGAAAGCAATCAGCTGAAAACCTTGGATGGTGTTATAGGCAAGCCCATTTTTGACAAAAAGGCTATTTTAAAAGAATTGCTTGCAGAAAAAAAAGAATTGCGCGCTCGAATTGCTTTGCTCGGCGGAGATGAAAAGGAAAGAACTCGCCGTTTGGAATTGCTCAAATTTCAAATTGAAGAAATTGAAGAAGTTGCGTTACAAGACGGGGAAGAAGAAGAACTTTTGGCAAAACGCAATAAAATAAGCAATTTAGAAAAAATCATTTCCGCATTCAGGGAAGCCACGTACGCGCTTTCAGGGGAAAACGGTGCGGCGGATTCTTTGCGTTTTGCTATGCGCGCATTATCGCCGATTTCTCGTTTAGACGAAACTTATGAATCTTTTTATGACAAACTCGATTCCGTGGCGACGGAAGCCGAAGATATTGCGGCACAAATAGCAGATGTGGGGGAAGATCTGTATTTTGATGAAAATGAAGCGGAAAATATTGAATCAAGATTGGATGCAATCCGCTCGTTAAAGCGCAAATACGGCGCAAATAAAGCGGAAATTGACGCTTATTTATTTAAATGCCAAGAAGAATACGAGCTGTTATCCGATTGCGAAGGGCAATATGCTTTTTTGAGCGGAGAATTAGAAAAAACGCTTATCAAGATTTATCAAGTTTGTCAGGAAATAACGGCTCTTCGCAAAGAATTTGGGGAAGCTTTTTGCGAAAGAGTTATTCGCGAATTAAAAACCTTGAATATTCCGCACGCACAATTTAAGGTGCTGTTTGAAGAATATACGCAAGAAGATGCCGACAATGCAAACGAAAGCGGTTTGGATAAGATTTGTTTTACTTTTTCCGCAAACGCAGGCGAGCCCATGAAACCACTCGGAAAAATCATTAGCGGTGGAGAAATGAGCCGCTTTATGCTCTCTATCAAAACGCAATTATCCGACGTCAATGAAATTTCCACGTATATTTTCGACGAAATTGACGCTGGAATTAGCGGTTTGACCGCGAAAGTCGTCGGAGAAAAACTCGCTAAAATAGCGAAAAACAAGCAAATTATCGCCGTTTCGCATTTGGCGCAAATTGCCGTGATGAGCGATCGCGAATTCTTGATTGAGAAAGTGGAACAAGATGGAAAAACGCTCACAAACGTATACGCGTTAAGCGAACAAGAAAAACTTCGTGAAATCGTTCGTTTGTTAGGCGGTAACGAACAAAACGAATTTGCGCATAAACACGCCGAAGAGTTACTCCAACAGGCAGAAGAATACAAAAACTCCATAATTTAACGGATGTTTTTTCGATATTTTCTATAAAAAAAGAATAATTCATACTCAATTTACGCAAAGTACCTTTTAAACGGAGGAAAATATGCGGAGATTGAGTATTTTTTTTACAGGGGCAATATTGTCCTTCGCATTCATATATAGCGGAAATACCCGAATTGAAGCGTCTGCAGACAGTCCCATTGTCTACGTAGGCGGCATGTCGGCGGGATTTACTTTACAAACGGACGGCGTACAAATCATAGGAATTTGCGAAGTAGCAACGGAAAACGGAAACGTCTCTCCTGCCTCCAAAGCAGGGATTCGTTCGGGTGATACAATCGTTAAAATCGGTGGAATTCGAATAAAATCTATTGCGGAATTAAACGAAATCGTAAATAAAAGTAAAGGAAAGAGCTTGGAAGCGGAAATACAAAGAGGAAAAGAGAGTTTGTCTTTTGAGATTACCCCTAAAAAAGATAAGGAAAGTGGGCGTTATAAAATCGGAGTTTTAGTTAGAGATAACGTTTCGGGAATAGGAACGGTAACTTATATTGATAAAAGCGGAAGATTTGGCTCATTAGGACACGCCGTAGAAGGCGAAAACAAACGAAAAATGTATCTTTCCAGCGGTACTGTATATGAATGCAGCATTGTCGGGGTTTTAAAAGGAGAACGGGGCAAAGCAGGCGAATTGCGCGGTATGTTTTTAAACGATAAGCTTTTCGGCAAAGCGGAAAAGCTTTGTGATTGCGGTATTTTCGGTCGAATTTCTACAGAATTTGAAACAAACGAGCTTTTATGCGCAGTAGCTTCATCTTCGGGCGTAAAACCCGGAAATGCATATATCTATTCAACGGTTGACGGGGTTTGTCCCGTCAAATATGAAATAGAAATTGTAAAAGTGGATAAATATGATAGAGATAACAAGGATTACGTGATCAAAATCACAGATGAAGCCTTAATCGCTGAAACGGGCGGCATTGTACAAGGTATGAGCGGAAGTCCAATTTTACAAAACGGTAAATTGATCGGCGCTGTTACGCACGTATTTTTAAACGACCCGACAAGGGGTTACGGTATCGGAATTGAAAAAATGTTAAAAGAAAATTAAGCTATGTCAGACATAATAATTATGCCTGACATAACAAAAGGGGAAGAATATGAGAAAAACTGCTGTTAAATTTTTAGGGCTTGCTCTTGCGTTGTGTATGCCAAAAATGTTACGAACGACCGATTTTTCCGCGAAGGATAACGCAATTTTTTGTAATGCGGAAGCCATAGATAATGAAAAAACAGGTATAAGCTTGGAAAATCATGCAAAATCGGCTTATTTAATGGACTTTGAAACACAAACGGAAGTATATTCTAAAGAACCGAATAAACGTTTGCCGATCGCAAGTATGTGTAAAATCATGACGCTTATTTTGACGTTTGACGCCATTCGAGAAGGCAATTTAACGCTTGAAGAAGAAATTCAAGTCAGCGAAAAGGCGGCTTCCATGGGTGGTTCTCAGGTATTTTTAGAAGCAAATGCCAAATATAAAACTTCTGAATTGATAAAAAGTATCGTTGTTTGTTCCGCAAACGATAGTTGCGTGGCTATGGCAGAACGAATTAGCGGCGCGGAAAACGTTTTTGTCGAACGAATGAATGAAAGGGCAAAGGAATTAGGGGCAACGGATACCCTTTTTGCAAACTGCACGGGTTTACCGAAAGAACCGCAATATTCCTGTGCAAAAGACGTAGCGTTAATGCTTAAAGAGCTATTAACCAACGAAACCTATTACGAATACGGCAAAGTTTGGATGGACAAATTTTCCCACCCAGAAGGAAGATATACCGAAATAACGAATACGAATAAGCTTATTCGCTTTTACGACGGCTGCGACGGCGGGAAAACGGGTTTTACAAATGAGGCAGGATTTTGCCTTGCCGCAACGGCTAAAAGGAACGATATGCGCGTAATTTCCGTTGTAATCGGAGAAGAAAACAGCAATACTCGCTTTCAAGACGTCAAAACAATGTTCGATTACGCTTTTGCGAATTATCGAATGACACCAATTATAAAAAAGGATATTCCTCTTGAAAGAAAAGCAAAAGTTGACGGCGGAAAAGTAAACGAAATAGAGATTTGCGCAAAAGAATCGGCGTTTGTTTTTGAACGCAAAACGGAAAAGAATGAAATTACGCTTGAATATCGTTTTAAAAGCGTAAAAGCCCCTATAAAAAAAGGGGATTCCGTGGGAGAAGTACTCGTTTTTAAAAATGGTATTGAGGCGGATAAAGTAACGCTTATTGCCAACGAAGACGTTAAAAAAGCTAACTTTTTTGACCGAATGGAAGAAATCGGCAAGAATTGGACAAAACGATAACTCAAAAAGATTCGCTTTTATGAAAAAATTTTTCTTAAAAGCGGATTTTTCATTAAAAAATAATCTTTCAGCCGTTGCATTTTTATGACAAATTTGATACAATAAAAGAAAAAGCAAATCACGAAAGGAAAAACGTAAAATGAACGTTAGAGATACGTTAAAAATCAACGAGAAAGGGCATTTAGAGCTTGGCGGCGCGGACTGTGTGGAACTCGCCAAAAAATTCGGCACGCCCGTTTATCTTTTTGATGAAGCATACATTCGTAAAATGATGCAGGTATACCGTCAAACGATAGAAAATTATTACGACGGAAACGGTATGGTTTTATATGCTTCCAAAGCATTTTCCTGCAAGGCAATTTATCGAATCGCCGCTGAAGAAAATATCGGGATAGACGTTGTTTCAGGCGGAGAATTATATACGGCGTTACAGGCTGGCTTTCCCGTTAAAAAAATATATATGCATGGCAATAATAAGCTTGATTATGAGCTTGGAGAAGCTTTAGACGCGGGTATTGAATGCATTGTTGCGGACGCTTATTCTGAAATTGATAAAATTGACGCAGAAGCCGCAAAACGTGGAATTTGCCAAAAAATTCTATTGCGTATCAACCCTGGTGTAGAAGCGCATACGCACGCTTTTGTGCAAACGGCAACTACGGACAGTAAGTTCGGTTTTTCCATTTCCGACGGTACGGCTGAAGCGGTTACCGCTTACGCTCTTTCCAAGAAAAACGTGAAATTAGAAGGCTATCATTGTCATATCGGTTCGCAAATTTTTGAAGAACAGTCCTTTGTACTTGCCGTTGAAAAGTGCATGCGCTTTGCGCTTAACATGAAGGAAAAACTTGGATTTACCGTCAAAACATTAAATCTTGGCGGAGGATACGGGATTTGGTACACGGAGGAAGACAGAAAACTGTCTGCAAACGAATATGCCGAATACGTAAAAGCGTTGATTACCGCGGTAAAGCAAAAAGCAAAAGAATACGCTTTGCCGTTGCCGTATTTGCTGATTGAGCCGGGGCGTTCGATCGTTGGCGAAGCGGGGGTAACTTTGTATACGGTTGGGGCAATTAAAGAAATTCCAAACGTTAAAAAATACGTTGCTGTGGATGGGGGAATGTTTGACAACCCGCGCTATGCCTTATATGAATCGAAATATACACCGATTTTAGCCAATCGGGCAAACGAAGAACCGAATGAAATCGTCTCCATTGCCGGAAAATGCTGTGAAAGCGGCGATTTGATCGCGGTAAACGTTCCGTTGCCGCAAGCAAAGACGGGGGATATTCTTGCCATTTTATCGACGGGAGCATATAATTACTCCATGGCAATGAATTATAACCGTAATAAAATTCCGCCTTGCGTGCTTGTCAATAATGGGCAGGCGGAATATATCGTAAAGCCGCAAACGTATGACGATTTGACGAGAAACGACGTTATTCCCGCTCGATTGCAGGGAAAATAAGCAATTTTTTCTTATTTTACACATAGCAGACTTGCAATTTTTTTCTGCTTGTGTTATACTTAGTTTGATATGGTACAGTTGATTTTAATTGTTTCACAATTACTTGCGGCTATTGTCGTGATTACGTTTCATGAATTCGCACATGCCTATGCCGCTTATAAATGCGGTGATCCTACCGCAAAGTTTTCCGGAAGAATGAGCTTAAATCCCGCGCGGCATTTCGATCCTTTGGGAATGCTTATGTTTGCTTTAGCTGGATTTGGTTGGGCAAAACCCGTTCCTGTGAATCCGAATAACTTCGATCATTATAAAAAAGGGGCTTTTTGGACTTCCGCAGCAGGAATATTGATGAATTATCTCATGGCGTTTTTACTTTTTCCGTTATGGATTCTCGTCTATGAGTATCTTTGTCCGTTGGTAGCCGGAACAAATGCTGAGCTCTTTTTTTATTATTTATTCCGCGGATTATACGTATGTTCGCTTTCCTTTTGCATTTTTAATTTGTTGCCGTTTTATCCGCTCGACGGTTTTCGCATTTACGACGCGTTGGCGAAGCGGCGCGGTAAAGTTTATTGGACTTTAAGACAGTACGGCTCGTATATTTTACTCGGTTTAATTATGATTCACGTTTTATCAGCACGTGTTCCCGCGTTGGTTTACGTTGATATTTTGGGGTATATCTTGGATTTTGCCTTACAAATTGTTGGAAAACCCATCACTTTATTTTGGAATTGGATTTTTGGTTTCATTCATTAAAAAGGAGCTTTTATGGATAAATTTACCGTTGATTCGGTCAAAAATTTTGAAACGGAAGTAGATTACACGACCGTCTTAGATAATTTCGAAGGGCCGTTGGATCTTCTTTTGCATTTGATAAAAGAAGAAGAAATCGAAATTAAAGATATTTTTGTTTCGCAAGTAACCGAGCAATTCTTGGCATATATGAAAGGATTGCCATATTTAGACGTTGAAAAAGCGAGCGAATATTTACATATAGCGGCAACGATTATCGACATTAAAGCGCGCAGTCTTGTGCCGCCTCCCGACGACGGATTTGAAGATTATTACGACGAAGACGACGATCCGAAGCAAGAACTTATCCGCACGCTTGAAGAATATAAAATGATCAAAGAAGAAGCGGACAAGCTGAAAGAACGCGAAACAATCGGATATTTCTTCAAACAACCCGACAAGGATATGACTGGGGTTCAAGTGCAATACCGCGATTTGACGTTAGACGGTTTGATGCGCGCGTTTACAAAAATGCTTTTGCGACAAGAAAGCAAAAAGCGTAGCAATCCGCCTCCGCGTGAAATTCCCAAAGACGTATTTACGGTTAGAGATAAAATAAAGCATATTCGAGAAAAAATACATACGTCGGAAAAGTTGTTTTTTGACGAGCTTTTTAACGAAGAAGCAACTACCGCCGAAATTGTAACGACTTTTCAAGCATTGTTAGAACTTTTAAAGCATCAATTTATCATTGTAGAACAGGAAGAACTTTTTTCAGCTATAACGATCAAGAAAAATTTGAACAGAAGCGAGGACGAAGAAATTGGAGAAATTGACGAATATAATTGAGGCGATATTATTTGCGGCAGGCGACGCTGTTCCCGCCGATTTATTACGCGAAAAACTCGAAATTTCCAAAAAGGATTTAGACGACGCGATTCGTCAGCTTGAAAAGAAATATAACGGAATTTGCGGTATTCGGCTTTTGCATTTTAACCACAAATTACAATTTGCTACCAATCCCGATTATAAAGATCGCGTTGCGTCGGTATTGATGCCCATTCGCGAAAAGGAATTTACAAGAACCATTTTGGAAAGCGCGGCAATTATTGCTTATAAGCAACCGATCACGAGAAGTGAATTGGAAGCTATCCGCGGAATCAATAGCGATTATGCAATAACAACCTTGCTTGGGCTTGATATGATTTATCCCTGCGGAAGACGTGAAACGCCTGGTAAACCCGTAGAGTACGGAACTACGGACAATTTCTTAAAGCGTTTCAAATTAAAAAATTTGTCCGAGTTGCCCGATTACGAAGAACTTATGCGCAAGATTGCAGAATTAAATGCAGTGGACGAAACGAGCAATTACTTATACGAAAAGGACGTTTATGACCCTGAAAATGATCCCGATTTAATGGATGAAGAACCGACGGCAGAGGAAGAAGCTAATCCCAACGACGGTTTTGAGTTGCCTGATTTCTTAAAAGATATAAAAGATGGCATCATCAAAATTCAATAAAGCGAAATACATACTTTCAAGAAACCTACCCATATTATTACTATGGGTGGGTTATTTTTTGCGCTTTTGGGGATAATAACGCTGTTATTTTTTCCGATTTATTTATGTTCCGACGGTCATTTTGATATGAATCGCAGAAAATTTGCCTTTTCCGTCCGCGCTTACGATATTTTTCCGTTTATCGGCGGATATTTAGCAACTTATAACGGGGGTTTTGCTTTTCATCTCTCGAAAAGAAAAGTCCGCTTAGTTCCTTATGAGCAAATCAATCAGGAACGCAAGCGCTTTAAAATATACAAGCTTTTTCGCTTAAAAAACATAACGTTGACTACGGAAACGGGTGTGGAATATCTCTTTCCCGTAAGCGTATTACACGCGTTTTTGCGTACTTATTTTTTCATTTTACAGGGCAAAAAAGAAAAAATTGAAAATAACGTATGGTTGACGAATGGCGACGTGCTACGTTTGTCGTATAAGTTGACTGTTTTTTTTAATCTTTTCATTCTTTTGCGGCATTTTATAAAATTTTTAAAGGAGAAAATGATATGTCAGAGAAAAACCAAAAAATCAACAATTTGATTTCGTCTTCTTTGGAACGTTTGGATACGCTCGCCGACGTAGATACCGTCATTGGTAAACCGATTGTAACCGCAAGCGGTTTTCAGCTTATTCCCTTTTCAAAAGTAACGTTTGGCAATCTTGCAGGGGGCGGAGAATACGGAGACGTCAAGGTTGTAAAAGAAACCGATTCTTTCCCGTTTGCCGGCGGTAGTGGGGCGGTCGTCAGTATGAAACCGATGGGCTTTATTGTTGACGACGGAAAGACCTGCCGAATTTTACGGATAACGGACGAGGCGCTTGACCATCTTGTAGAACAGGCAAGTGAAATCGTTCGCAACGTTATACAAAAGGACTGAAAATGAAGAAGAAAAAATCGCTTATAGCGATCCTTTATTTCATTATTACGGCTATATCATACCAAACCCCGCAAAAACTCGCCGTTGCTGCAACTTCGGCTACGGAAGCGAAAGCGGAATGCGTAATCGAATTAAACAGTCGTCGCATTTTATATGAATCCAACGGAGACGTAAGACTTCCAATGGCAAGCACTACAAAAATCGCAACGGCAGCTACCATTTTAGAAAAAACGAAAAATCTCGACGAGCGATTCTCCATTCCAAAAGAAGCGGTAGGCATAGAAGGTTCTTCCGTCTATTTACAAGAAGGCGACGTATACTCCGTAAACGATTTGTTGTATGGTTTAATGCTTCGCTCGGGTAACGATTGCGCAACTGCGCTTGCAATCAAGTGTTCTAAAACGGTGGAAGCATTCAGCTTTGAAATGAATTTGACCGCACAACGGGCGGGGGCATTGAATACTTTTTTTAAAAATCCGCATGGTTTGCCTGAAAAAGGGCATTATACCACGGCAAGGGATTTGAGTATGATTACCGCTTATGCGATGAAAATTCCAACATTCTCGGAAATAGTCTCCACGGAATATTATGCTCCTTGCGGATGGAAAAATAAAAATAAAATGCTTTATTTATACGAGGGCGGAATCGGAGTAAAAACGGGCTATACAAAGGAAGCGGGACGATGTTTGGTTTCTGCAGCAAATAAATACGGTATGACCTTGATTTGCACGGTGTTGAATTGTCCAACGACTTATGAACGCTCTATACAGCTTTTAGAAGACGCTTACGAAGCTTACAAACTAAAAAATATTCTTCAAAAAGGGGATGTGTTTGAGCTTTCAAACGGAAAATCCGTCATAAAAGCAGTAGTGCGGGAAGAATTTTCTTATCCGTTAAGCGACGGAGAGGAAAGTCAACTTGAATTCTGCATATCAAACGTGAAAAATAGACTTTTTATCGCTAAAAATGATAAAATTGTCGGTCAAATCGAAATATATCTTGCAAAACGGTTGCTTTTTTCAACGAATTTATATAAACTATAATAGACAATCAAAGAAGAAGGCATAACGAATGAGAATCAATAAATTTTTAGCTGAAAACAATATTGCAAGCCGCCGTCATGCGGATGAAATGATTTCCGCAGGCCGCGTAAAAATCAATGGAGAAATCGCAAAACTCGGCATGGACGTTACTGAAAACGATATTGTTTCGGTTGATGACGTTCCTGTTATCGTAGAAGAAAAAAAAGAAGAATATTATATTATGAATAAACCGAAAGGGGTTGTTTGTACCGTATCAGACGATCGTGGCAGGAAAACGGTCATGGATTTACTGCCCAATACCGTTGGCAGAGTTTTTCCCGTTGGACGTTTAGATTACGCAACGGAAGGACTTTTAATTTTAACAAACGACGGAGATCTTGCGTATAGACTGACACATCCAAAAGCGGAAGTGCCCAAAACGTATATGGCAAGAATTGAGGGGACTTTGACGGAAAAAGACTTAAATCCGATTCGTTCAGGCATAGAATTAGACGGCATTTTGACTAAAAAATGCAAAGCACATATCGTTGAAACGAATAAGGCCTATACAAAAGTGCATATCACGATCACAGAAGGAAGAAATCGGCAAGTTCGCCGTATGTTTGAAGCAATCGGAAGAAACGTCGAATTTTTGAAACGAATTAGCGTCGGACAATTAAAGTTATCAGGGCTTGATCGCGGGGAAATGAGACCGTTGACGGAGTTTGAAATTGCATATTTAAAAGGACTTTAATAACAAATCCCCGAATCCTAATATGGATTCGGGGAAATATTTTAATTTTTAGCCGTTTAAGAGCGATAATTGCGCATCAATCCAACGACTTTACCGAGAATAGCAACTTGGTCGCCCTCAAAAACCATGTCGGATAACGCTTCATTTTCAGGGTGTAAAATAATTTGTCCGTTTTTTCGATAAAAACGTTTTACCGTAGCGGAATCATCTACGATAGCGACAACGATTTCTCCGTTTTCAGCGGTTGCCTGTTTACGAACGATAATTTTATCTCCGTCCATAATTCCTGCGTCGATCATAGACGTTCCTTGCACGCGAAGCATAAACAATTCTTCGCCGCGGAATTCTCCAACGGGGAAAGTGTAATAATCTTCATAATTTTCATATGCGAAAATAGGTTGCCCTGCGGTAACTGTACCGATAAGGGGAATATTTACGCCCGAGCTTCTCCCAATGGTTACCGCACGTTTTTTATTCGTAGCTTTATTTAAAAAGCCTTTCGTTTGCAATTTTTCCAAATAACTATGCACAGTTGCGGTGGATTTGATTCCGCATTCTTTTCCGATTTCGCGTACGGAAGGGGTATATCCGTTTTCTTCTGAAAATTTTCGAATATAGTCCATTACCATTGTCAATTTTTCTTCGCTGACCATAAAAAATCCTCCTGATTTCTTGGTTCGAGTATATTATAGCATATTTTTTTTAAAAAAGCAAACAAATGTTTATACTTTTTGCTTGATTTTTTTTAATTTTATGATATAATAGAAGAAAAAATATTAAGGATAGGTTTATGGAAAGAAAATTAGGTGATCCCTGCGTATTATATGAAAGAGAATGTATCGGCTGTTTGGAATGTGAAACTTGCGATTTAGACGAAACGAAGATTTGCGATAATTGCGGTAAATGTATTGAAATGGACGACGTTGCGTCTATTAAGATTGATAAAATCTACATGAATCCGTCGGAGTATAAAGAAAACTGATCGTATAAAAGGAAGCCTTTCGGCTTCCTTTTTAAATTCTCAAATTTCCTTTCGAGAAATACAAAACTGCGTGATTTTTTCCGCGTATTTCGTTTCAACAACAGCGTCAACCGTTTGCCCACGATCTTCATAGGAAATATTACGTTCCGTTATATATGGCTTAATTTGTGCATATTCGTTCATTTGTTCATAGGGGATGAATAACTCGCAAAAGATAAAATCCTTATTGAATTTACGTAAAATTTCACGTTTTAAAAGGTCAATCCCTATATTTTCTTTTGCGGATATGGGAATTGAGCCAAACGGCAAAACAGAAGTAGCTTCCATACCCTCGCTTTTATTCATAACAAGTAAATAGGGGGACTGGAAGTCCATTTCAGAAAGGGTGTTTAATGTGGTTGCCATTTGCATTTCATACTCGCCCGTTGCGTCGCAAACTATTAAGGCAAGATCACAATGCAACGCGCTTTCTAAGGTAGATTTAAAGGCTTCAATCAAATTATGGGGGAGCGCCTGCAAAAAGCCAACCGTATCCACCAATAAAAAATCAATTCCTTCAATAGAAAATTTTCTTGCGGTAGGATCAAGCGTTGCAAATAATTCATTTTTGACGTATACGTCCGAATCCGTCAACAAATTTAATAAAGTTGATTTTCCCGTATTCGTATAACCGACAAGCGCAATCGTCTTTACGTCCGTCTTTTTGCGTCTATCCGTTTGCAAACTACGGCGTTTTTCCATTTCCTTTAAACGGTTTTCTAAATATTTTAATCTACCGCGAATATACCGCCTATCCGTTTCAAGCTGTGTTTCCCCGGGGCCACGAGTTCCAACCCCGCCACCTAAGCGCGAAAGCGCCGCGCCTTTGCCTTTTAATCGAGGATAAATATATTTTAATTGCGCCAATTCAACCTGCAATTTTCCTTCGCTGCTTTGTGCATTTTTTGCGAATATATCCAAAATCAGCGTTGTACGGTCGATAACCTTTCGATTGTTAATGGCAGCGGAAATATTCAGCGTTTGCGAAGGGGATAATTCTCCGTTAAATAATACGGTTATCTCGTCAAATTCAGCAAGTATTTCATTCAGCTCTTGAAGTTTTCCTTCCCCAATATAGGTTGCTGGATTGATTTCCTTCACGTTTTGATAAATCGTTCCAACGTATATAGCCCCCGCACTTTCAATGAGAGCGACTGCTTCTTCCTGTAAAATCGAATAATTTTTTGCATTTTCTTGGGTAATAGGCTGTATGATATATATTTTTTCAAGCTCAGTTTTTAAATTTTCAATCATAAAATTATTCTTCCGAATCGTCGTCTTGACGAAGTTTTACCACATTAGCAACACGTTTCCGATTCTCCTGCGTGATTGCAGCATAGTGTTTCTTTGTCGTATTAACGTCTCGATGCCCCAAAACGTCGGCAACAATATAAATATCTTTCGTTTCATTGTACAATCTCGTGCCGTAAGTGCTACGAAGCTTGTGGGGGGTAATTTTTTTTAGCGGAGTAACCAATTTACTGTATTTTTTAACAAGAATCTCCACGGAGCGGACATTAATACGCTTGTATTGCATGGAAAGAAAAAAAGCATTTTCGTCAAAGGGGACTTTGGGATCGTTCTTTTTTTCTGCAATATATTCCTTTAAGGCAAACTTTACTTCGTCTGAAAAGTACAAAATCGCTTGATTTCCGCCTTTTCGAGTAACCAAAAAGGAGTTTTCATCAAAATCAAAACTATCGTTGTTTAATCCAACCAACTCACTAATACGAATTCCCGTGCCTAAAAATAGAGTAAGAATAGCTGTATCACGGATTTTCGTCTTTTTATGGTAGCCTTGCGCATGTTTCGGCAAACCTGTACCCGTTTCCGCAATATTGATAAGCTCTGAAACTTCACTTCCATCTAAACGGATAATTTCTTTTGTGTGTAATTTCGGGGTTTGAACTTTGGCGGAATTATCAACGCGAATCATATCTTTATTAAAGAAATATTTGAACATCGCGCGAATAGCCGATAATTTTCTTGCCTTTGCCCGCTCATCGCAGGAAAGGCGTTTTCCATTGTAGGTATAGTGGGATAAATAGCTTAAAAACAGCTCGATATCATGGTGCGTAATATTTTCCAATTCCTGCAAAGACAATTCCGTTGGCTGAAAGTTTTTATATTTACGCTTACAAAGGAAATCGAAAAAAATACGTAAATCGTACGCATACTTTAAACGAGTTTGCGTACTTGTTCGAGTTTCTACCCCAAGAAAATAGTCTTCGCAAAAGGGGGGGAGTTCATTCAAAAGCTCTGCAATTTTATCAATATCGTTGATGTTTCGGTTTAAATAATAGTTATCTTGTTTCATAATATCATTATAAACGTTTATAAAAATAATGTCAAGTGAAAATAATATTTTCCGAAAAGTTAAAACAATATCCACATAGGGAAATATTTTCGCGAAAACCTATTGATTTTTTTATCCACAAATTTTCAAGTGTTGTGGAAAACATTATAAAACGCCCTAAACCCCTTTAAAACAAAGGGAATTTTGAGGATATACAGAGTATTGCTTCGGTGGGGGAAAATACAGATTTACACATGGAAACATTTTAAACTATTCGTAAAATGCAGGTTTTACGAATAAATAACCCGATTTTGAAATATCAAAAAGGGGTTATCTTTCAAAAATAAACTTTTCGTTATTTAAATAAAATTCCGTAAGAATTTGGTTGAACGATTAAATCGCCGTTCACGTTTTGATTTGTCAAACAATCTTGCATTTGGTTTGATAATTCTAATTTATAATTTTTTGAAGAATTATTTACGTATACGTAAATTGTACCAAAATTATTTTCCCGTTTAAAAATAAATAAACCTTCATCTACGCAAATTTCATGAAAATCGGCATCTTTAAATATATTATTATAATTTTTCCGAATTTCACCAAGTTTTTGATAAAAAGAAATTAAATTTTCATTTAAATCGCCCCAAGGAAAGCATCTTCGACAAAACGGATCAATATGACCTTCCATACCGCTTTCATCCCCGTAATATATACAAGGAATGCCTGGCATAGTAAACTGTAAAACAGCAGCCATTTTTAATTTTTCTATTGCCTTTTGCTTGGCATCAGGCTGCAATTTCGCCCAATCGCAAGCCATTTCCTCTTTGTTTTTACAATAAATTCCACCCAATACCGTCAAAATACGGCTTGTATCGTGTGTACCTAAAATATTCATCAAACAATCCAGCGTAGGTTTGGGATAATGATTGATTAGAACGCGAACGGTGTGCAATAAATTGATAGCGTTTCCCGTTTGAATATAATGGATTATCGCATCTTTTAAGGGATAATTCATTACACTGTCAAGCTCATAGCCGTGCAAATATTCTCGACGTTGCGAATAGGCAATTTTATTGGATGCATCTTCCCAAACTTCCCCGATAATTATGGCGTCAGGATCCTTTTCTTTAACCGATTTACGCAATTTTTTCAAGAAAAAATCAGGCAATTCGTCGGCTACGTCTAATCGATATCCGCCAATCCCAAAATCAAGCCATTTCCATAACACACCCTCTTTTCCAAAAATAAATTCTTGGTATTCTTTCGAGTTTTCATTTACTTCGGGAAGAATATCAATTCCCCACCAACTACTGTATTTATTAGGAAATTCCTGAAAAGAATACCACGTATAATACGGAGATTCTTTTGATTGATATGCGCCAATCGAAGGATAATTGCCGTACTTATTAAAATAAACGCTATCGTCGCCCGTATGATTAAATACGCCGTCTAAAATAACGCTAATTCCTTTCTTTTTTGCTTCATTTACCAAATGCCGAAAATCTTCCTCCGTGCCTAAAATCTTATCGATTTTCATATAATCGGAAGTATCATAGCGATGGTTGGATGCCGCTTCAAAAATCGGATTCAAATATAAAACGGTTACGCCAAGGTTTTGCAAATAATCGAGTTTACTTTCAATTCCCTTAAAATTCCCGCCAAAAAAATCGTTGTTTAATACCTTTCCTTGCGCATTTGGACGAAAATATGGGTCTTCACCCCATTTACGTTCTATGCGCCCTTTTATGTCTGGCATACTTCCCGCTCTGCAAAAGCGATCAGGGAAAATTTGATACATAACGCCGCCTTTAAACCATTCCGGCGTTTGATAATCATGAGAATAGACGGTAAGCAAAAACATATCGCTTCGACAATCGCATATAGAGCCGCATTCTAAATGATCACAAATGACATTTCCTACGTTTTCAATATAGAATCCGTAATAATATAAACCGGTACTATACGGAGTAAAAGAGATTGTCCATCCAAAGGAAGTTTTTTGCATTTCTATGCGTTCTTCCTCTTCCCCGTCTTTGCAAAAACGGAAATAAGCTTTCTGATTTGGAGCGCAACAGTCTTCTTCTTTGGGCGTTTCGCTATGGAAATATCCATACTTTTTTTTCGGGGCAGCTCCTTTTAGAGAAAAAAGAGTTAATTGTACTACTTCCCCTGCTTTCACAGCGCCTATGACGTTTTTACAGGTAATATCTAACGGATCAAAATATATATTCACTGGCATAAATGATTCCTTGATAAATTTAACGGAAAGCCGTAATCAATCATTACGGCTTTCCTCTTTACTTATTATGCGAAATTTTTACTACTTAATGCAAAGGCTGCAAATTCCAAATATTTTCAGCATATTCCTTTATGCTTCGATCTGCAGCAAAATATCCCGCAGCCGCAATATTTCTAAGCGCCTTTTGGTTCCAGCTGCGTTTATCTTCGGCATATAATTTTGAAAGTTTATCTTGCGTAACAAGATACGATTCGTAATCAGCCATGCACATATACGGATCGGCAATCGGAGAACCTGTCAATAAATAGTTGGCAATATCGGCAAAAGATTCGCCGTTGAAGCCTACGATTAACGCTTCCACAACACGGCGGAGCATCGGATCACGGTTATAATAAACGCTTGCGGAATATCCATTACGCCAAATATCAGCAACTTCGTCCGCCTTTAAGCCGAAAATAAAGATATTTTCATTCCCTACGTGTTCGCTCATTTCAACGTTTGCGCCGTCCAAAGTACCAATCGTCAACGCGCCGTTGATCATAAATTTCATATTACCCGTACCGCTTGCCTCTTTTCCCGCAAGAGAAATTTGTTCGGAAATTTCAGACGCAGGCATCAATTTTTCGGACATCGTTACGTTGTAATCTTCCATATAAACAACGTTTAATTTTTCTGCAATTTTGGGATTTTTACGAATATCTTCGGCAAGGAAGCAAATCAATTTGATAATCTTCTTTGCCATATAATATCCAGCCGCCGCTTTTGCTGCGAAAATATAAGTCTTCGGCTGCATCGGCGCATCGGGATTTTCTTTCAAAATCAAATAATCATTGATAATATGCAATACGTTTAAAAGCTGACGTTTATATTCGTGCAAACGTTTCGCTTGAACATCGAAAATCGTGTTCGGATCAATAATCACCCCTTGCTTTTTATACGCAAAATCGGCAAATTGCTTTTTCTTTAACGCTTTAATTTCATCCAAACGCTTTAATACGCTATCGTCGTTTTCAAATTTCTTGAATTCCGCGAGCTTTGAAGCGTCCTTCGCGTATCCCGTGCCAATACATTCGTCTAATAACGCACAAAGTTCTGGATTCGATTGATTCAACCAACGTCTATGCGCTATACCATTTGTAACGTTCGTAAATTTTTCAGGCGTATAATCATAAAAATCTTTAAAAATGCTTTCTTTGATAATATCGCTGTGTAAACCAGAAACGCCGTTTACGTGATGAGAACCGTGTACGGAAAAATTCGCCATTTTAACAATATTATAGGACATAATCGCCATGCGAGATATTTTATCCCAATCCCCCGGGAAACGCGCCCATAAATCCTCACAGAAACGACGGTTGATTTCTTTTAAAATCATATAGATGCGAGGCAATTTTCTCGCAATAAGATCTTCAGGCCAAGTTTCTAAAGCTTCCGCCAAAACCGTATGGTTCGTATAAGCGCAGCACGCAGTCGTAATTCCCCAAGCCTCTTCCCAAGAAAGTCCGTTTTCGTCAATCAACAAACGCATTAATTCGGGAATAGCCAAAGCAGGGTGCGTATCATTTAAGTGAATAGCCGCCATTTTCGGCAAAAGCTTTACCGAACCGTATCTTCTCTTATGATCAGCGAGAATATTTTGCAAAGACGCGGAAACAAGGAAGTATTGTTGCTTTAAGCGCAAGGATTTCCCTTCTACGTGATTATCAGCCGGATACAAAACTTTGGAAATCAAATCCGCTTCGTTATCGTCTTTCATAACCGAAGCGTAATCCCCTTGCGAGAATAATTTCATATCGAAATTTTGAACACTTTTAGCCTTCCAAAGACGAAGCACGGATACGGCTTTGCTATCATAACCAGACACCATCATATCATAGGCAACCGCTTGGACTTCTTTGGGGTTTCTATAAATTGTTTCCAGACCGTTTTCCGTCCATTTTTCTTCAATGTAGCCGTCAAATTTCACGGTAAAAATTTTATCGCTTCTTTGCGTCAACCAAACTTCACCGCCAGGAAGCCAAACATCAGGCAATTCCGTTTGCCAACCTTCTACAATTTTTTGTTTGAACAAACCGTAATCATAGCGAATAGAGAAACCCATAGCAGGATAATCCCCTGTCGCCAAAGCGTCCATAAAACAAGCCGCCAAACGACCAAGACCGCCGTTTCCAAGCCCTGCGTCGGGTTCAAGCTCGTACAATTCTTCCAAAGTAACGTCGTATTCTTTTAACGCTTCGGAAAAAGTATCGTATAAGCCAAGATTAAAGATGCTGTTTTTCAAGGAGCGCCCCATCAAAAATTCCATGCAAAGGTAATACACACGCTTTCCTTTTGCCGCTTTGGTTTTTAAATGGAAATTGTGGCGTTTTTCCAGCATGATGTCGCGAACGCTCATGACGACAGCTTTATAAAGCTGATCTTTTCGAGCTTCCGAAGGACCGATGCCGAAATAACGGGAAAGCTTTCCTTGAATAAGCTCTTTCGTTGCGATTTGTGAAATTTGTTCTTTTTTCATATTCATATCTCCTAAATTTTATCGAATAGTAACGCAAAAAGCGATTTTTACAAAATTAATATTGCATATTTATAGTATCCACATAAAGCTTTTTATACTCATCTGCGGAGCGCGACCATGAAAAGTCGGTCGTAGCCGCCTTTTTCATCAAGGATTGCCAAGCTTCGGGATTTTTATACGTATCAATGGCTTCATGGATAACGTAAAGCATATCGTAAGGATTGCAAGAACTGAACGTAAATCCGTTCCCACCGTTACCATAGGGTTTTATGCTGTCGTACAATCCGCCAGTTTCTCGCACTACGGGCACGGTAGCATATCTTGAAGAAATCATTTGCGAAAGTCCGCAAGGCTCGCTGATAGACGGCATTAAGAAAATATCCGAACCCGAATAAATCTTCTTCGATAAATCGCCGTTAAAAGCGATATTCGCGGAAGCTTTCCCCTCATATCTCTTTCCAAGATCGCGGAAATATTCTTCGTAAGCGCTGTCCCCTGTTCCAAGAAGCACAAATTGCACGTCTTCGTGTAAAATATCTTCCGCAACTGCTTTTACCAAATCTAAGCCCTTATGAGAAACAAGTCGAGTGATCATAGCGATAATCGGTACGTTCTTTTCAGGCAAACCAAGCATTTTTTGCAGTTCTGCCTTGCAAATCTTTTTATTTTCAAGATTATCGGGAGAATAATTCGCAAACAGCGCCTTATCCGTTTGAGGATTGTACATATCTACGTCGATACCGTTTAAAATTCCCGTTAATTTGAAAGCATTACGCTGAATAATGCTTTCCAAGCCGTGCGCAAACTGTGCGGTTTGAATTTCTTTCGCGTAAGTCGGACTAACAGTAGAGAATTTCTCGCAACATTCAATCGCGCCTTTCATCAAATTGATGCAATCGTCATATTCTACAAGATAACGGTATTCTTCGGGAATCGCAAATAAATCCCCCATAATATCCAAGGAATATTTCCCCTGATATTCGATATTATGAATGGTAAATAACGCACGAATAAATTGATATTCAGGGCGCTTGCAATATATCGTTTTCAAATAAATCGCAGCCAAGGCAGCCTGCCAATCGTGGCAATGTAAAACTTCGGGATAGAAATCAATAAAAGGTAAAATTTCCATAACGGAACGGGAGAAAAATGCAAACCTTTCCCCGTCGTCGTAGTACCCATAACACCCAGGACGCTTAAAATAATATTCGTTGTCGATAAAATAAAACGTTACGCCATTTTCTACGCAGGTAAAGATCCCACAATATTGATTACGCCAAGAAAGCTGCACGTAAATATTACCGAGAAAGGACATTTTTCTACGCATATCCGCTTTAATATCCGAATACAAAGGCAAAACCACCCTAACGTCATAATCAGGATCTTTGGCAAGCGTCGGCGGTAACGAGCCTATAACGTCTGCCAATCCCCCCGTAGCAATAAACGGCCGAGCTTCCGACGCAACAAATAAAATTTTCTTTTTCGCCGAAAGTTTCAAATCTTCTTCCTTTTGCGCGGCGGGAAATTCCGTTATAACAGACTCTTTGATTTCAATCGCGTTCGCCATCGTCTTTTTCGTAGTGGTTTTCTTGCAATTCGCCATAAATTATTCCTTCCTATTTTTTTGATTTGAAATATTAAGTATTATGCCACAGATACGACCTATGTTTGACATAGGTCGTATCCATGAGATTTATGATTAAAGTAACGTGCCTTTTTGAATGAAATACGGAAGCGTACTGCAACCGCTTAACGTCTTTCTGTCGCCTATTACCACGTTTTTATCCGTGATAACACAATTTAATGACGTATGTTCGCCAATCATATTATCCTGCATAATGATCGAATTGCGAACTACTGCGCCTTTGGACACTTTAACGCCACGGAAGAGAATGGAATTTTCAACAATCCCCTCAATTTCACAACCATCGGAAATCAAAGAATTCTTTACAACGGCGTTTTCACCGTATTTGCTCGGTGCGCTATCACGAACTTTGGTATAAATATCTCTATCGCCGAATAATTCGTCGCGTACTTCTTTATCCAACAGTTCCATATTATGCTTATAATACGCCGACATGGAATCAATGCCTGCATAATATCCTTTAAAATCATATTGATAAATTTTAATTGTATCAAGCTGTTTTACAAGAATATCCGATTCCAAGCTATTATATCCGTGCGCAACCGAATCTTCTACGAGATTTAAAAGGAATTGACGTTTGATCACCATCAAGTTTATGTAAACGTTTGCCTTTTCTTCCGCTGTTAAGTGTGGCGTCAACTTTACTTCGTTAATTCTGCCGTTTTCGTCTGCATTAACAAGAAGAAACTCCGAACGGTTTGCAATCTTTCCGTAATGAGTTACAAGCGTAATATCCGCTTTCTTTTCCTCGTGCGCGCGGATGATATCAGCAATATCAAATTTTGCAACGCCGTCGCAATCGGTCAAAACAACGTATTCCTCTTTTCTACGACCTAAAAATCCGCGAAGAGAAGCAAGCGCCTCTAAACGCGTCGTATAAAGTTTATCGTTTTTTTCGGAGAAAGGCGGAAGCAAAATGATACCGCCGTCTTTTCTTGCAAGATCCCAATCTTTACCGCTTCCGATATGATCGATCAAGGAACGGTAGTTATTGCTGGTAACAAGTCCGATCGTCGTGATCCCCGAATTTACCATATTTGAAAGAGCAAAGTCGATAATACGGTATCTACCGCCATACGGAATCGAAGCCATTGTTCTTCTACGAACGAGCTCAGGAACATTTTCTTCATGCGTATTCGAAAAAATAACGCCTATTGCAGATGCTGCCATATCAATTACCCCCTTTACGCCAAAATATCTTTTTCGTGCTTTTGTCCTTCGCAAACGACAACGCCGTCTCCAACGGTAATGTCTCTGCCAAGAACTACGATTTCAGCGGAAGAATCCTTTTCTACGCCAATCGTTGCATTTTTTCCAACCGTAACGTTTTCGTCGA
Organism: Candidatus Scatosoma sp.; assembly: GCA_045127595.1. Taxonomy (GTDB): domain Bacteria; phylum Bacillota; class Clostridia; order Christensenellales; family Borkfalkiaceae; genus Scatosoma. The sequence goes on along the minus strand of JBGVQS010000027.1, from coordinate 72,974 downwards.
TAATCGAATAGGAAACAGTTGCATTTTCTTGAATAACGCTATTTGCTAATACAACGGCGTCTTTAACAACCGCACCTTTTTCAACAACTACGTTGCTTCCGAGAATGGAATTTTCCACTTGACCGTAAATTTCACAGCCAAGAGCAACCATCGAATTCTTCAAAGAACCTTCTTCTCCAATATGCGCAGGAGGCGCTAACGGGTTTCTGGAATGAATTTTCCAAGCCTTATCCCCTACGTCAAATTCGGGGTTTTCGCCAAGTAAATCCATATTTGCCTGCCAAAGCGAAGCAACCGTTCCAACGTCTTTCCAATAGCCGTCGAATTGATAAGAAAACATTTTTTCACCGGCATTGAGCATTGCGGGCAATACGTCTTTCCCAAAATCCTTCGAGGAATTCGGATTCGCGTCGTCTTCTTCAAGATATTTAAAGAGTTTTTTCGCATTGAAGATATAAATACCCATAGACGCTAAGGTACTCTTGGGAACTTTGGGTTTTTCTTCGAATTGATAAATAGAACCGTCAGGATTCGTATTGAGAATACCGAATCTTGAAGCTTCACTCAAAGGAACGTTGATTGCTGCAATCGTACAATCTGCGCCCGTTTTCTTGTGTGCTTTGAGCATTGCGGCATAGTCCATTTTATAAATATGATCCCCTGACAAAATCAAAACGTATTCAGGGTTATACATCTTCATGAAATGTAAGTTTTGATAAATTGCATTTGCCGTACCTTCATACCAAGAAGAACGAGTCTTTGCCTGATACGGCGAAAGAATATGTACGCCGCCGTAGGTTCTGTCCAAATCCCACGGTTGTCCGTTGCCGATATATTCGTTCAAGATCAACGGTTGGTATTGCGTGAGAACCCCCACCGTGTCAATACCTGAATTGATGCAGTTTGAGAGCGGAAAATCGATAATACGGTATTTTGCCCCAAAAGCTACTGCAGGTTTCGCGATATTCGTGGTTAAAGCGTACAATCTACTGCCTTGTCCGCCCGCCAAAAGCATCGCAACGCATTCCTTTTTTCTTTGCATAAATGCCCCCTTAGATTAATTGATTTTTTTTAAATAAACGCAAGTCAGCTTTGGAAGATCGAATTCAATCGATTGCTCTTTGCCATGGCTAAACGTTTTTTTCGTATTGAAAACGCGCTTTTTAATTGCGCCGCTACCGCCGTATTTTATAGAATCGCTATTGAAAACTACTTGATATTTCCCTTCAGCGAGTCCTAAACGGTAGTTTTTATAATCTGAACCGGAGAAATTGATCATAACCACAATCGTATTTCCGTCCAAATCCTTTCTTTGATATGCAATAAAATTACGATCCGCATCATCCGCCGCGAGCCACTCAAACCCTTCCCAAGAGTCTTCAACTTGGAAAAGAGCAGGCGTAGTTTTATAGAAAATATTCAACTCCTTTATCATTTGAGAAAGCTTTTTATGCAAGGGATATTGTTGTAAGAAAAATTCAATCCCTTCTTTGTAAGCCCATTCTTTGAACTGTCCGATTTCCGTGCCCATAAAGTTCAATTTCTTTCCTGGATGGGACATCATATAGCCCAAAAATGCCCGAACTCCCGCAAATTTTTCTTCGTATGAACCAGGCATTTTTCCAATCAACGAAGCTTTTCCGTGCACGACTTCGTCGTGGGAAATCGGTAAAACGTAGTTTTCGGAAAAGGCATACATCATTGAAAACGTCAACTTATTATGATTATATCTTCTATACACGGGATCGGAAGAAATATAGGCTAACACGTCGTTCATCCAGCCCATATTCCACTTGAAATTAAAACCAAGCCCCCCCATACTCGTAGGTTTGGTAACCATTGGCCAAGCAGTGGATTCTTCGGCAATCATAAGTGCGTGCGGGAAATTCGCAAAAATCGTTTCATTTAATCTGCGAAGAAAAGAAATTGCCTCTAAATGCTTGTTTTCTCCGTAAATATTCGGAACCCATTCTCCGTCGTTTTTATCATAATCCAAATACAGCATAGAGGCAACGGCATCAACGCGTAAACCGTCTATATGATACTGCTCAAAAAGAAAATTTGCCGAAGAAATCAAAAAAGAAATGACTTCATTTCTACCAAAGTCGAACTTACGAGTGCCCCAGCCTTTGTTTTCCTGTCTATCCCATTGCGTATACTCATATAACGGTTCTCCGTCAAATTCATATAAACCAAACGCGTCTTTGGGGAAATGCGCGGGCACCCAATCCAAAATCACGCCGATCCCCGCACGGTGAAAACAATCTACAAGATACATAAAATCTTTGGGCGTTCCAAGCCTTGAAGTTATGGCAAAATAACCGGATACCTGATATCCCCAAGATCCATCGAACGGATGCTCTGTTACGGGCATAATTTCCACGTGCGTATACCCCATTTCTTGCACGTAAGCAACCAATTCCGACGCCAATTCACGATAGGTATAATACGTTCCGTCTTCGTGCTTGCGCCAAGAAAGCAAATTAACCTCATAGGTGTTAAAAGGAGATGCATAAATATTCGTATGTTGACGCTTGTCCAAATATGCCTTATCCCCCCATTTATACCCATTCAAACGGTATAGCTTGGAAGCATTGGAAGATTCTGTACCAGGCGTTTCCGCGTGAAAAGCATAGGGATCGGCTTTATAAAGCATTCTACCGTCTTTCGTTTGAATGCAATATTTATATGCGTCAAATTCTTTTAATCCAGGAATAAAAACTTCAAAAGTTTCGCCGTCAATTAAACGTTCCATAGGATTTGCCGATATGTTCCAACCGTTAAATTCTCCAATAACGGAAACACTTTCAGCGCGCGGTGCCCAAACACGAAAAACATAACCACGTTTCCCTTTACACGATACTGGATGCGCACCAAACGTTTCATATGCTTTAAAGTTTTCGCCGTGATGAAATAAATACAATGGATAATCGGTATCAAATAAAGACATTTTCGCTCCCTAATATCATATAACCGCTTAAGAAATTAGCTATATATCTTATTATGTTCTATTATACTATACAAAATGCAAAATATCAAGACTATTTAAAAAAATATTTGCAAAATTTTTATTTTTATTTCCATATATGAGTTTCAAACGTCTAAAATATTAAAAATCAACCTTCCTGAATAGCAATGTCTGACATAGGTATTATGCTATGCGTAACGATATAATTATTTCAGGCATAGTACATCTGCGATATGATTGCTTGTATACATTGCGTTTCTCTACAAAAAAATCCCCCATTTTTTGCTCGGGGGATTCTCCATTTATTTAATATTTACAAAAAGTTTCACGGAATATGTTTCATAAATTGCTATTAAATAGCTTAATAATCTGGGCATTTAATTGTTCCAAATTACCCATATTCTCAAGTAAGATCGCGTTGCAATTTTCAAACCGTTTTTTAGCTTCCTGCGAAGAATAATCAAACTGTTTTGAAATACGCTGTTTTACTTGTTGTTCTGAAAGCGCATCACGCTGCATTACGTTTTCGATGCGTATATCTATATCCCGCATAACAACAAGAACCTTGTCGAATAAATTTTCAAAATTCCCTTCAAACAGCAACGGCACTTCCGCAAATATATACTCTGCATTCGATTGTTCCATTTTAGAAAGCAAACGTTCCATGATTATTGGATGTGCCAAAGCATTCAGTTTCACAAGATTTGTTTCATGATTAAAAACGTATTCGCTTAAAGCTTTTCGATTTATTTGCCCATTTTCGACAACTGCAGGAAAAAGTTTTGCTACCTTTTCGATATATTCTTCTTCCAAAAGAATTTCACCGTATATTTCATCACAAGAAAAAACGGAATAGCCCATATTTTTAAGGATAGAAATAACCGTTGATTTACCGCTACCGATTCCACCGGTAACTGCTATTTTTTTTGCCATAATGCTCTCCGTTTCACAAAATTTGTTTCACATAGCTTTGCTTATTTTGTCTGATACCAACTGTTTCCCACGGCCACTTCGACCGTAAGCGGTACGTTTAACGCAACGGCGTGCTCCATTTCGTATTTCAAAATATCTGCAACCGAATCCGCTTCTTTTACAGGGCAATCAATGACCAATTCGTCGTGCACCTGCATAACAAGCTTCGCCTTATACCCTTCCGCCTTTAAGCGCTTGGCAACGTTGATCATAGCAATCTTTATAATATCCGCACTTGAACCCTGCAAAGGCATATTCATAGCTGCGCGCTCTCCAAACGAACGAATGTTATAATTTGAAGATTTAATTTCATTGATCACGCGCCGTCTGCCTAAAAGCGTAGTAACAAAACCTAAATTATTGGCAGCATCAACGTTGTTTTGCATATACGTCTTTACATCCGAATAACTTTCAAAGTAGCGGTTAATGTATTCCTGCGCCTTTTTAGCGCTTATATTCAAATCGCTGGCCAGCCCGAAAGCACTTATGCCGTATATAATCCCGAAATTAACAGCTTTTGCGTCCCTGCGCATTTGAGAAGTTACTTCTTCAAGCGGAACTTCAAAAACCTGTGAAGCTGTAATCGCATGAATATCTTTTGCATTTTGATAAGCCTCTAAAAGTTCTTTACACCCTGAAAAATGCGCTAAAAGCCGCAACTCGATTTGCGAATAGTCGGCATCAATCAAAATATTTCCCTTTTCAGCCGTGAACAATTTACGTAACTCACGCCCTTCTTCCGTGCGAATAGGAATATTTTGCAGGTTCGGTTTTTCGCTAGACAATCTACCTGTAAGCGTATAACTTTGGTTATACGTCGTATGCACTTTACCGTTTTTAATCAAAGGCTTAAATCCCTCGATATACGTTGAACTAATTTTTTGTATCTTTCTATAACGTAAAATCAAGCGGACAATCTCCGATTCTTCGGCATATTTTTCTAATTCTTCCGCGGTTGTTTTATAACTTTTGCTATCTTTATTTTTCTTAACTCCTGCGCCTATTTTCAATTTCTCGAAAAGAATTTTTCCAAGCTGCTGCGTGGAGTTGATATTAAACTTTTCCCCCGCCAACACGTAGATTTTTTCTACCAATTCCGCAATTTCCGTTTTATAACGGAAAGAAAAATCGTTCAATGTCGCTAGATCAACGCAGACCCCTTGTTTTTCCATTTCAAACAATACGCGAATAAGCGGAAGTTCCACATCTAAATAAAGTTTCTTTTCCCTTTCATTTAATCGGTTAAAATAGAAATTACGCAAATAGTAAAGACCGAATGCAGGAAAGCTCCCGTCGAGCCCATGATAATTCAAACAAAACTCCAAAGTATCAGAATTTCCAAGTCCATCAGCAAGGCATTTTAATACGGAAACGTCATCATAAAGCGCTAAATGCTCAATTTCCAGCATATCAAGTCTATGCATATGCTCTTTTACGTTATAGGAAATTACTCTTTTTTTAGTGCAATAAATTTCCTTTAATACGCCCGTAATTTGATAATCATAAAAGCCAACGTCTAACAGCCCCGTTTTGGTCGGCAAAACATACTCATACGCCCGTTTTTTCCCTTCGTCAACAAGGCATATTCGTAACGCATTATCACCCCAATCACAAGCAATAAAATCAGAATTTGACGTATTTATTGCACTAACAACACTTTCAATGGATTCCGCAAGAATTTCTTGTGGCTGTATCGCCTCGACATTCCCCTCGAGAGAATCAGAAGTTTCCTGATCGCTATCCTCTGAAAAAATATTTTTGGTCAGTAAACTTTTGAATTCTAATGCGGCAAATTTATCCTTAACAGCAATCGAAAAAGGCATTTTTAAAACACAGTCCGCAAGCGTAATTTCCACAGGAGCAGCCGTGTCAATCGTCGCGAGTTTTTTAGAGAAAAAAGCACTTTCTTTCCCGTGAAGCAATTTTTTATTTAATGCCCCGCCAACTTCTTCAATATGCGCATAAATATTTTCTAAATCGTAATACTTTTCAAGTAGCCCATAAGCCGATTTCTCGCCCACACCAGCAACACCGGGAATATTGTCCGATTTATCCCCCATCAACGCTTTTAAATCAATGATTTGAACGGGATCAAGCCCTATTTCGTCTTTAAAATTCTCGCTACTTAACTCTAAAATATCGCTGACGCCCTTACGAGTATAACAAACCTTCGTGGTTTCGTCTACAAGCTGATAGGAATCTCGATCCCCTGTATATATCAACGTTTCCACGGAGAATTTTTTCGCCAAAGTACCGATAATATCATCCGCTTCGTAACCCGCTTTTTCATAGATACATATGTGCATTTGCGCCAACAATTCTTTTAAAATGGGCATTTGTACCGCTAATTCTTGCGGCATCGGCTTTCTACCTGCTTTATACTCTTTGTAAACATGATGGCGGAAGGTAGGCGCATGCACGTCGAATGCAACTGCCAAATACGTTGGTTTCTTTTCGGAAATAATCTTTAAAAGTAATTTAATAAATCCAAACACCCCGTTGGTAGGCAAGCCGTCTTTCGTAGTAAAAGCAGGCGTTGCATAAAACGCTCTGTTTAAAAGGCTATTTCCGTCAATCAAAACCAGTTTTTCCATATATAATGCGCATCCTTTATTGATATATATTAGTATTTTACCACGAAATAAAAAAAATCGCAAGAGAATTAAAAAAATATTTAATTTTTTATAAAAAACCTTGTGCAAACGCTTGATTTTTTTTTATGGATTGAGTATAATAAATAAGCTGTTAATCGTTGCCGAAGTGGTGGAATGGCAGACGCGATGGACTCAAAATCCATTGGTAGCGATACCGTGTGGGTTCAAGTCCCACCTTCGGCACCAATACAAAAACGCCCGTTTTTAGCGGTTTTAACGCTTAAATACGGGCGTTTTTGTTTGCATTTGTGTATGGTCTATGCAAAAGTTACTAAAAAATGTTGCTTTTGGGGAAGTAATATCCTTAACATCTATCAAGTTTACTTGTATGAAAAAAGTACGGTGCATTTTATTATCTGCACTGTGCTTTGTTTTTTATTATTATTTATTATATTTATTATTATATAATATATATTTTATTATATACTTACTTAATACTTATACGTAATAGTTAGTTTATACTATTTTTTAGATAACGGTTCACCCCATTTATCTAATCCTTTCGAGAAATTTTCTTTTGCTTTTGCAATCGTAGTGTGGTTCGCCTCATCATATTCGTCTTTATCTAACTCACCTTCAATTCCTTGATAACACCAATCACACTTCGGGCAATTATCAAAAGAACCACCCTCAAATAATGTCCCACAAATCGGACATTTCACTTTATAAATCATTTAATCCCTCCTGTTTTCTTACTTTTTCAAATTTCTTTTTATCATAAAAAAGAAAAGTATGAATAATGCCATTGCTCGATACAGCCATTCTTTGACTCTTTTCATCGTAGCGATAAAAACGACTTCTTCTTGGCTCGAAATAAAGTTTTCCTTTATCTCCATTGAAAAATTCACATGCGGCTTTTTCATAATCGTCTTGATTCTTAAATCCCATTTCTTGGGCGTGAGCAACGTGGTCCTTTGTATGTTTTCTTTGTTTATTCGCAAAGCCGTACGCTTTTTCAGGAATAAGTTTTCCGCTTATTTGTTCATACGGCGTATTTTGTCTATACTCTGTCGCTCCATTGCCGTTTGTAAACTTTCCCTGTTCATCACGCGGATGCTTGCTTTCGTCAAACTCTGCCATAATTGTACCACACCTCGTCTTGTTTGTCAATACTTCTCATGTAAAACCCCGCTCGTCCAATAAGACAAACGGGGCTGAGAAGAAAATAGAACGTCCGAGAATCGATTTTTTTTCAATTCCACGATACTATTATAACACCGTTTTTTGCAAATTTAAATTTTAAAAAGCGCGTAGCCATATTAGAAATTCTTCGTTTTAATTTTATAGATTTTTTATTGCTTGACAATATCAGCCTATAATGATATAATCAAAATAGATATTTTTATAGGTGCATAATGATACGATGTATATTATTTGATCGGGACGGTACGCTTGGCGAGCTATCAGATAAACGTTTTCCTGAAACCTTTTCCCCTTTTTGCGATATCGCTGAAGTTTTTCACACATTAAAAAAACGCGGTTATTTCGTTGGTATTATTACAAATCAATCAAGTATTGCGCGCGGTACGGCAAAAAATTACGATTATGCCAAAGAATTCGATTCTTACGGTGTAGACGTATGGGAAATTTGTCCGCACGATAACGCAGACCATTGCGATTGCAGAAAGCCTAAAAGTGGTTTGCTTTTGCGTGCCGCACAAAAGCTAAAAATCCCCCTTAATGAATGCTTGGTCGTCGGGGATCGAGAAAGCGACGTACTTTGCGCAAAAAACGTAGGCGCGCAAGCTATACTCGTTATGACGGGTTATGGAACAAACGAACATTCTGTTGTCCGCGAAAAATATCCCGACGTTCCCATTCTTAATCGCTTTGATGAAATTTTAAATTTATATTGAAAAACACCGTCAACCGACGGTGTTTTTCGTATTATTTCAAGATTTCCGCTATAATTTTCTTCATTTCAGTTTCCTGAGCTTCCATTTCACTTGCCAAACGAACTTGCGTACGGCAACGAACAAGGTTATGTCCAGGATATTTCGTAGCAAAATACGTATCTCCCGACAAATAATCGGTCAGGAATCTCATACCGCATTCAATCGTCATTAAATATGCACCATAAGGCAAAAGTTCTGCTTCCCTATCGGTAATGCTGTCCTTTACTGCCGCACAGTACCCTTCCGCATATGCCTTAAAGAGCGAAATGTCAAAATGTACTTTTTCTAAATCTTTTTCATCTTCCGCTGCAGTAGACGCTCCAAAACGAATAGAATCCCCAAAGTCAAACAACATAGAGCCGGGCATAATCGTATCAAGATCGATAACCGCGCGCGCTTTTCCGCTTTCAGCGTCCATCAAAATATTGTTTAATTTCGTGTCGTTATGCGTAACGCGTAAAGGCAAACCTCCGTCTTTCAATCCCGCCATTGCGACACCATAGGTATTTTCATGAGACAAAATAAAGGCAATTTCCTCTTGACATTCTTTTGCGCGATCGAATGTATCCGCTTGCAAAGCAGCTTTAAAATCCGCAAAACGCTTGGGGGTATCGTGGAAACGCTTAATCGTTTCCGTTAGCTTTGACGCGTCAAATTCCGCAAGGTAGTTTTGGAATTCCCCGAAAGCAGCACCGGAATTTTTAAAAATTTCGCGGTCGGTTACCGTTTGATAAGTTACCGTGTTTTCAATGAAATCATATACCCGATAGCAAGCGTCCGCCTTTAAGAAAGGTTGTCCGTCTTTTGTAGGAACAACGTTCAAGGTTTCAATCCCCTTACTTGACAAATGTTGCGTTACGCCGCAAATATTTTCCATTAAGCTGTCAGGATCGGTAAATACTTTCGTGTTCATTTTTTGCATTATATAGCGTTTTTTTGTCGTCGTAACAAGCATAGTAACGTTGATATGCCCTTCACCGTAAGGCTCAATACTGACAATTTCCCCGTCCAAAGCAAACGCTTTTGCTGCAATCATATATTCATTAATAGCAGTCATAGTAAATTTCTCCTATAAATTTTTTAACATTATACAATTTTTTTCAGAAAATTACAATAGAAAATTTTTCTCTTTTGTTTGGAATTCTTTCACAGTTTTTTTATATGAAAAAATCAAATATTTGCTTGAAACGTTTTACAAATGTTTTTGGATTTGCTATAATACGGGTATGAACACAAAAATTCCTGCGAAAAAATTTTATATGCACAAAATTTCCAACTTGTTAAACGTGCAAAAAATTGTAACGATCCATTATCAAGCATTGGAAAAAAATTATTCCTTTCCCGAAGAAAAACATGATTTTTGGGAAATCAATTATGCAGACAAGGAAGATATTTTTGTTATTATCGACGGCAAGCACGTACAATTAAAGCAAGGCGAAATTATTTTTATCAAGCCGAATCAACCGCATTTTGTTGAAAGTGGCGACAAAGAACCGAACTTGTTTATCATTTCGTTCAGTTGCCGTTCGGAATCTATGCAATATTTCATTGATAAAAAGTTCTCCGTACCCGAAAACTTTCGTTATTTACTGCAAAATATTATGAGTGAAGCCCTTGGAACGTTTAATCTTCCTGAATTCGATCCGAATTTAACGGAATTGAAATTAAAAGAAAACCCGAATTTGGGAGGAGAACAAATATTAAAAAATTCTTTGGAATTGTTATTGATTTACTTATTGCGATTACAAGACAATAACCAAGCCTCCCAAGAGTTTTTTGTATCAAAAATTGCCGATTCTTCGGAGTTGGAAGATGAAATTGTACGTATATTACGCTCAAAAATACACGGCAAATTTAAATTAAGCGATTTAAGCGACGAATTGCATTATGGCACAACCCATTTATGCACTTTTTTCCGTGAAAAGACAGGCAAAAGCATTTATCAAACCTACTTAAAACTGAAAATTGACGAAGCCAAAAAAATGATACGAAAAAATATATCTTTCGGTAACATTGCAGACAGTCTTTGCTTCGATTCAATATCAACCTTTACGTGCATATTTAAAAAACACGTAGGATTAACCCCAAGCGAATATAGAGCTAGCATTAAATAAAAAAAATGAACTCCGAGGAGTTCATTTTTTTATTTTGCTCGAATTTTACCGTTCTCGATCGTAATGATACGGTCGGCAATATGTAATGCAGCAGGACGGTGTGTAACGATTAAACAGGTTTTATCCGTAAAGTTTTTAATGTTTTCAAGCAACGTTTTTTCCGTATCCGCGTCAAGTGCCGACGTAGCTTCGTCCAAAAGCAAAATAGGACGTTCGGACAACAATGCACGCGCGACGGCAAGACGTTGCAACTGCCCTTCGGAAAGCCCTGCCCCGCCTTCGTTTAAAGAGGTTTGCAAGCCGTCAGGCAATTCCCAAACAAAGTCCGCACAAGCCGCAGAAAGGGCTTGTTTGATTTTTTGCAAAAGTTTATCCTCTTTTTGTTCTTCAGCAAAAAATTTTATATTTTCATAAATCGTTCCTGAAAAGAGAAAATTCCCCTGCGGAACGTAGGCAAATAAAGCACGAGAAGTTTCATTTAAAGGAATTTTTTCCGCGCCGTCAAATGTCCCCAACAACAAAATTCCCCCTTTATTCGGTTTATAAATGCTCATCAATAGCTTAAAGATCGTGCTTTTGCCTGCCCCCGACATACCCGTCAAGCATATGATTTCCTTTTTCTTAAACCGAACACTTGCATCTTCAAAAATAATTTCACGGCCGTAGGAAAAATCAATATTTTCAAAGACGATTTCCTGTAAGTTCTCATAATCAGCCGCATTATCATCTTGAGAAATTAAATCTTCCTTAGGAATTTCTTCTAATTCTAAAATGCGTTCCGCGCTTGCTAATCGAGCATAATATACAGGCAAAACGGACGAAAAAGCAGTCAAAGGCTGCTGGAATTGCATCAATAACAAAATAACGGATAAAATAGAGCCAAAATCGTTATTGCCCTTTAAAACGCTAAAACTGCACCAAACAATGGCAAAAATTAACCCAAAATTACTCAATAAGCTGAATAAACCGCTCATTATTGCCCGCAAAATATTTCTTTGTTTGCGTTTTTCGTAATATTCCGTGGCGATTTGAGCCGTTTTTTCTTCCACACGCCCTTCCGCACCATATGCCTTTAAGGTCATAGTAGCGCCTAAACTTTCTTGCATAAACGCACGGAACGCGCTGTCTGCTTCCATGACTTCTTTATGACATTTTTTAATTCGTTTTCTAAACAGTGTTGCAAGGCCGCCAAAAATCAATCCGCAAACCACGTATATACACGTAAACAAAGGATCAATCGTCAATAATGCAACTACCGCGCCGACACACTGTAAAATCATGCCCGTTACAGTCGGCAAAAAACCTACCGTATCTACCGTAACTTCGTTTATATCAGAAGTTAAGCGGTTTAAAACATCTCCGCTGTGATACCCTTGCAAGCCTGCATATTCCGAGCGTAAAACCCTTGAAAATGTTTTTGTACGCAAGGATGAAACCATTTTTGAACGCAATTTCTCTGCATAATAGGAATCAAACGTCCTAATAAAAATTTTCAGTAGTAAAAGCCCCAGTGCAACGGCGGAAAAAATGCATAAGAGCTTTTTATCACCGTCTGCCGCAGTATTTATCAAATAACGAACCAAATACGCAAAAGCCAACGTAGAAAGAGTGGCAATCGAGCCCAAAACGGTCAAAGATAAAATAGACACGCGATAAGGGCGCATCTCTCTATTCAACCAAAGTTTTGCTTTGCCTTTTGCCTTTTTCATAATTAGTCCTTTTTCTTTTTAATAAAAACTCTTACAATTTTCTTTATTAATCCGACGGTTCGCATTCTTAATAATACAAAAAAACGGCGAAATTTATAAGTTTTCACACGTCTTTTTGCGTAAGCGATATATTTTTCGTCCGTACAATCAATATGCTTTCCTTTACGGAAAAACTCGGTTAAAACGCCGATTACGCAATCTTCCGGCACGTTTTCGTCGGAATAGCAATTATCGCCGCGGATAATATATCCGCTATCCGTCGGCCGCAAAACACGGTGCAAAACGTAAGCTTCTCCGCGCCGATAAAGCGCAACGTCCAACGGTTTCAATTTTCCCGTTTTGGGACGAACAACGATTGTATCCCGCCTATTTTTTAGCATGGGTAGCATACTTACCCCAACGGTTGGACCAATATACACGCCCTTTTCCAAAAGTACGCTTTCTATATTTTTTGTTTGCTGTGCTTCCATTATTCCGTAAATCCGTTCGCCGTTATAATTTGTGCAAAACGTTCCACGTCTTCTCTTGCTCTTTCTTCCGCAACGTCGTATTCAGCGCAAAGTGCTTCAACGCCTTCTTCTACCGTATGATCCTGCGTGAAGAAATTCCATAAAAACGCGCCCGTTCCGTTTAAATTGATCATACCGTGAAAGGTTTTGCTAAGTTCCCCAACCGGTACGACAACGTGTTCGCCGCCAACAACGCGAACAACAAATCCTTTTTTTATCTTCATACGTTTCCTCCGTATTTTTTTAAATGTTATAAGCTTTTCCCGTCAATGCTTCGTAAGACGTTGCAACCGCTTTTTCGGAAATATCGCATTTCAATAAGTACGCCGGCACGCGCATCACCAACTCGTCTGCGAGTTCTAACGTCCGCGTAGCCGCTTTTTCTTCGGTCGGCAAAAGAATCTGAATGAATAATCTTGCCGCAATTTTTGTAACGGATAATTTTTCGATTGAATTTTCTTTCGCCTGTTCTAAAAAGCAAAGCCCTTTCAGTTCCGTTTTCGTATTCCTGCCGAAACGTTCTTTTCCCATCCAAGGCGTACCGTAGGCAAAAACGCCATGATCCGTAAATTCTAAAATCGGTTTGTCGCCGTTTACAATAAAGGATTGCGGTAAATACTGTAACCACAATCGCGTATGCGTAGATTTCCCCGTGCCGCTTTTCCCTAAAAATGCATAACCGCTTCCGTCGCATTCGAGAATCGCTGCATGCAAAAGCATACGATTAAATTTGGGAAGTTGCAAACAAATCGAGCGATACAAACAAATATTTTCAATATATCCGTCTGAAAAACCTTCGCTTTTTTCTTTTTCTTCCGCAAATTCTTCTTGGGTTACCGCAGCAATAATATCACTGGGGGAAGATTGATCTTCCGAAAGGTAGGCTTTGCAAAAATTATCCGTGAAAGAATATTGATTTTCAATTTTTATCCGCAGACCTGCAATATCGTAAATCATATTTATGCCTTAATAATTCCCCGTCCAAGAATCCGTATCGCCGTTTACCGCCGAATTTTTGCTTGTAGAAGGCTGTTCAGGTTCGCTCAACATACAAGAAGAAAAGATTCCGCAAATCGCGACAAACAAACAACAGCAAAGCGATAATATCATCAGTTTCTTTTTCATTTTTTCCCCTTAAATGCGCACGTCGCCCGTTTTACCAAGCCACTGAGCATGCTTATTTAATATCGGTTCAATTTCGTTTTGAATAAATTCTACCGTTTGAGAAGGTGCTCTTCCAATGAAGTTTTTAGCGTCTAAAATCTCGTCAAGTTGCCCCCAAACAGGCTTGAACATTTCATCATTTTTAATGAGTTCAATCAAATTATTTTCTCCGCCTTCCACTTTTACGTTTTTCCCCGCTTCCATGGAAAGCACGCGAATACGTTCATGGAGTTCTTGACGGTTACCGCCAGCTTTTACGCAACCCATCATAATATTTTCCGTTGCCATAAACGGTAATTCCGCACGAATGTGCTTTGCGATTACCTTTTCGTAAACGACCAAATTTTCCGCAACGTTCATATAAATATTCAAGATCGCGTCTACTGCCATAAACGCCTGTGCATTGACAATACGACGGTTTGCCGAGTCGTCCAAGGTACGTTCAAACCATTGAGTCGAAGCGGTCAAAGCGCTGTTCATAGGCAAAGAGATCACGTATCTTGCCAAAGCACCGATACGTTCCGTACGCATAGGATTGCGTTTGTACGCCATTGCCGAAGACCCGATTTGTTTCTTTTCAAACGGTTCTTCGATTTCTTTCATACTTTGCAAAAGACGAATATCGTTGGAGAATTTATAGGAGCTTTGCGCAATTTGCGAAAGTACACAAAGTATATTATAATCGAGCTTTCTTGGATAGGTTTGTCCCGTTACGCCGTACACCTTGTCGTACCCGAGCTTTTCCAAAACCTTATTTTCAAGCGCTTTTACCTTACTTTCATCGCCGTTGAAAAGCTCTAAAAAGCTAGCTTGCGTACCCGTTGTGCCTTTTACCCCGCGAAGTTTGATATTTTCCCTTGCATGCATCAAGTTCACGTAATCCATTTCCAAATCCTGCAACCATAAGGTAGCGCGTTTCCCTACCGTCGTGAGCTGTGCGGGCTGTAAATGTGTAAAACCAAGCGTCGGCAAATCCTTATACTTTAAAGCAAAATTCTTTAATTTTTCAATGACATTGACAAGCTTTTTAAGAATAATTTCCAGTGCGTCGTAAAGCATCATCGCCTCGGCGTTACAGTTGACAAAGCAACTCGTTGCGCCAAGATGAATGATGGGCATTGCTTTTTTTGCATATTCCCCGTACGCCTTTACGTGCGCCATAACGTCGTGGCGAACTTCTCGTTCAAACTTTGCCGCTAATTCGTAATCGATATCGTCTGCGTATTGCTTTAACTCGGCTACCTGTTCTTCCGTAACATTGAGACCCAACTCCATTTCCGATTCGGCAAGAGCTACCCAAAGCTTACGCCAAAGCTTAAAACGTTTTTCGTCGGAGAACGCATGCTGCATTTCTTTGCTGGCATAGCGCGTAACCAACGGATTATTGTAAATACTGTAATCGGTCATAATCTTCTCTCTTTATGCCTTAATAGGCTCTGCATAAGCAACGCCAAACGTTTCTGCAGTAACGTTTTTCATAACTTGATCTTCATAGGGACGATCGTACCAATCGGTTTTCGTCGTGGCAATTTCGTCAACGACATCCATGCCTTCAATGATTCGTCCAAACGCCGCATACTGTCCGTCGAGATACTCCGCAACGTCATGCATAACGAAAAACTGCGAGCCTGCGGAATTGAAATCCTGCGCCCTTGCCATGGAAAGAACGCCTCGTTCGTGCGTAATGTCGTTTTCTTTGAAACCGTTCGCGAAAAATTCCCCTTTAATACGATAACCTGGACCGCCCGTACCGCGCCCGTCGGGATCTCCGCCTTGAATCATAAATCCCGCGATTACGCGATGAAAAATGACACCGTTATAAAATCCTTTATTGACGAGTGAAAGAAAGTTATTGACG
This sequence comes from Candidatus Scatosoma sp., assembly GCA_045127595.1. Lineage (GTDB taxonomy): Bacteria > Bacillota > Clostridia > Christensenellales > Borkfalkiaceae > Scatosoma. The sequence goes on along the minus strand of JBGVQS010000027.1, from coordinate 57,131 downwards.
GTATTAGGCGCTTTTTCGGGATAGAGCTCCGCTTTAAATATTTTGCCGTTTTCCATTTCAAAAGTTATAATCGGGTTGTTCATACGTTTATCTCCTCATTATCTTGATATTTTTCAACCGTAACGTTGGCTTCTTGAAAAAGCTGCAACGAAAATTCGTCGGGATAGCCGTTTTTATATACAACGCGCGTAATGCCTGCGTTGATGATGATTTTTGCGCATATCACGCAGGGTTGGTGCGTACAATATAAGGTTGCGCCGTTGATGTTGATTCCATAACGCGCCGCTTGGATCACTGCGTTTTGTTCCGCATGAACGGCAAAGCAAAGTTCGTGCTTCGTACCGCTTTCAATATTGAGTTTTCTACGTAAACATTCGCCTTTTTCTTCGCAGTTTTTAATTCCTGCGGGCGCGCCGTTATAACCAGTCGTCATGACCTTTTTATCTTTTACGATAATTGCGCCTACGTGGCGGTTTTCCTGAAAACAGCTTGACCAAGTCGCTACCGTTTCCGCTAGATCCATAAAACGTTTATCCCATTTTGCCGAAGCCATAAAAAACATTACTCCTTATACGCAATAAGTCATTTTATATTATAACACTTATTTCCCTGAAAATCAATTCTTTCAAAAGGATTTTTTCAATTCCTCGCCCTTTTCTTTTTGTTTTTTTATAAAAAAACAGAAAAACGCAATTTATTTTCTTTTTTCTGTTTGACGAACGGTAAAAAATGGTTATAATATATTCGTATAAAAAAATCGGCGGTTTTTTTACCGCAATATCGGAGGATACATTATGAATATCAAACCCTTATTTGACAAAGTAGTCGTTGAAAGCGTTACGACGGAAGAAAAGACGAAAAGTGGATTCTTTCTCCCTACTTCCGCGCAAGAAAAGCCCCAAACCTGCCAAGTTGTAGCAGTAGGTCCGGGCGGTATTATCGACGGCAAAGAAATCGTTATGCAGGTAAAAGTCGGCGACAAAGTACTTTGCGCAAATTATGCAGGTTCTAATTTTAAAGTAAATGGTAAAGAATTTACGATTATCAAGCAAAGCGATATTTTGGCAATCGTAGAAGACTGAAAATAGAGTAAGGAGATAAAAAAATGGCAAAACAAATTAAATACGGCGAAGATGCAAGAAAAGCTTTAGAAGCAGGTGTCAACGTTTTAGCAGACACCGTAAAAATCACCCTTGGTCCTAAGGGAAGAAACGTAGTCCTTGATAAGAAATTCGGCGCTCCCCTGATCACGAACGACGGGGTTACCATTGCAAAAGAAATCGAACTCAACGATCCGTTTGAAAATATGGGCGCGCAGCTCGTAAAAGAAGTATCCACGAAAACCAACGACGTAGCAGGCGACGGTACGACGACCGCCGTTGTTTTGGCGCAAGCGATCGTTCGTGAAGGATTGAAAAACCTTGCGGCAGGCGCAAACCCCGTTATCTTAAAAGACGGTATCAAAAAGGCTGTTGATACGACCGTTGCACATTTGAAGAATATTTCCAAAGCGGTTGAAAGCAACAAAGCTATTGAACAAACCGCATCTATTTCCGCAGGCGATCCCGAAGTCGGATCTTTGATCGCAAAAGCCATGGAAATCGTTGGTAAAGACGGCGTTATTACCGTTGAAGAAGGAAAATCCATGAATACGGAGCTTAATACCGTAGAAGGTATGCAGTTCGATCGCGGATATGCCTCCGCTTATATGGTAACCAACACCGATAAAATGGAAGCGGTTTTAGAAAATCCGTACATTTTGATCACGGATAAGAAAATTTCCAGCTTACAGGAAATTTTGCCCGTCATTGAGCCCCTTGCTCAACAAGGCGCAAAGCTTTTGATTATCGCGGAAGACGTGGAAGGCGACGCTCTTGCGGCGTTGATCGTTAATAAACTTAAAGGCGTATTCAATTCGGTTGCTGTAAAAGCTCCCGGTTTTGGCGACAGAAGAAAAGAAATGCTTCGTGATATTGCTATCCTTACGGGCGGCGAAGTTATTTCTTCCGACCTCGGCTTTGAATTTAAAGAAGTTACGCCGAATATGCTCGGCCGCGCAACTAGCGTACGTATCGACAAGGAAAACACCACGATCGTTGGCGGCGCAGGCGACGCGGAAGACATCAAAGCACGTATCGCTTCTATCAAAGCGCAAATTGCTGAGACCAAATCCGATTATGATAGAGAAAAATTGCAAGAACGTCTTGCTAAACTTGCAGGTGGCGTAGCGGTAATCAGCGTTGGCGCGGCAACGGAAGTAGAAATGAAAGAGAAGAAGCTCCGTATCGACGACGCGCTTGCTGCAACAAGAGCAGCTGTTGAAGAAGGCTACGTTCCCGGCGGTGGTAGCGCGCTCCTTTCCGCTGTTCCTGCCGTTAAAAAACTCGTTGCAAGCTTAAACGGCGACGAAAAAACTGGCGCGGCAATCGTTTTGAAGGCTTTGGAAGAACCCATCAGACAAATTGCGAAAAACGCAGGTTTGGACGGTTCGGTTATTGTTGATAAAGTTCTTTCTTCCAAGAAAATCAACTATGGCTTCGACGCATTGAATAACAAATATTGCGATATGGTAGAATCGGGTATTATCGATCCCACGAAAGTTACCCGTTCCGTATTACAGAACGCGGCGTCCGTTGCATCCACTTTGCTTACGACGGAAAGCATTGTAACGGATATTCCTACCCCTCCCGCTCCGATTGCTCCCAACGGCGGCGATATGGGCGGCATGTATTAATTGAAAACAATTAAATCAAAACCACCAGTTCAACTGGTGGTATGCACTGGCCCTTCAAGGGCATAATACTGGCTGAGCCTAAAGGCTCATTGAAAGGTTTGCCAACCGCAAACTATCTCAGGCAGCCGCTAAAGCGGCTGTCTTTTTATGCCTTGCTATTCTTGCTACCCGTAAACGGGTCTATGTATTCTTTCAAACTCAGTTGGTCGGCTACTATATCTTCCTGCAACTGATTCCTTACATATTCCGATATCTTCTTTTCGTTTCTGCCTACTGTATCTACATAATACCCACGACACCAAAAATGCCTATTTCCGTATTTGTATTTTAAGTTTGCGCGCCTATCGAAAATCATCAGTGAACTTTTACCTTTCAGATATCCCATAAATTGTGCTACGCTCAAATGGGGCGGTATTGACACCAACATATGTATATGGTCTGGACATGCTTCCGCCTCTATAATTTCTACTCCTTTCGCTTCGCACAATTTTCGAAGTATCTTCCCTACGTCTTCTTTTATCTTACCGTATATTTCTTGTCTACGATATTTTGGACAAAATACGATATGATACTTGCAATTCCATTTGGTATGTGATAAACTATTTGTGTCAGTCATGACTAATCCTCCTGTGTTGTTTATTTGTGGTCGGCAAACCCACTTTATTATAACACAGGAGGATTACTTTTGCTAAAGCATTTTTTATTCCACCACTTCAAGTGGTGGTTGTTTTCCGCTAAAGGCTACAACGTCAAAGAACGGCTGTTTTTCAGCCGTTCTTCTTTTATAACATATTTTCTAAAATCAATTTGTCCGCAACGAGCGCAATAAATTCGCTGTTCGTTGGTTTTTCCGCACCCAAATATATCCTTGCGCCAAATATAGCGTTAATCGCGTCAATTCTCCCGCGATTCCATGCCACTTCTATCGCATGCCGAATGGCACGCTCCACTTTGCTCGAAGTCGTAGAAAACCGCTTCGCGATCGATGGATATAGCTCCTTCGTAACGCTATTGATGATATTCGGACGTTCAATCGTCATTTTTATCCCTTCGCGCAAATATCCGTAACCTTTGATATGCGGCGGAATTCCGATCGAAATAAATATTTCACTGATCTTTTCATCAATCGTAACGGCTTTACGCCTTCCAATCGCCACGTTTTTATTCTTTTCATTTTTCTCTTTCAAAATATCACGGATACGTTCTATCGCTGCGTCAATACTGAACGGTTTCACCAAATAATACGCCGCACCCTCATTCATTGCGCGCTCAATGAGCGAATCGTTCGGTGCGCCCGTTGCGATAATTTTTGCGTCCGCCCACGTTTTCTTAACCGTATGTATTACTCCGCAACCGTCCGTTCCCTTTAAAAACATACCCGTAATCACAAGATCAGGCTTTAGATGCAATATCTTTTTGATGCCTTCGTCTCCATCGTCGCCCGCATATAAAATTTTGAATTCTTCATGATTGCTTAACGCTTCTTTTAACTGCTCTAATACAGCCGCGTTTAATTCTAATATTACGATTGAATTCGTACGCATATTTTCTACTCCTTTTTCTTTGCTTTTCCAATGGAAGTGTTTCTATTATACAACAAAAAATCCCAACTGTAAAGCATTATTTTACAATATTGAAAAATATTTTTTAATATTTTATGACTATTTTTCAATAATATTGTAAAATATTGTCGAAGAAGGTAAAATAAAAGACAACGATGAAGAAATAACCGTTGTCTTTTCGTTTTATTTGTCGTTTAAGCGTGCGTCTCGTCGATATATTCGTCGTAAGTAACCTGTCTATCGTACGTTTTCACGTTATTGAGTTCGATGATACGGTTTGCAACGGTATTCATCAATTCTTGGTCGTGAGAAGTCAACAACATGCAGCCTTTATAGTTGGTTAAACCGTTATTGAGCGCCGTAATCGATTCCAAGTCAAGGTGGTTGGTCGGTTCGTCAAAAATCAGGAAATTGCTGCCTTCAAGCATCATTTTCGCAAGCATACAGCGAACTTTTTCGCCCCCAGAAAGCACTTTTGCTTTTTTGAGAGCTTCTTCCCCTGAAAAGAGCATTCTACCAAGCCAGCCACGCAAATATTCTTCGTAATGGTCGTTGGAGAATTGCGAAAGCCACTCGACAAGATTCAAATCGCAATTGATAAAGTATTCGTTATTATTTTGCGGGAAATAGGAAACGGAAATGGTCTTCCCCCATTTAATCGTACCCGAATCGGGTTGTTCCTTGCCCATCAAAATATCGTAAAGCATGGTAAGCGTAGTACTCTTATCCGAAACGATACCGATTTTTTCGCCCTTTTGTACGGTAAACGAAAGCTTTTCAAAATAGCCTTCTTTCGTCAAATCTTCTACGATTAAAATGTCGTTCCCAATATCTTTTTCGAATTTAAAATCGATATAGGGATATTTACGCAAAGACGGTTTAAAATCGTTGATCGTGAGCTTTTCAAGTTCTTTTTTACGCGAAGTTGCTTGACGGGATTTTGACGCGTTTGCGGCAAAGCGAGCGATAAATTCTTGCAATTCTTTCGCGCGTTGTTCCGCTTTCTTATTCTGTTCCTTTTGTTGGCGGGCAAGGAGTTGGCTCGTTTGATACCAAAAATCGTAGTTACCCACGTACATATTGATTTTCCCGAAATCCACGTCGCAAATGTTGGTACAAACCTTGTTTAAGAAGTGTCGATTGTGCGATACGATAATAATCGTGTTTTCAAAATCCATTAAATAGTTTTCCAACCAACGCACCGTCTTAATGTCAAGGTTGTTCGTAGGTTCGTCCAATAATAATACGTCAGGATCGCCGAATAATGCTTGTGCCAAAAGCACGCGAACCTTTTGTTTCGCGTCCAACTCGCTCATCATACAATAATGTAAATCTTCGGAAATATCCAAAGCATTTAAAAGCTGCGCCGCTTGAAACTCCGCATCATAGCCGTTCATTTCGGCAAATTCGCTTTCAAGATCGGCTGCACGCACCCCGTCTTCTTCAGAAAAATCGGGCTTTGCGTACAAAGCGTCCTTTTCATCCATCACTTCGACAAGGCGTTTAAAACCAAGCATTACCGTACGCAATACAGTTTCGTTATCGTACATATTTTGGTTTTGCTGTAAAACGGACATACGTTCGTTTTTATCCATGGAAACAAACCCTTTTTGCGGTTCAATTTCCCCGGAAAGCACTTTTAAGAAAGTCGATTTTCCCGCGCCGTTTGCGCCGATTATGCCGTAGCAGTTGCCTTTCGTAAATTTCAAATTCACGTCTTCAAATAATTTTTTACTTCCGTATTGCAGGGATACCCCCGTTACCTGTAACATGTTTCACTCCGTTTCTTTTTATTACTTGGCAATTATACCATATAAAAATATTTAAAGCAAACGTTTATGCCCGTATTTGCCACAATTTAACCTAAAAAAGAAAGGTTCACATAGCTTTATGAACCTTCCTTTCCGTTTTTCTTATTTTACAAGTTTGTCAAGTGCATTTGCAACGTCTTCTACCGTAACGAGCGATTCTACTTCGTCGTCGGGAATAACAATGCCATATTCGTCTTCAAGTTGGCTTAAAAGTTCAACAACGTCCAACGAATCCGCGCCGAGATCGTCAACGATCTTTGCGTTAGGGGTTACTTTTTCCAAAGGTAAATTGAGCGCTTCTGCAAGCATTGCTTGAATTTTTTCTAACATAATAATTATCCTCCGTTGTTAAAGTAAAAATACTTACCTTATTATTTTAATATATTTCCCAAAATATGTCAAGCGTTTCAAAGAGATTACTTTTTCTTTTTCATCGTAAGCCCGATACGGTTCTTTTTAACGTCTACTTCTTTTACCCAAACTTGCACGATTTGCCCTACTTTTAAAACTTCCGACGGGTGTTTAATGTATCGTTCCGTAATTTCGGAAATATGTACCAAGCCGTCTTGATGCACGCCGATATCGATAAATGCGCCGAAGTCTACCACGTTACGTACCGTGCCGGTAAGCTCCATTCCGACCCGTAAATCTTCAATACCCATAATATCTTTGCGAAGTGTAGGCGCAGGCAAACCTTCACGAATATCTCTGCCTGGCTTCATAAGTTCAGTTACAATATCCGAAAGGGTCGCGCTGTCAAGTTCCGTTTCTTTTGCAGCTTTTTCTTCCCCGTATGCTTTAATCTTTTGGCGTAAATCGGAAATTCTTCTTGCTTTTACGTCTTCTTTGGTATAAGAGAACAAGGACAATAATTTTTCAGCTTTTGCGTACGATTCGGGGTGTACTGCGGTATTATCCAAGATATTTTCACCGCCGTCGATACGTAAGAACCCTGCGCATTGCGTATACGCCTTTTCACCGAGTTTAGGCACTTTCAAAAGCTGTTTTCTCGATTTAAAACGACCGTTTTCTTCTCGGTACGCAACGATATTTTTCGCGACGGAAGAATTGAGCCCCGCAACAAATTTCAAAAGCGAAACGCTCGCGGTGTTCAAATCCACACCAACGCTGTTTACGCAATCTTCCAAAACCCCCGAAAGTGCACCGTCCAAACGTTTCTCATTCATATCGTGCTGATATTGACCAACGCCGATGGATTTCGGATCGATTTTTATCAATTCCGCAAGCGGATCTTGTAAACGTCTTGCAATCGATACCGCACTTCTTGCCGTAACGTCGTAATCGGGGAATTCTTCCGCGCCGAGTGCGCTTGCCGAGTACACGGACGCGCCCGCTTCATTTACGATTACGTAGCCGACTTCGTGGCCTGTTTCCGCCTTGATTTCTTTAATCAATTCCGCGATAAAAATTTCGCTTTCCTTGCTCGCCGTGCCGTTTCCGCAAGAAATGACCTCTACCCCGTGTTTCGCAATCAACTGTTTTAAAACGACTTTCGCTTCCGCTGTTTTATTTTGCGGCGGCGTGGGGAACACAACCGTTTTATCGAGCACCTTGCCCGTGCCGTCTACAACACAAATTTTGCAGCCCGTTCTAAACGCAGGGTCCCAACCCATCGTAATTTTATCCTTGACGGGCGGTTGCATCAAAAGCGGTTTCAAATTCAATTCAAACATTTTAATCGCCTGCTCGCTTGCATCGTCAAAAAGCTGCGCACGGACTTCTCGTTCTACCGAAGGCGCAATCAAGCGAGTATACCCGTCTTCCGCGGCTTCTTTAACAATCTTGCTGCTTTCGCCGCCGTCTTTTAAAAAGCTCGCCGCGGTAATACGCTTTGCAAATTCTTCATCTACAACAATGGATACCTTTAAAAATTCTTCCTTTTCTCCACGGTTGAGCGCAAGAATGCGGTGGCTTTTTACTTCGCTGATGGGTTCGCAATACTCTGCGTACATTCCATAGGTTTTTACTTCGTCTTCCGCTTCTTTTCCCTTTGCGTATACGGAAGAAATTTCCCCGTGCTTAAAGAAGAAATTACGAAGCTTTTTACGCGTTTGCGCGTCGTCGGAAATAATTTCCGCAATAATATCACGCGCCCCGTCGATCGCGTCCTTTACGGTAGGAACTTCGTCGGATAAATATTTTTCCGCTTCCGCTGATACGTCGAGCGTTTTATCCTGCGCCAAAATTGCGTCGGCAAGCGGCTGCAAACCTTTTGCAATCGCCACCGAAGCGCGCGTTTTTCTCTTTTGCTTATAGGGGCGGTAAATGTCTTCCACTTCAGTAAGCGTAACCGCTTTTCCCAAAGCCGCGCGAATATCATCCGTCATTTTTCCTTGCTCCGTAATCGCGTTCGTTACTTCTTCTTTACGTTTTTCAAGATTGCGAAGATAGGTCAATCTATCAAAAAATTCACGCAACACTTGGTCGTCGCAGCTACCCGTCATTTCTTTACGGTATCTCGCGATAAAAGGGATTGTGTTCCCTTCATCGATCAAGGAAACAATATTTTGCGCGTGGATAGGCTTTAAATTAAATTCTTGTGTAATCGTTTGTAAAATGTCCATACTTTACCTTACTTTATTTTATTTTTAGAGTACGTAAATACTCTTTTTGACTTGTTGAAAGACGGTAGCTTTCTACCGCTTTTTGAATGGCTTTGTTATGTGTTTTTTTGTCAAAACACCTATTTTTTAACAAGATAACGCCATATTCATACTGTTTGATTAAAAGTTCTGCAGTCAGCCATGCAACTGCCATATGTACGTAATATTTTGACGTATCCGCTTTTACTATATATCCGCTCAATTCCGTCAAATAATTTCCGTCGCAATAAAAGGACAACAAGGTAACCAACACGTATCGAACGTGATAAACGCCGCCGTTTTGAAAGATTTTATCTAAAACGGGCAAGAACTCCTCCAAACGCTTTTTAATGCATTTTGCCTTAAAAGAATCGCAAAGTGCCCAATTATCCATGAGCGAAACGCTATCGTCTAAATACGCCAAAAAATTTGCATACGGCAACATGGAGACCATTGTCAGCTTTATAAAAACAACTTCATAGTATTCGTTGGGATAATGAAAAACTTCTTCAAGATTTTCTTGAAATTCTTTTGCAAGCTTTCGAAGCGTTGGTGTACGAACGCCTAAAATTTTGTATTTCGTAAATATCAATTTCCTTTGAAAATCCGCAAAGTTCGGCTCTGCTTTTGATTGCAATATATTAAGAAATTCCGAATACTTCATCTAAAGCATTTCTCCATAGTTCTTCGTTATAGCGCGGATTTGCAGGGCTTGTCGAGGGCATTTTCAAATAAGGAATATTCACTTCCTTATATCGAGAAAGAAATAACTCGTAAGCAAGCGTGCCGTTTAAAAGAATACGCTGAAGATTTGCCTTATTAAAAATCTCCGTCAAGTCCACGATTTTTGCATTTTTAATAGAGGCGTCTGACGAGCCTTTAATCTCGCACGATTCCGCTATATCCCAAAGCGCGATTTTCTTTCGTAATAAAAAATTCTTTTTGGAATCCGTGGACACAGGTACTTCTTCGTGAAAATAACCGCAAAGCATTTTCCAAAAACGGTTTTGCTTGTGTCCGTAGTAAAAGGAAATTTCCCTACTTTTCACCGACGGAAAACTGCCCAAAATCAACACTTTGCTTTCTATATCGTATACGGGCGGAAAGCCGATCTTTCTATCCATTAGAATGATAACGGCGTATCCGTATTGCCCACAAGCGCCAAAGCCTTTTGTTTTTCATCAAACATCGTCGCAAGCGTTTCCTGCGCTGTTTGATAGGTCATTTGATTGATTTTATTTAATTTTTCTTCAAAATCAAAAATTTTATTGAAATACAGCATATATTTTCCGTACAAAAGCATTTGCGCATTGCTGCTTTCGCTGCTGAAAAAGAGTCCCGACTTCATTTGTTCACGGCTACGAAGAAATTCTTCTTCTGTAATCCCCTTTTCCTGCATTTCCTTAATAACGCTGCAAATCGCGTCGTATGCCTGTCCTACGTTAGCAGGGTTCACGCCCGCGTAAATATTCAATGAACCGCATTCAGGAAAAGACGACGTATAGGAATACACCGAATAGGCAAGCCCGCGTTTTTCGCGTACTTCTTGGAATAAACGAGCGCTCATCGAACCGCCGAGAATACCGTTCAACGCGCTGACCGTATCTTCCCGTTCGTCTCCACGGCGCACGGAAGGATATGCAATGGCAAGATGCATTTGTTCAATCGGTTTATTTCTAACCAAAGACTGGTGCGCAAACGTTATTTGCGGTTTTCTTTCTTCGTATTCCCCTTGCGGTAAATCCACAAAGTACGTTTCCACAAGCGCTTGCGCCGTTTGCATATCGATTCCGCCTGCAAAGGAAATAACGATATTTTCAGGGCAATACCGCGCCTTTTTATACCGTTGAATATCGGAAACGGTAAAGCCCTTTACGTTTTTAGCTGGACCGAGAATGTTTCTCCCATAATTTTTCGTGCCGTAAAACGCGCGAGAAAGTAAATCCAAACATAAATCCTCAGGTGAATCCTCGTTCATTGAAATTTCTTCGCAAACAACGCCTTTTTCACGCTCCATTTCTTCTTCGGGAAAAGTGGCGTACAGGAACAAATCGGATAAAAGCTCGAAACATGCCGCCGTATGGTCGGTTGTGCATTTGGAATAATAACAAGTAAGATCCTTGCCCGTAAATGCGTTTACTTGCGCACCTATGCGATCGAACGCGTCGGAAATTTCAAAGGCGTTGCGTTTTTGCGTGCCTTTAAATTGCATATGTTCGATAAAATGCGAAATACCGTCTTCTGAATCCGTTTCCGCACCGCCGCCCGTACCGACGAGTATCCCCATCGTTACCGACAGTAAGCCCTGCATTTGTTTTACCACCAAACGCAATCCGTTGGGGTATTTTTTTTCGTTGATCATTTTTCTGTATTCTCCTGCAAATTCTCTGATACGGTAATGACTTTCAAAGAATTTTTTTCATAATATTTTAAAATATCATTGAGCGCATCCGCCGTTTCTTTCATCGGATGCATCAAGATAAAATCGCCGCTTTTTACGTTTTTTGTCGCACGGGTATAAATGAGCGATGAATCCTTATCCCGCCAATCGATCGTATCTTTTGACCATAAAATAGTTTTCAGCTTCAAAAGGGAGCACGCCGTAAGCATATCGTTCCCGTATGAACCTGAGGGGGGTGCGAATAACGTCGGTTTTATCCCCGTTGCAAGTTCGATAAAACGGTTGCATTCGGAAATTTCCCGTTGGTTATCCGTAACACCAAGAGTTTTATGGTCTTTATGAAAGTAGCCGTGATTGCCAAGCTCGTGCCCACGTTTGGCAATCGTTTTTAAGCATTCGACGTTATCGTCCGCCCAGCACCCGCCGATAAAGAAGGTCGATTTTGCGCCGTGTTCGTCTAAAATATCCAAAATGCGGTAAACTTCTTCCGTTCCCCAATACACGTTGAACATTAAGGACACGCCACCCGAAGAACCGTCCGCGGAACGGTATACCACCGTTTCCCCTTTCGTCGTTATTTCGCTGCGATCGGGAGCAAGGCATAACGCGCCAACCGAAAGCACCAAAACACTCAAAATCAAATTCGTTACAACGTTCTTCTTTAAATCCGCAACCGATTTTACTCTTTTTTTCATATAGCCCCCTGAAAATAAATCTCGTAATATCCTATTTTCAAAGGGCATATAAATATGCTTGTTTTTCTTTATTTGATTTTGACGATCGTTACGCCCGTTTCCCCTTCTCCGTATTTACCCAAGCGGTATTCTTCCACGTTTCTGTGCGTTCGTAAAAATTCGTGAATCCCTGCGCGGAGCTTTCCTGTTCCTACGCCGTGTACGATCCTGACCTCCGAAAGGTTTGCGATAACGGCAGAATCGATAAACGCTTCCACGTCGGGCAACGCTTCGTAAACAGTCTTGCCGATTACGTTGATTTCCAAGGTCGGAACGGGTTTCGGCGTTAAAGATTTGCTTACTTGCACCTTCTCCGACTTTTCCTGCATTTTATATTTTTTCTTAGCGTTAGTTTGTGTAATATTCGGTTTAATTACAACCGCAAGATCGGAAAATTTACAGCGCAGGCGCATATTGCCGCAAAGAACCTCCGCTTCCTCTTTTTGAAGACGTACGTTTTGCACGTTGCCTTCCTGTTGAATCGTTTTCACAAAAACGTTCGCGCCTATTTTGAGCGTTTCGCCCTTGACAGGCAAATATTGCGTTTGCGTTTCCTGCTCTTCGTCCTGTTCGTACGTTTTGGAAATGATTTTATTCTTTAACGTGCGTGCCTTGATTAAATCCGCTTCAGACACGCTTTCCTTAGCAAAAATTTCTTCAATTTCCTTTAAGAGTTCTTCCGCGTCCGCCGCCTTATCGTTGATAATTCGTCGAGCTTCCGCTTTCGCTGAAACGTATAATTTTTCCTTTTCTTTTTTTAGCTTATCACGTTCATTATCAAGCGCAAGGATTTTTTCTTGCCATTCCGCTTTTAAGCGATTACATTCCTTTAACGTTTCTTCCGCTTGAATACGGCTATCTTCGGCACTGCGAACGATATTTTCAAAACGCTGTGCGTCTACCGATAAGTTGGAAAGTGCTTCTTGCAACACGCTTTCTTTTAGCCCCAAACGCCGCGAAATTGCCAAAGCGTTACTAGCCCCAGGCAAACCGATATGGATTACGTAAAGGGGTTGCAAGGTATTGCTGTCGAATTCCATACAAGCGTTCTCAATACCGTTTGCGGAAAAAGCAAATTCCTTTAAAGAAGTATAGTGCGTTGTAACAACGCCTGCGCAACCTGTACGCAATAGATGGGAAACGATCGCTTTTGCAAGTGCCTGCCCTTCGTCTGGATCAGTACCGCCGCCAAGCTCGTCAATCAATACCAAGCTTTTGGCATTGGCTTTGTTGACGATATCGATAATATTCGTTATGTGCGACGAGAAGGTGGACAAGCTTTCTTCAATGCTTTGCGCGTCCCCAACGTCGCAATAAATCTCGTCAAAAATGGAGAGTGTTGCTCGTTTGGCAGGAATAAAAAGCCCGCACATCGCCATAAGCGAAAAAAGCCCGACCATTTTTAACGTTACCGTTTTACCGCCCGTATTTGGACCGCTAATTAAAAGAAAACGGTATTCTTTCCCCAAGGATAAACTGACGGGAACGACTTTTTTTCTATCGATTAACGGGTGTCGTCCCATATCGATAGAAATAATCCCCTTATCGTTCATTTCAGGGCGTACGCATGAAAGCTTATACGCGTATTCCGCGCGAGCGTAAGCACCGTCTATGATTTCCAAAATCTCAATATCAATAAGAAGCTCCTCGCCGATAAAGCCGACTCGGCGGGATAATTCCCCTAAAATGCGTTCTACTTCTTCCCGTTCGTCAATGGCAAGAGAGCGAAGCTCGTTGTTCATTTCCAAAACTTCTTCCGGCTCGATAAAGAAAGTTGCGCCGCTTGCTGAACGGTCGTGGATAAAGCCTTTGATGTTCCGTTTATACTCCGCGCGAACGGGCAATACGTAACGGTTATCACGCATTGTTACAATACCGTCTTGTAAATACTTCCCCTCGCTGCCCGTTAAATATTCCGCAAGACGAGCACGAATTTTTTCATTCAACAACCGAATTTCACGGCGCACGGAATACAGTTTATCACTGGCGTAATCGCTGATCTCCGTATCACTGAGAATTTTTGTGGAAATATCTTCTTCTAAGTTTGCGTCATAATAAAGCCGATCCGCTTCTTCTTTCATTAAGCGGATTTCTTCGTCGTTGACCGCAGAGATACTAGTATGCGCAATTCTTGTAGCACGCAGTAACGTTTCCGCTTTTTTCAACTCCGCACAAGACAGCGCCGAGCCCTTTTTCGCCCTGCCGATCTCGTCGGTAATTGCTTCAAAACTCTCTATTTTCGCAACGCCGTGCGTAAAGAGTAGTTTTATACATTCTTCGGTAACGCGCAAACGTTGAACCGTTTCAGACAATATGCTGGCGGGTTCGGTTTCCGTGATTTTGCGCTTTCCGCCGTCCGTTACGGCGTATTCCGCAACGAGCGAAAGAATTTTATTCAGTTCTGTTTTTTCAAGTGCTCTTGCGTTCATTCTATTTCCTTATTCTACGCCCCGTCTAAAATGTCCCGACGTATACGTTTTATACAGTTCCTTTTGTTTTTCTTCGTCGTTTCTCGCTAAAAACGCCCCTTCTTTTTCCTTGCAAACGGATAAATCTAATAATTTGCCAAAACCTTTTAACCCTACGCCGACAAGCGAAGCGCAATTATAGATTTCAAAACGGCAAGCGCCGTCCGCCGAAAGATAACGCTTTGCAGGGAAAATTCGCCCGTTTTCGTCCCTAAGCGCATATTCTTCTTTTTTATCGCATACGGAGCAAGTTTTTCCAAACGGACAATAGGGCAAATCCATCAATTTGATATTGCCCGAAGAAAGCACGAATGCGTTTTTGCCCACAAGCTTTTCCCCTTCTTTTGCCGTCGTTTCTTTGGAAATCGCATAATAGGCTATTTGGGGATTTTTCAACAGCTCGTTTAAGGAAATTTGATTGATGATATTCAAGCCCGTTCCCGCAAAAACAAGACGGTTTTGCGCTTTTGCAAATGCAATCCCACCGTAATTTTCCGTATATATCCCATCAAGATTATACGTTTTAAGCCATTGTGCAATTTGTCTTTCTTCGTTTTCCGTGATAAAAGCGGGATAATAAAGATATTTTTCAAATTTGCCTTGAAGAAAGCTTTGCGGAATATTTTTGGAATAATCGTTCGGTTTATAAATCGCTACGTCTGCTTTCAAGTTCGTAAAATCGTCCGCAATTACAGCCGTTTTTTGATTTTCTTCACGTGTCAAATCTGCCCTACAAGGCAATGCAAGATAATTTAACGGGTTTCGTTTGCCTATCACCCGTTCGCTTAACGTAGCGTATACCTTGCGACGAAAGGCGTTGAGCTCCGATTTCGGCAAAAAGATATTCCCCTGTACGTCAATACAGCTATATTCCACCTCAATCGGCAAGCCGTCCGTCTTGTCAAAACAAGCTTGCAATTCTTCCTTTTGCAATGGACGGTTCAATGCTGTTTGTAGTGTGGTTTCCCCTTTGATTATCACGTCTTCACATTCGACAAGCGGAAATTCGCCTTCGTGAAAATGTATGGATAAACGGATTTTACCCATTTTTTGCATAGATAAAACACGTTTTGATACTTCTAAATCGGTCGTTACAAATACGCCGTCCCCGTTTTTTAAACGAGCTTTGGACGAAATGATAAAAGATTTTCCTTCCGTTTTGACGTAAACAGCGCCGCCGAGTTCCTTACCGTCGCGCAAAATCTTAAAGGAATCCCCCGATTGCGGACGAAAAAGACTTTCTACGTAATATTTTGCATTTTGAACCTTGACAACGCCCACCTTTTCCCCAAGATGCCCTTGAACGTTGGGGGATAAAAACCGTTTATCATGACCGAAAGCAAGTCCTTTTGTATAATTGCCGCGATTATACGTTCTTTTTAAATCAGATAAATTTTTTGCAGTATTTCCTGTGCCGTCGAGTAAATTTCGATAATATTTTACCGCCGCCCCAACGTATTCCGCGCGGCGCATTCTGCCTTCGATTTTAAAGGAAACTACCCCTGCGTCCATCAGTTTTTGAACGTCTTCCCCAACGCTTAAATCAGAGAGCGAAAGCGCATAGGAATATTCCGTATTGCCGTTTCTATCATAAGCATAGCGTTTGCGACAGGGCTGTTTACATCTTCCCCTGTTTCCGCTGTTTCCGCCTGCAAACGAAGAAAAATAGCACTGCCCTGAAAAAGCGGCGCAAAGCGCGCCTTGTACGAAAACTTCCGTTTCGATATATTCCGCTATTTTCTGTATTTCGTTTAAGGGTGTTTCACGCGCTAAAATCACACGAGAAAAACCGCATTCCTTGGCAAATTTTGCTCCGTTTAGGGTACAAACGCCCGCTTGCGTCGAAAGGTGCAACACAATTTCAGGATAAAGCGCGTGCAGGGCTTTTCCCAAAAGCGGATCTTGCAAAATTACCGCGTCTATGCCCGCCGCCCAAACCTGTAAAAGCGTACGGACAAACGTTTCCGTTTCTTCGTCTTTCACAAGTGTGTTCATTGCAACGTAAACCTTCGCACCGCGAAAATGCGCTTGCGCAATAATTTTTTCCAAGCCTTCAAAATCGAAATTATCCGCGCTCTGTCTTGCTGAAAAAGCGGAAAGCCCTAAATATATGGCGTTAGCGCCGTTGTTCAATGCCGCAAGCGCGCATTCTGCGTTACCGGCAGGTGCGAGTATTTCTATCATATCTTTATCTGCCTATACTGCGTGTAATCAATTCTTCCGAAGCGTCGTAGCCCATACTCTTTAAACGGAAATTACGCGCCGCAACTTCGATAATAATCGCAAGGTTTCTTCCTGGACTGACGGGTATGGTGAGTTTGGGGACTTTGATCCCGAAATAGCTTGTGGAAGACATTTCATCTCCTATACGGTCGTATTCTTTGCCCTGTTGCCAGTTTTCAAGCTGAATAACGAGCTGGATCATCTTTTCGTCCAGCACCGAGCCAGAACCGTACATACTCTTTACATTGATAATGCCGATACCGCGCAGCTCCATGAAATATCGAATAATGTCAGGGGCGGTGCCGTAAAGCTCGTTGGCAATTTCCTTGATAATTACGTTATCGTCGGCGATCAAACGGTGTCCGCGCTTAATAAGCTCCATAGCGGTTTCGCTTTTCCCTACGCCGCTTTTGCCAGTGAGTAAAATGCCAACGCCGAATACTTCCATCAATACGCCGTGTTCACTAATAGAGGGCGCAAGCAAGCGATTCAGATAAATAAACAGATCGCTTAATAAATCGGTTGTAATCTTCGCGCTTCTAAAAATCGGGCAGGTATATTTTTTTGCCGTTTCCATAAGCTCGGGTAAGACGGGAAGATCGCGGCTTAAAATGATACAAGGAAGTTCCCCATGTTCAAACAACGATGCGATTTTTGCTTTCCGTTCTTCCGAAGAAAAACTGCGTAAATATTCGTATTCCGACAAGCCGAGCATAATAATACGGCTGGGATCAAAATAATCAAAGAAACCGCCTGCAAGCTGTAAGCCAGGGCGTTCAACGCTCATACTTGCAAGAGTTATGACCCCCCTGCCCGTATATAAAATTTCTAAATTTAAATCAGACGCAAACTTATCCAACATAACGCTTTGCGTAACGTTTACGTGCATATTATTCCTCCGTAAAACCGAACTTTTCAATAATTTCCGCCACCGCGTCTTCTTCGTTCGTCGCGCGGCAAATATAATCCGCCGTATCTTTTAAGGCTTGGTCGGCATTCGCAACCGCCGCCCCGAGGCCTGCGGCTTGAATCATGGGAACGTCGTTCCATTGATCCCCTATCCCCACCGTTTTATTTATGGGAATTTGATAATGCTTTGCTAAAAACGCAAGTGCAGTACCCTTGGAATACGTTTGATTAACAACTTCCACCAAAATGTCGCTGCTTTTCGTCAATAAACAACCCTCAAAAGGGGTTTTTTTAAGCTCCTGCATGAGTTTGTCGTTATCTTCCGCTTTTACCATCGCAAGAATTTTATAACTGCTTAACCGCTTTTCCAAAACAAATTCGGACAGCGGTCTATCCAAAATACGCACTGCTTTACAGCCCGTCGCGCTTTCGTAATAATCGAGAAACCCGTCCGCTTTGTTCGTGTAATACTCCCAAAGATCGTACACGTGGTAATGTACCCCGAGCTCTTCCATGCGCTTACATACAGCATAGGTTGTTTCAAACGGAATACGACCGTCCTGTATGACTTTCCCCGTTTCAATATCCATAATAATCGCGCCTTGACAGCAACAAACCATGCCTTGTAAGCCTAATTCCTTTGCACGATTGATAATCCCTGCAGGCATTCTTCCCGTTGAAATGGCAAATTTTCCGCCTTGACGAACGTACCGCATGATTGCGTCGCTGTTTCGCTTGCTGACCGTGTGGTCTTTTCGTACAAGCGTTCCGTCAAAATCGGATACGATCAACGGATAATTTATCTTTTGCATTTATAATTGCTCCTTAAAAAAAACGTATATCCTTTGCGCTAATTCCATACCAATCCCTTCCGCTTGCGAAAGTTCTTCTACGCTCGCGCTCATAATTTTGTCTATGGTCGAGAATTTCTCCATCAGCGCTTTTTGTTTCTTCGCGCCTACCCCTTCAATCTCCCGTAATACGGACGCCAAGTTGCGCTTGGAATGTAAGCTCCTAAAATACGTGATTGCAAAACGGTGCGCTTCGTCGCGGATACGCTGCAACAGCTTTAAAACGTAGTCTTTATGATCGATACGAACGCTTTCTTCCCTATCGAGCGTGAAAACTTCTTCTTCCCGTTCGGCAAGCGAAATCAAATCGATATCCTTTACGTTAAACTCGTCGAAAACTTCTTTGATTGCGGAAAGCTGTCCTTTGCCGCCGTCGATAATGATTAAGTCGGGTTTTGGAAAACGTTCCTCCTCGTCCGTACCGAATTTGGAAAGCCGCCGCCGCATCATTTCTTGATGAGAAGCGTAGTCGTTCGCACCCTCTACCGTCTTGATTTTAAAACGGCGGTAACTGCTTTTATCCGCTTCCCCGTCGATAAATACGACCATTGAACCGACCTTGTCCACGCCGCTTATGTTGGAAATATCGTAACACTCCATACGCTTTGGATACCTCGTAAGCCCTAAAATTTCTTTTAGACGTTCACAGGCGTTTTTCGTCATATCGTTTTTATGCTTGATCTTGTCGATCGATTTGGTCAAATAATCGCTCGCGTTGTTTTGCGCCATTTCAAAAAGCTGCTTTTTTACCCCTTGCTTGGGGAGAATAAGCTCTACTTTTTTATTAAATTTCTCTTTAAAATATCGTTCGAGTAATTCCTTTTCGCAATAACTTTCCGTAATGATTTCGTCGGGCAATTCGTGTGTGGCGTAGTATTGAATGATAAACGCCGTCAAAGCGTCCGTTTCCGCAAAAGACGCATCTTCAAGCGCAAAATTACTGCCACCTTGCATAACGCCGCTACGCGTTACCAAAACGTTGACAGCCGAATACAAATAATTCGTTTTCAGGGCGATAACGTCTGCGTTTAACGCGCGGTTTAACGAAGTGATACGCTTCAACTTCAATTTGGATAGCATGGATAATTTTTCACGGTAATCTAACGCCAACTCAAATTCTTCATTCTCCGCAAAATGCAGCATTTTTTCCTGCAAAATTGCTTGCGTTTCTTCGTAATTCCCGTCTAAAAAGGACATTGCCGCTTTTACGTGCTCGGCATACTCCTCGCGTGTGCACGCGTGCGCGCACGGAGCAAGACACCGACCTAAATGATGAACAAGGCAAGGCTTTTTTGGCTTTTCACCGATCGCAACGGTACACGTGCGCACGTTATAAACCGAACTGACGATATCCAGCAATTCTCCGCATCGCACTCCGCCCATAAACGGTCCGAAATATTTCGCGCCTTTTTTGAGCTTCCGCGTAACGGAAAAACGGGGAAAATCTTCCTTGATATCCACTTTGATATGGGGATACGTTTTATCGTCTTTCAGTAAAATATTGTATTTGGGTTTATATTTTTTGATTAGGTTATTTTCAAGTGCAAGCGCGTCGATTTCCGTCTGCGTGATGATATAGTAAAAATCGTCGATTTGTTCGACCATAGCCGCTACTTTTTCAGGCTTTGCCGAAGCGTGAAAATACTGACGCACGCGATTTTTTAACACGCGCGCCTTGCCGACGTATATCACTACTCCGTCCTTATCGAGCATAACGTACACGCCCGGATTTTCAGGGAGCAGCGCTAATTTTTCTTTGATTGCACCCATACAGTTATTATTATATACCAAATCGCGCAATTTTGCAAGGAAATAAAAGAAAAAAACCGCATTAACAACCCAAAAACTCGATACCTTTTAAAATTACGTCGTTAATCGAGTCGTTCGTAAGGCTATAAAAGACAATTTTGCCCTGTCGAATAGATTTTACAATCCCTGCGCTCTTTAAAAAACGTAGCTGATGAGAGATTGTGGTTTGGTTGACGTCGAGTATTCTCGACAAATCGGTTACGCACATTTCACTAATCGCGAGCGCCGATAAAATTTTTACCCGCGTATAATCGGCAAATACAGAAAAAAAGCACACAACGCCTTCAAGAATTTCCCCTTGCGGAACGTAATCCTCGACCAGGCTTTGCGTGCGTTTATCCAGCAATAACATTTGCGACATATTCCTACTCCTTATATGCTTTGTTGGGAATATGATAACATGTAAATGGACTGCTTTTCTGTTTTATTTTGTCAGTTGCGAGTTTATTTTGTCATATTTACGAAATCTTTTTTACTTCGTAGCCCGCTTCCGTAATAGCCGAAATCATTTCTTCGTCTGAAACCGCTTGCGAAAAGCTTACCGTCGCGCTCTTTTTCTTCAAGTTGACCTCTACTTCGTCAACTCCTGAAACGCCCTGCAAAGCCTTGGTTACGTGCGCTACGCAATGCTGACACATCATTCCTTCGATCTTTAACGTCTTTTTCATTGTTTCCGTCTCCTTTTTTTCTTCTTCTATATGAAATTTCGTCAACCGTAAAGCGTTGGTTACCACAAAAAGCGAGCTTAAACACATACATGCCGCCCCGATCATGGGGTTGAGCGATAAGCCAGCAAAGGCAAATACGCCTGCGGCAACGGGAATGGCTACACAGTTATAGAAAAACGCCCAAAATAAATTTTGCTTGATATTTTTGACCGTAGCACGGCTTAACGACATCGCCGTATTTACTAGCCGCAAATCCCCGCGGGAAAGTACAATATCCGCGCTGTCGATCGCTACGTCCGTGCCGTTGCCCATGGCAATCCCTACGTCCGCTTCCTTTAATGCGGGGCTGTCGTTGATTCCGTCCCCGACCATCGCGACAAAACCGCCTACTTTGCGGACGCGCTGTACCGATTCCGCTTTATCTTTCGGCAACGCTTCGGCAAAATAATCGTCAATGCCGACTTCTTGCGCGATCGATTTCGCGACGTTTTCATTGTCCCCCGTAAGCATACCCACACGCACGTTGTTTTGCTTTAACGTAGCAACTGCCGCGCGGCTTTCTTCTTTGAGCGTATCGGCAAGCATAAACAGCGCCAACACTTCTTGCTCGTCGGCAAGATATACCACCGTTTTCCCTTGCAACGAATAGGCGCGTTCCTTTTCCAAAATCAAAGGCTTTACTTTCTGCAACAGCTTCCGATTGCCCAAACAATAGCTTTTGCCTTGGTATTGTGCCTTTGCGCCCTTGCCCGTTTCGTAAACGTAATTCTCGACTGCAAGCCCTTCGCCGTCTATGCGCGAATTTACATAATTTCTCACACATTCCGCAATCGGGTGCGAGGAGTGGCTTTCGATTGCCGCGGCAAGCTTTAAAGCAAATTCTTCCTCTCCGTTTAAAAGCTCGAAATCGGTTACTTTTGGCTGACCGATTGTCAGCGTAGCCGTTTTATCCAGCAATACGCAAGTAATATCCTTTGCTTTTTGTAAGGCTTCCGCGTCCTTATATAAAATACCGAGCGACATGCCCTTGCCCGTTGCCGCCATAACCGCTACGGGAGTAGCCAAGCCAAGCGAACAGGGACAAGAAATGACCAGAACGCTAATGGCGTAGTTTGCCGCGCGAGAAACGTCTTTTGCATAGCCGAGCCATATAAAAAAGGTGAATAATGCGATTAAGGTAACGGCAGGCACGAAAATACTCGCAATTTTGTCGGCAATTTTTTGCAACGGCGCTTTGCTTGCCCCTGCTTCTTTTACCATTTTTACTATTTGCGAAAGAGTAGTATCCGCGCCTACTTTTTCCGCCAAAACCTTGATAAAGCCGCTCTTGACGATATCCGCGCCCGTAACAGCGTCTCCTTCCGCTACTTCAATAGGCATACTCTCGCCCGTGATTGCCGCACGATCGACAAACCCGTGTCCTTCGATTATCTTTCCGTCAACGGGAACGTATTCCCCCTGTTTGACAATGAGAACGTCCCCTGATTCAATTTCGGAAAAGGGCGCTTTGATTTGCGCGCCGTTTTTTTCCAAAGTAACCGTATTCGGCATTAGCTTTATCAGCTTTTCAATTTCTTCCCCCGTTTTGCGTTTGGATTTTTCTTCCAACCATTTCCCAAGCGTTACAAGCGTTAAAATCATTGCAGCCGATTCGTAAAATAAATGCGAATGGCTTATTTTGCCCATATAAATCAAGACGGTCAGCCCAAAACTGTATAAAAAGGAAACGCCTGCGCCCATCGCGACCAAAGTGTCCATATTCGGCACACGTTTTAAAAGCGCTTTCGTTCCCACAGTGAAAAATTTGAAATCCACGACGATAACCGCCAACGTCAACAGCATTTGTACGGTCGCTGAAATTTTAATATTCGGCTGGGGCAAACGAATCATTCCGCCCATCGAAAAATACATCAGCGGAATTAAGAACAGCAAGGATACAAAAAAGCGTTGCTTTAATTTATTCGGCTGCGCCTTTTGTTCCGTAATCAATTTTTCATTATATATACTCGCACCATAGCCAAGCTCTATAACGGAATCGATAATTTTTTCAACGGAAAGCACATTTTCGTCAAATTCGACGACCATGCTTTCCCCCATAAGCGAAACGTCGGCGCGTTGCACTCCATCCAAACGCCTTACCATGCGTTCTATCCCCGCGCTACACGCGGCGCACGTCATTCCGCTGATAGAAAATTTCTCTTTCATATCCTTTCTCCTTTCTTATACAGTATAACACTTTCCAAGAAAAAAAGTCAAGCAATATTTTCTTAACCGCGGTTAATTTTATAAATATTTTTAAAAATAAATTGCAAACGCAAAAAGACGGGTGTAAACCACCCGTCTGACTGTTCCGTTTAGACGAAAAAATTAGTTATTCTTTTCTTCTTTGGGAGCAACTACTTCTGCGCCGTCATAATAGCCGCAGTTCTTGCATACTCTATGAGCTTGCGCAAGTTCGTGGCAATGGGGGCATTCAACGAGCGTAGCTGCCGTTGCTTTGTAGTTTGCAAATCTCTTGTTTGTTCTACTCTTGGATTGTTTACTCTTAGGTACTGCCATATTAACACCTCTCGTTATTATTCTTTCAATTTATTTGGTTATTTTGAAAACCGAATTTCTTTGCAATCTTCCCCACAGGAAAGCAAAAAGGGCATACTTGCCATGATTGCGTCATCCACAGCCCGCGTAATGTCCGCCATACCGTTGGTGTAGCCGTAATCTTCGTAATCCTGATAGGGTTCAAACAAAGCGTCGAGTTCCCCTTCCACTTCGATAGACGCTTCCTTTAAGCAACGGGAACATTGCCCTTCTAAGCGATAGGAAACTTTCCCTTTCAACTCGATAGAGTCGTCCTCGTACAGCTCGTAATCAAACGTAACCTTGACGGGCGCGGAAAATTTCGTGAAAGGAATTTCTATCAAAGTTTCAGGCGCGGAATAGGTAAATTCCATGCTCCCCGAATACTTTTTTTGCGCATTGAGTTTTCTTATATCGATAATCATCATAAACCGACTTTAACAAGTATAGTATATTTCAACGACTTTGTCAACTTATTTTTTATATAATTTTTTGAATTTTTACAATAATTCCACGGTTTCTCTCGCAATAACGAGTTCTTCGTTGGTTGGAATAATCAAAACTTTGACTTTTGAATTCTGACCCGTAATATCGCGAATTGCGCCGTTGTTCTTTTCTTCGTTCTTTTCCAAATCGATTTCCAAGCCGAGATATTGCATATTTTCGCAAATCGCCGCACGTACGCAAGGGGTATTTTCCCCTACGCCCGCCGTGAATACAATACAGTCTACCCCGTTCATAGCCGCCGCATATGCGCCTACGTATTTTTTGCAAGCATACGAGAACATATCCAGCGCAAGCGCCGCACGCTTGTTCCCAGCGTCTCTTGCCGCCGTCAAATCGCGGAAATCGCTCGATACGCCGGAAATCCCTGCAACACCGCACTGTTTATTGAGATAGGTGAGCGTTTCAGGCAAGGTAAGACCTTTCTTTTGTGCGAGATATTCCACTACCGCGCAGTCAATATCCCCGCTGCGCGTACCCATAGGCACGCCTGCAAGCGGCGTAAAGCCCATGGACGTGTCAACGCTCTTGCCGCCGTCAATCGCCGTAATCGAAGAACCGTTCCCTAAATGGCAGGTAACAATTTTTAATTCCTCGGGCTTTTTATTCAAATATTTCGCCGCTTCCTGCGAAACGAACTTGTGGCTCGTGCCGTGGAAACCGTAACGGCGAACGGAATACTTTTCATAGTCTTCGTAATTGATGCCGTACATATACGCATAATCGGGCATTGTGAAATGGAAACTTGTGTCAAATACAAATGCCATCGGCGTGTTGGGCATAGCCGCTTTACACGCTTTTACCCCGATAATCGCAGGAGGATTGTGCAAGGGCGCAAGGTCTGCAAGTTCTTCCATTTTTGCGATACTATCTTCCGTTACAAGGGTGGGCTTTTTGAATACTTCGCCCGAAGCAACCGCTCTATGCCCTACCGCGTCGATTTCTTCCATAGAGGAAATAACGCCCGTTTCCGCATCCGTCAATGCCTTTAAAACAAGCGCAACCGCTACGTTGTGATTAGGCATTGCTTGCTGGATAACCGTTTCTTTGCCCTTTGCCTTATGTGTGAGCTTTGATCCGTCGATACCGATACGTTCGCAAGTGCCTTTTGCAATTACGTTTTCCGTTTCCATATCGATCAGTTGATATTTTAATGAAGAACTGCCTGAATTGATAACAAGAACTTTCATAGTATCTCCTTAAAGCTGCGTTTGCAATGCAGTAATCGCGATTGCCGCTACGATATCTTCCGATTTACAGCCGCGAGAGAGGTCGTTGAGCGGTTTTGCGAAGCCTTGGCAAATAGGGCCTACCGCCATAAAACCGCCAAGTCTTTCCGCAATTTTATAGCCGATATTGCCCGCTTGCAAGTCGGGGAAAATAAATACGTTCGCCTTACCTGCTACGTCGGAGTCGGGCGCTTTGAGTGCCGCTACCGAAGGCACGATCGCCGCGTCGAATTGCAATTCGCCGTCAAGCTTTAAATCAGGCGCTTTTTCTTTCGCAATTTTAACCGCTTCCGCAACGAGCGTAACGTTGTCGTGCTTTGCGCTCCCCTTCGTCGAGAACGAAAGCATAGCTACTTTCGGATCAATCCCTGCAATCGCCTTTGCGGAGTTTGCCGTTGCAATCGCACAATCCGCAAGTCCTTCGCTTGTATAGGTGGGATTCAAGCCGCAATCGGCAAAAATAACGAGTCCGTCGGGGCAATACTGATTACCCTGCGGCGGGCAAAGCATCAAGTTAAAGCTTGATACGGAAGAACAGCCTTTTGCCGTCTTAATGATTTGAAGACCAGGGCGGAGAGTATTTGCCGTCGAATGGCACGCGCCCGATACAAGACCGTCAACGTCCCCCATCTTCAACATCATTGCGCCGAAATACGTTCCGTCCGTCAAAAGCTTCGCCGCTTGTTCGGGCGTCATACCCTTGGACGCGCGGAGTTCGCAAAGTTTTGCGTTATATTCGGGCAACTTGTCCGAAGTCAACGGATCGATGACCGTTACTCCGTCAAGATTTACGTCGGGATTTTTTGCTTTTATATCCGCTTCGTTGCCAAGTAAAACGATTTTTGCAATCCCTTCCTTGATTGCGTCGGCTGCCGCTTTTACCACGCGGCTGTCTTCGCCTTCACACAAAACGATGGTTTTTTGTAAGGCTTTTGCTTTGAGTTTGATTTCTTCAAGAATATTTTTCATACGATTATCTCCTTCAAACGCATAAACGCTTTATTTATTTTTCTTTTTCGTGTATAATACTCCTATGGAGTATTCCCATTCTTTATCATTATAACACATTATTTTTTTAATGTAAAGGAAAACGTTGGAAATAATATGAAAATTTGCGCGATTATTTGTGAATATAACCCTTTCCATAACGGGCATTTATATCAACTGAAAGAAGCAAAACGCCTTTCGGGCGCTGACGCTGTGCTTTGTGTGATGAGCGGAAATTTCGTGCAACGCGGAGAGGCTGCCGTAATGGATAAATTTACACGCGCACGGCACGCTATCCTTGCGGGCGCAGATATTGTCGTCGAATTGCCTACCCCTTTCGCCACTTCCAACGCGGAGCTTTTTGCGAAAGGCGCGGTCAAAATTCTTTCTTCTATTCCCGACGTTACTACCCTTTGTTTTGGTGCGGAAACAGCAAACAAAGCCGCTTTTAAGCTTGCGGCGCGCTGTATGAACGACGAACCGAAAGCCGTTTCCGAAAAAATAAAAGCCCTGCTTGCTACGGGCGTGAGTTACGCAAAAGCACGAGCGCAGGCTTACACGGGCTTTATCCCTTTCGACGTACTTTCTTCCCCGAATAATATTTTGGGCGTGGAATACACCCGCGCGCTGTTGAATATGCGCCCTGACGTAGATATTTTGCCGATCGAACGGCTTGGAAATAGATACTCGGATAAGGAATTAAGCGAGGGCTTTTCATCCGCAACGGCGATTCGCGCGGCGATTCAAACGGGAAATTCTATTTCGGATAAGCTGCCAGATTTCGTGAATGCGGATTTGCCGAAAGCGCTCGAAAAAAGCTTGGACATTTTGGAAAAGTTGGCAATTTTACAAAAATTCCCCGAACAAATTGCGAGCGTTTGCGATTGCACCGAAGGGCTTGAAAACGCCTTTAAAAAGGCGGCTTTGCTTGATGCGCCGCTTTGTAATACGCTCACTTCTACAAGATATACTTCTTCCAGAATCCGTCGTATCGCTTTACAAAATTTATTGAATATCGACGAACTCTTAACGAGAGAAAGTCTGCAAAACACTTTATATTTGCGTGTTTTGGCGATTAAAAAGGAGCGCGCAGAAGTGTTATCAGCAATAAGCGAAAGCGCTTTCCCTTTGCTTATAAGGGCGCATGATGAAGAAAAATTGAGCGATATTGCAAAAGAGTGCTTTGAAAAGGATATGTATGCGGAAAAGATTTACGGTTTGTTATATCCGCAAAACCGCGTCGAGAAAAACGTATTTGTATGAGAAAAAACGCCAAACGGCGTTTTTTTAATTTTCTTAAAATAAAAATGAAAAAATATGAAAAAAATTAAAAATATTGCAGTAAAACGCTTGCTTTTTTTATTTTGATTGGGTATAATAATAAAGCTGTTGCAAGCGGCGCAAATGAAATGCTACTGTGGCTCAGTCGGTAGAGCAGCTGATTCGTAATCAGCAGGTCGCCGGTTCAAGTCCGGCCAGTAGCTCCAAAAAATCGACAAGTTTCAATAGGAAGCTTGTCGATTTTTTATTCAATACGATTTGGTTTCTTTATACAAGAAAACTCTCTCCTACAGTGTAAGAGAGAGTTTTTTGCTTATTTCGCGTATTCAACGCCGCGGAATTCGCGGATAACGTTGACTTTGATTTGACCGGGATACTCAAGCTCCGTTTCAATCTTTTTCGCAATGTCTTTTGCAAGGAAAAGCGCTTGCGCGTCGTCAACCTGTTCAGGCTTCACGATTACGCGGACTTCGCGACCCGCTTGGATTGCATAGCTCTTGTCAACGCCATGGAAGCTCGACGCGATTTCTTCCAGCTTTTCAAGACGTTTCACGTAGTTCGTGCCCATTTCGCGTCTTGCACCGGGACGTGCGCCCGAAATTGCGTCCGCCGCCTGAATCAATACAGCTTCGATCGTCTTGGGTTCTACGTCGCCGTGATGCGCCATAATCGCATTGACAATGTTGGCGTTTTCCTTGTATTTCTTCGCAAGATCCGCACCGATTTGAATGTGCGTGCCTTCCTGTTCCTGATCCACCGCTTTACCGATGTCGTGAAGCAACCCAGCGCGCTTTGCGAAGTTGACGTCTAAGCCAAGCTCTGCCGCCATTTGTCCTGCAAGCGTAGCAACTTCAACCGAATGCTTATAAACGTTTTGACCGTAGCTCGTTCTGAATTTCAAACGGCCGATCAATTTGATCAATTCGGGATGTAATCCAAAAATACCTGCTTCGAATACAGCCGCTTCCCCTGCTTCCTTGATTTGCAAATCCATTTCGCGGGAAACTTTTTCCACCGTTTCTTCGATACGTGCGGGGTGGATTCTACCGTCGTTGATCAGTTTTTCAAGAGAAAGACGGGCAATTTCACGTCTAACGGGATCAAAGCCAGACAAAATAACCACTTCGGGCGTATCGTCGATAATAAGCTCGATCCCCGTAGCGTTTTCAAGCGCACGGATATTTCTACCTTCGCGCCCGATAATACGCGCTTTCATATCGTCATTGGGAAGAGGTACAACGGAAACGGTGATTTCCGAAGCCTGATCCGCCGCGCATTTTTGAATGGCAAGCGAAATAATCTTCTTCGCGTTCATATCCGCTTCGTCTTTTGCCTGCTGTTCAAGGTTACGTACCTGAATCGCTACGTCATGGCGTACGCCGTCGAGAATTTCTTCCGCCAAAAGCTTTTTCGCTTCTTCTTTGGTCAGCTGCGCCACTTTTTCAAGCTCGCGAATCATCAATTCGTGTTGGGAATTGAGTTTTTCTTGAAGCTGTTCCACTTCTTCTTCTTTTTTAAGAAGATTTGCCTTTTGCTGTTCGAGCGCTTCTGCCTTTTTATCAAGAGCGTCTTCCTTTTGGGTAACACGCTGTTCCATTTTTTGGATTTCAGCTTTCTTTTCTTTGGTTTCGCGTTCGAATTCGTTTCTTAATTTTAAATCCTGTTCCTTGGCTTCAAGCAACGCTTCCTTTAAGGCGCGTTTGCTTTCTTCTTTGCCCTGAGCTTTAATTCTTTCAGCTTCGGCTTCCGCATCTAAGGTAATTTTACGAACTTGTTCTTTCGTAGTACCTACTTTCTTCGCCGAAATTCTTCCGTGAACTATTACGCCGACAAATGCACCGACAAAAAGCGTTGCGAGCGCGATAACTACCGCGATAACAACGTTTATCTTGGCTGCGAGAAACAGGACGCTCAAAGTAACGTTTTGCATATTTGTGCCTCCTGTATAAAATTAAATTGATAAAGC
Organism: Candidatus Scatosoma sp.; assembly: GCA_045127595.1. Taxonomy (GTDB): domain Bacteria; phylum Bacillota; class Clostridia; order Christensenellales; family Borkfalkiaceae; genus Scatosoma. The sequence goes on along the minus strand of JBGVQS010000027.1, from coordinate 27,814 downwards.
CATTATTTCAACGGATTTTACAAAAATCCGACTTATAATTTTTTCTATCAAGTATATTTTACAATATATTTTACCAAAAGTCAATTGTTTGAGAAAAATTTGTTTCCGTAAATGTAAAATTTTCACAAAAATAGAACGGAGTGCTTTTTTGCACTCCGTTTCCTATTCTTATTCATCGTCCGCCATTTCTTCCACTTTGCCTTTTGCGGCGTCGCGGATTTTTTGCTCGATTTCCGCCATAACTTCGGGATTATCGCGCAGGAATAAACGCATTTTTTCACGACCTTGCGCCACTTTCACGCCGTTATAATTGAAGAACGCGCCGTTCTTGCCGATAACGTCGAATTGTACGCCCATATCAATAATGCACCCTTCGCGAGAAATACCTTCCCCGAACACAATGTCAAATTCCGCCTGTCTGAACGGAGGCGCGAGCTTGTTTTTAACGACTTTCGCTTTCGTGCGATTGCCCATCGCGCCGTCTGCGTCTTTGAGGGTATCCGTCTTTCTAATATCCAAACGCATACTTGCATAGAATTTCAATGCTTTACCGCCCGGAGTCGTTTCGGGGTTGCCAAACATTACGCCTACCTTTTCACGAAGTTGGTTGATGAAAATAACACACGTTTTGGATTTGTTTACGATTGCAGTAAGCTTCCTCAATGCTTGCGACATCAATCTTGCCTGCAAGCCTACGTGAGAATCGCCCATATCCCCTTCGATTTCCGCTTTCGGCGTGAGCGCCGCTACCGAGTCGATAACGATAATATCCACCGCCGAGCTTCTAACAAGCGCGTCCGTAATATCGAGCGCCTGTTCCCCAGTATCAGGCTGCGAAACGTATAAATCGTCAAGATTTACGCCGAGCTTTTTCGCGTAGATGGGATCGAGCGCATGTTCCGCGTCGATAAACGCCGCTACACCCCCCATTTTTTGCGCTTCCGCTACCGCATGGAGCGCTACCGTCGTTTTACCTGAGGATTCAGGACCGTAAATTTCGATAATTCTACCGCGAGGGAAGCCGCCGATCCCCAGCGCAAGATCCAACGTAAGACAGCCGGAAGGAATTACTTCGATTTCCGTTTGCCCTGCCTCGTCGCCCAAACGCATAATAGAGCCTTTTCCGTATTGCTTTTCAATCTGCAATAAAACGGCGTCTAACGCTTTCATTTTGTCCGTATTTTTTTCGTTTGCCATTTATGTTTCTCCTATTATTTTTTTCTATTTTAAATATTTTTCAAATGCCGATACGCCAAAAACAGCGCGTAATTGATCGCCTTTTCCGTGATTTCCGTGCGTGTACCGTCAAATTTATAGCGATATACAAATACTCGTTCTTTTGTGCCGATCGCTATGTAGCAAAGCCCGATAGGCAAAAGCGATCTATCCGTTTTTGGTCCAGCCAACCCAGTCGTCGCAATAGATATATCGCAATCTCCTGTATTGAGCAATCCTGCCGCCATTTCACAAGCGGTTCTATCCGATACCGCCCCGAACGTCTTTAACGTATAAGCCGATACCCCCAAACGCTTGATTTTAGAATCCTCGTTATACGTATTCAAGCCTTCAAAATACACTTCGCTTGCACCTGCTACGGAAACAATTCTACGCCCGACTCCGCCCCCAGTAAAGGATTCGGCAATGCTGATTTTCTTGCCGCGGAGCTTTAACAAATTGACGAGCTGTTTTTCAAGCGGCGTATCGTCAAGCGCATACACCGTATCTCCAAGCCCGTCCGCAAACAAGCGCAAAACGTCGTCTACCGTCATTTTCGGTACGTCCTGCCCATAGACGATTTCTACCACGTCTTCATCGTGTTTACGTACATGGGTATAGGTAATCGCCTGATTATACCCTTTTGCTTTTGCAATCAAACCGTCCACGTGCGTTTCGTTTGCACCTACGCAACGAATGGTGATTTTGTCATGTCGAACACCGTATTTTTTATCTAAAAAGGGAATGCAAAGGGTTTTTACTTGCTCGTAAATGCGAATAGAATCCCCCGTTTCCAAAAGGAAAAGCGTTCGGTCTTTTTCTTGATACAAGGCAGGCAAAGCTTGTTCGCCTTGAAAACCGCTTTCCGCATACAAACCTGATAATGCTTTTCTTGCAAACGGCAACGCGATAGGCTCGACCAAAAGCAAAAGATTTTCCGTTTCCTGTTTCATTGCGGAAAGGGTTTGCGTTAAGTTTACCCCTTCCTTGTAGGGCAACAGACGGATTTCGTCAAAGGCGTAACCGCCACGGGAAAACGCTTCTGTCGCGGAATAAAGCTCTTCCTCGGACAGAAGTCCCGTTTTTAATACGATACATCCGTTTTTCATAGCGCCCCTCTATTTGCGTTAATCCGCGTCTTTAAGTACCTGTTTGTTCTTTACAACGTAAGAAATCCCTGACCAAACGGTGAGCACCGTTGCAACTGCAAACAATGCGATACCTACCCAAAAGATAATTTCTCCAACCTTGCCCGTTACGTCTGCCGCGACCAACAAAACGGCAATGCTGACGTCTTGGAACGCCGTTTTATATTTGCCGAGCTTTTCCGCAGCAAGCACAAGACCTCTCGCAGCGGCAATTTGACGGAACGCGCTGATGATCAACTCTCTTGCCATAATTACGCAAATGCATACGGCAAAAATCTTGTAGGCGGTTTCCGCCGCGTCAAAATCGAGATTTGCATAAAACAAACCGGGAATCGTCATCAATACGAGCATTGCCGTAGAAACGAGCACCTTGTCCGCGATGGGATCAAGGAATTTCCCAAGGTTCGTTACCAAACCGCGAGAACGCGCGATATGCCCGTCGATAAAGTCCGTACAAGCGGCAAGCGCGAAAATTGCCGCTGCAATTATATAATTGTAGGGCAAAACTCCGTCAAGGAAAAATACGATGACGAATACTGGAATCATAAAAATTCTTGTCAATGTGATTTTGTTGGGTAAATTCATACCTGGTAGTCCTCCGTGTGTCCATATAAATCATAACTGTCTGCCGAATCGACGGTTACCGTATATCTTTCGCCCTGCATTGCTTCGCCTGCGTTAAAATATACTTTTCCGTCAATGTCAGGTGCATTGAAATACGCCCGCCCGACAAAGCAGTTCTTTTCATAATCAATCCCGTCGCAAAGCACTTCGATTTGCCTGCCGACGTATGCGGAAAGCAATTCCGCGGAAATGGCTTCCTGCGCCTTATAGAGTGCGCGCAAACGGCGCTTTTTGGTTGCGTGGTGCACTTGCTCTTTTAAGCGGTATGCCGCCGTGTCCGGTTCACGCGAGTATGCGAAGAATCCGCAATTTAAAAAGCGCGCTTCCTTTACGAATGATAACATTCCCGTAAATTCTTCTTCCGTTTCCCCTGGGAAACCCGTGATAAAGGTCGAACGAATCTCTATCCCGGGGATTTCCTTGCGCAATTTTTTCAAAAGGGATAAATATCCTGCGCGCGTGCCCTTACGGTTCATGCGTTTGAGTACGCGGTCTTCCGAGTGCTGCAACGGAATGTCGAGATATTTTAAAATCTTTGCATTGTTCTTTATTTCCGCAATCAGTTTATCGTCGATTACGTCGGGATAACAGTACAATAAACGTATCGTTTGTACGTTGTCGAGCGCGGAAAGCTGTTGCAATAGCTCGGTAAAACGGTTTTCGCCGTATAAATCTTCGCCGTAACGCGTCGTATCTTGCGCAACAATAATCAGTTCGGATATTTCCCCAAGCTCTCTTGCTTCCGCAACAAGTTTCTCCATGGGATAGGAGCGATATTTGCCGCGGATTTTCGGAATCAAACAGTAGGTACAGTGATTGTAACAACCGTCTGCAATCTTTAAATACGCAATATGTTCGTCCGTCGTTAAAACGCGGTCAAAATAGTATTCATCTCGACCATGCCCCACTCGATTGACTCTTTTTTCGTTTTGATAGGATTCTTCGAGCGCGGAGAAAATTTCTCCGTAATCGCTTATACCCAAAAAGACGTCCGCTTCCTGCAAAGGCGCGTATAATTCGTCGATAAATTTTTGCGGCAAACAACCCGTTACGACTATTTTTTCCAAATTGCCGCTTTTATAATCTGCGCATTCGAGAATTGTTTCAATCGCTTCTTCGCGCGCGGATTGTAAAAAGGCGCAAGTGTTGATTATCACGATTTGCGCTTTGCTTAAATCGTCCGTCGTCTTACAGCCCCGTCCTTTTAAAAGCCCTAGCAATTTTTCCGTGTCAACACGGTTCTTGTCGCATCCGAGCGATATTACGCCGAATAATTTTTCCGTAAGCATTCTTCTTTCCTTTTATCTTTCAATTACAGCCGAATTTTTAAGCATTACAGCGGACCGTATAATTCTTCAAACTGTTCTTTCGTAATCAGAACTTTACGCGCTTTTGCGCCCTCAAACGGCGAAATGTAGCCCATTTCTTCCATCCATTCGACAATTTTACCCGCTTTATTATAACCAGCCGAGCATTTACGCTGAATCATGGAAATGGAAGCGCTATTGTTCAAAATAACGTAGCGCAAAGCGTCGATATATACCGGTTCGATCGCGTCGCGGCTCTTGGCTTCCCCTTCGTCGGAAACGGAACGGGAATTATTGATAAACGCCGTTGCTTCTTCATCAAAATAGGCTTCGTTGTTCGATTTGATAAATTCGACCACTCGTTGCGCTTCTTCGGGCGCACTGAACGCACTTTGTACGCGCACGGGCGTATTGATTCCCGGCATTGTATACAAAAGATCCCCTTTGCCGAGCAATTTTTGCGCGCCCGTTTGGTCGAGAATAACCCTCGAATCCACGTCGGAAGGAACAAGGAAGGCAATTCTTGTGGAAAGGTTGCTCTTGATTACCCCCGTGATAACGTCCGCGGACGGTCTTTGCGTTGCTACGATTACGTGAATCCCTGCCGCACGCGCTTTTTGCGTAAGACTTTGGATTCTGTCTTCGATTTCTTTCTTTGCGGCAAGCATCAAATCGGCAAGCTCGTCAATGATAATCACGATCTTGGGCAAACGGTCGTTCTTTTCCATTTGTTCGTTGTATTGATCGAGATTGACAACGTATTTACCCGATTTGCTCATTTCTCCGAAAAGGGTATAACGGCGGTTCATTTCCCCGATTGCCCAGTTCAAGCTTTGAATAGTCTTGTTGACGTCCGTAATGATTTCATTGATCATCAAGTGCGGCAAATCGTTATATAAAACGAATTCCGTCTTTTTCGGGTCAATCAAAATCAAACGCAGTTCGTCGGGAGAGTATTTATAAATCAAACTCAAAATCAACGCGCCTAAAAATACGCTCTTACCAGAGTTGGACGCACCCGCAACAAGTAAATGCGTCATTTTACAAATATCCCCGTATACCTTGCGGTTGGCTACGTCTTTCCCCATCGCAAACATCAGCGAAGAAGGCTTTGCGTTGACAAATGTGTCCCCTGACAACATACAGCCGAGTTGTACGAATTGTCTTTCCTTATTCGGCACTTCGATACTGACTACGCCGTCTTCATAGTTTGGATAGATATTTACGCCGCTTGAATGCAGGCTGATTGCAATCGATTGATCGAGCGCAACTACCTTTTTGGGAGATACGCTTCTGGGCAAAGCTACGTTATAGCGCGTAACCGTAGGTCCAAACGTTACCGAAGCAATCGTCGCGCCCGTGATTTTGAAATCTTCCAACGTTGCGATAATGTCCGCTTTCGTTTGCTCGACTTCTTCATGGTTCGCCGTAGGTTCGATATCCTTGCAGTTAAAATCATCCAAATACGGCCGAACGTAAGGACGGCGAATTCTCGGTTTCGGCGGCGCGGGAACCGGCTTCGGCGGTTCAACGGGCGCAGGCGGCGTTACGGGTTCAGCTACGCGGCTGCCCGTAAGAGAAAGCCCGTCCGCCCTTTCTTCGCGATCAAAATCAAACTCTCTGCCTCTTGAATTTTCTTCAAAAAGTTCTCCGCGAGAACGCGTTTCCACTCCCCTGCTTTGCGGAACGTCAAAATCTGAACGCAAGCTGTACAAATCGTCCTGCGGTTCTTCGTCCTCGTCGTCAAGCAAGTTCATGCCGTCTCTGCCCGATCTGCTTTCTTCGGGCATTTCCGAAAACCCGACGTTTCTTCTAGTAAACGTTTCCGTTTCTTCGGTTTCTTCTTTGAAAAGCAAGCTACTTTCCCGAGAAGTACGTTCTAAATTTTCTTCCAAAGAAGAATTTTCTTCGCTGAACAAACGGGGATTAGACGACGAGAATAGGTCCATATAATCGTGCCGCTTATATTCCGCGGTCGGTTCTTCCCGTTGAATGGGCGTAGGAATAGGTTCTTCCGCAATCGGAGTACTTTCTTCAATATTCGGATAAGATACCGTTTCTTGCGGAACGGGTTTTTCTTCTTCCAAGGGCTGCATAGGCGCAACAGGAACGGATGGAATGGGTGGGATAGGTTCGCGGAAAGCTGCTTGCGCCGCTTGGCGTTCTTCTTCGCGCTGTCTTTCGTACGCGCTATACGAAGAATCGTCAATCACTTCTACCGGTCGTTGCGGTTGCGACGAGGCGTTCACGGAATCTTGATACGCTTCGGTGTACGACGGCGTATATGCGCTTTGCACGGTCGTTTGAACCGCTTCCGCCGGCGCACGTTTATTTACGTTGGAATTTGGATCAAAAATTAAATTCCGTTGATAGCTTTCTTGCGGCGTCGTGGAAAACAAAATCGCGCGGCTTTCTTCGTAATTCGTGCCGTTTTCTACGTCGTTGCGCATATTTTGCGGCGTTCCAAACGGAGAAAATGCTCCGATTTGCGGCGCTTGCCGTTCAGTTTTCTCCGACGGTTCTTCTTCAAAAAGACTTACGCCCGGACGTTGCGGAACTTGCACTTCCGAATAATTCAAATACGTGTTTTGCGTAGGCGCAGGCTGCGCGGGTTTCGGAACGGGTTGCACAGGTTGCGAATACTGCGCATATTGCGACTCGCTGTACGCCGTTTCGGTTGCCGCTGTTTGCGGTTGCGCGTTCGTCAAAGGAATCTCGTAAGCTTGTCCGCTCGGAACCGTTTCGGCTGCCTGTTCGTTTTGCGCAACGGGCTTTGCCGTCTTTTTCATGGACAATACGAAAAGGTAACCAAAGAATCCCGTAAGCGCTACAAATAAGACGATACTGCCGATTTTCGATAAAATAGAAACGCAACAAAAAATAATTACGCCGCCTACCGCGCCTGCTACGGTAGCTTTCGGGAAACTTTCCCCTGCGTCAAAGCATGCGGAAACGTAGCCCTTTACACTCCAAGAATAGGTCGTGGCAATTTGCGCAATCAGCGCAATCAAAACAACCGCAGCCAAAAGACAAGCCGCTCCCTTTCTATTTTTCACGAGCCGTATTCCAAGCAAGCCCGTAACGGATAAATACATTCCGCCAAGAAGTAAAGGATAAGCAATATATCCAAACGCCCCCGTCAAAAAGGAGCGTACTGCCCCGCCGACGTCGCCAAAGATTGCCGAGCCGCTAAACAGTATCAATAATGCGAGCGTACAAAATAGCGCACACGCCGCACACAAGCTCTCTTTTGTAATCAAAGTGGATTCGGATTTATTTTTCTCTTTTTCGCTATGCTTATCGTGTTTAGGCAAAGGTAAGTCCCCCCTTTGTAATGTTTGTGATTATATACATAATCAATTATAACATTTTTTTTTGAAATTATCAATAGTTTAAAAGGCAAAAAATCGACGAAAGACGAAGATTTTTTCTTTTTCTTCGCATATCGCCGATTTTTTTGTCAACGTAACTCTTTTACAAGATATTGCGCTACGTAATAAATATCTCCCGCACCCAAAAATAAAAGCGTATCCCCTTCTTGCAAGGTTGTTTTTAGCCAAGTTTTTAATACGAACACGTTATCGGCATACAAACAACCGCCTATATTGTCCGCCAAGCGTTTCGCGCTACCTTCCTCGTCGTATCTTTCCCGCGCAGGGTAGCTTTTGTAAATCATTAACCCGTCAATTTTTCGAAGTGCGCTTACAAATTCTTTCATCAATAATTTCGTTCTTGAATAAGTATGCGGCTGAAAAACGACGTACAATTTCCCTTTACATATCCCTTTCGCCGTAGCAATCGTGGACGTGATTTCACGCGGATGATGCGCATAATCGCAAATCACGCTTGCGCCGCGGTAATTTCCAACCTTTTCAAACCTACGCTTTACGGAAGTAAATTTCGATAAGCCTTTCGATATTTCTTCTTCCCCAAACCCAAGCGAACGCGCCGCGGCAAACGCAGCCAAGGCGTTATAAACGTTGCACCTCCCGATTGCGTTTAGCTTTACCCGACACAGCTTTTTGCCGTATTCTTCCACGGTAAACGAGTATTTTTCTCCGTTTGCGCGCAAATCAATCGCGCGATAGTCAGCCAAGGAATTCGTAATCCCGAACGTAGAAAAATCCCCAAGCCTTAAACAACGCTCGTCATCAGCGCATACAAACGCCGTTTTAGCGCTTTCGCAGTATTGCTTAAAGCAACCAAGCAAATCTTCTTCCCCGTTATAACATTCCATATGGTCTTTATCGACGTTTAACAATATCGATACGTCGGACGTCAGCTTTAATAAATTTTTCTTATACTCGCACGCTTCCGTAACAAGATATTTTTTTCCGCTTGAATAAAAATTTCCAAACAGCGAATCTTCCCCGCCGATATGCGCGGTAAAGTGTACGTTGGCGTTGTTTAAAACGTGCGAAAGCATCGACGTGCAAGTCGTCTTTCCATGGCTACCTGCAATCGCGATCACTTTGTCAAATTCCCCACAAAGCAAACCGAGAAATTCCGCCCGCGAATATACCCTTTTTTCAAGCGAAAACGCCTGCAATAATTCCCTATTTTCCTTAGAGATTGCGTCGGTAAAAACCACCGCATCGCAAAGGCGCAGTTCTTCCCTTCCAGCCTCCTCCCCGATAAAAACGTGAATTCCGTGAAACGCCAAAGAATCGGTAATTTCACTCCTTGTAGAATCACTGCCGCTTACATGATAACCGTTCAATGACAAGAATTTTGCAAGCGCGCTCATACTGATGCCGCCGATCCCGATAAAATAAATCCGTTCCACATTTTTTAAACATTTTAATCGCATATATTATGCATATTATCCATAAAAAGCGTTTATGCAATCCATAAGAAATAGTTATATATATTTCAACGATTTTTTCTGATTATATACTTGCATGTTTTGGAAAAAGGTGGTATAATAATTTATAATATCGATTGTAGCAATTATTTTGATTTGCAAACTCGATATAATTATGCTTATCCTCATATCTGATTTATTCTTCCTCGAAAGGGCATCTGTGCAAGCAGGTGCTCTTTCACCGGAATAAAATAAAAACGTGCAATCCGTCAAGGGTTGCACGTTTTTTATATGCTTGCATTATTTATTATCGTTGTTTTTTCTCATGAAGAAATCTACGAATCTCGGGCGGTGTTTTCTATCCGTTGTAGGTTCAGCCGATTCAGACTTCATTTCAGGGATAGGATCGTCAGGTTCAAAGGATTCCGCTGCGGACGGCGTTTGCGCGTGATTATAATGCTGCGGCAAGGTTTGCTGATAAGGCATATTATAACGCGCGGGCGTTGCTTCCGTCATGGGCGTTTGCGGTTGATACTGCGTATTTACAGGGGGAATGGGATTGATAGGCGCAGGCTGCTGATAAGCGTACGGCGCGTTCATATTCCCCATATTATTTTGCGGTGCTCCCGCATAGGCGTAATCAATTTTTTGAGAAAGCTCGTTCGCGCGATATAAGGACGCGTCGGGCGCTGCCATACCCAAGTCGTTTTGACCGTTTGCAAAACCGGTTGCAATAATGACGATTTCCACTTCGTCGGACATCTGCTCGTCGATACATGCACCGAAAATGACGTTCGCAGAATAATCGATAACTCCTTTAACAAGTTCCGCCGCCTTAACAACCTCGTCCAAGGTAAGGTTTTTACCGCCGATAACGTTGAGAATAACCGAGCTTGCGCCCTCGATCGTGGTATTGAGCAAAGGACTGCATACAGCGCAACGAACGGCGTCGATAATACGTTTTTCCCCTTTCGCTACGCCGATACCCATATGCGCAAGTCCGCGATCTTTCAACGTCGTCTTTACGTCAGCGAAATCGAGATTGATGAGCGAAGGCTTCACAATCAGCTCCGCAATACCGCGGATACCTTGGCGGAGAACTTCGTCCGCCACCTTCAAAGCTTCAGGGAAAGAAGTGTCTTTGGGGACTACTTGACGGATTTTATCGTTGGGAATCGTAATGATGGAATCGACGGATTTTTTCAATTCTTCCACGCCTGCAATCGCGTTGTCCATTCTGCGTTTCGCTTCAAAATTGAAAGGCAACGTGATGACTGCAACGGTAAGAATTTTCATTTCCTTTGCGATCTTCGCAATCACGGGAGCTGCGCCCGTACCCGTACCGCCGCCCATACCTGCCGTAATAAACAAAAGGTCGGTATCTTTCAACGCTTGCTGAATTTCATTTTTATTTTCTTCCGCCGCCGCTTTACCGATGGAAGGATCAGCACCCGCGCCAAGTCCTTTGGTAAGCTGTACGCCGATTTGAATACGCTTGGTCGCCTTGGAACGCGCCAACGCTTGATTATCCGTATTAACAACGATATATTCCGCGCTGTTTAAGCCCGATTCAATCAATCTGTCGACCGCGTTATTCCCTGCGCCGCCAACGCCGATTACTTTTATTTTCGCAACCCCAGAAAGGTTGTTTCCTGCGCCGAATAACGACGGAGCTTGTTGCGGCTGCGCATAACCGCCGTAATTATCGTATCTGTCATTTTCAAAGTTTTCCATCATCTTCTTTTTCCTCCGAAGTTATTAAAAAATCTGAAACGCCAACTGCGTTTTTGTCTATCTGTAAGCGCCATGTTCAACAACGCGATTCGCGAAGAGAACGTCGGCTTGTCATAGTAGGGTAAATCGGGTGCGACCACTTCCGTTAAACGGTTGAGCCGCTTAGAGATATGCTCCGCCGCGCCTTTTAACGCCGCAATCCCCTCCCCCGTTAAGCTGATCGGATTGACCGTCAAGCCAATGGCGGATTTGTCCTTGTAATGCTTTGCAAAAAATGCGTCTACTTTTTCGCAAAGAACGTCTAAACTGCATTTGATAATATCGTTGATTTCCCGAACGGAGTACCTGCCGTCCCTCTGCTCGCTCATCCAAAATTGATCGGCGGGAATACTGCCGCCAGAAACGTTTGCGGCGGTTAAAATTTCTTCCGCTTCCGCATAGTCTACGGACAAGCCTTCCATCAACGCAACGAGCGTTGTGCCTATACCGCAATCGAAGGTTTCTTCATGCACGATTCCGTTCCCATATACCACGGAAACGGTGGACGTCAAAAAACCGATGTCGAGTAAAAACGCATACCCTTCCCGCTTTTTTTCAGGCAAAAGGTAGCTTGCCTGCGCCAACGCGGACGGGATAAATTTCGGTTCGGAAAAACCTAACTCGTTTAAAAGCGAACAAATACAGCCGTAAAAGCTTTCGGAAATATAATAATAACAAAGCGCGCCCTTTAAAAGCGTCGTCGGAACACCGTACAAATCGTTGGTAGAAAAGTATTTACGGTTATCGCCTAAGCTGAAATACATTGCCGAGCGACGAATACAGCGACCTTGTACGAGCAATTCGCTTTCACCGCTTTCGTACAGCGCGTCTACGTCCTGCGCGCAAATTTTACGTTTTGACGTATAAGAATTCGTATGGCCTTTCGTATACACGGATATGAACGCAGACGGAACGCCAACGTAGATTTCTTCGATTTTGCCTGCGTAATTTTGACTGACGGAAGTAACCGTGGCAATCACTGCCCGACGGAATGATTCTACGTCGTAAAAACCTTCCGTAGAATACCCCTCGTATTTTTCGCTTTTACTGCCGCTGAACACAAACGTACCGTTTACCCCTTTTGCACCGAGTAAAAACGCTACTTCGTTCGAACGGATATCTAAAATCGCAACGCTTTCGTTCCTCATATTTTTCTCCGCTTCGTATATGCCGTTCGGTCAAAAAACAAACCTTTCTTACATTATATATCATTTCTTGTCAAATGTCAAGAATATAACGGAAAAAAAGCGACAAAAAAACACGCTGAATTGCGTGTTTTTCCATATGAAAGCCGATATTTTATTCTCGGTTGAAAACGTCGTCCGTTCCGTCCGCTAAAATTAGTGTTCCCTCTCGGTTTGTTGAAACTGCGATATACCCCGTCAAGCGTTTGGAGCTTTCCATTTCCAAATATCTGTCAATGGCAAGCTTTGCCTTTTCCTGCGGTCTGTCCGCAATATTGCCAAGGTAGATATTGATGCCCTCTCGCATACGAATGCAAATTTCAGGCTGTTCGTCGTACACGTACACGGAAAGAACGTTTTGACGAATATCCCCAAGGCTTTCCGAGAGTGCACTGCACACGGCATATACGTTTTCATAGCGAGCGTCCCCCGAAAGCTGACCGCCCTTTTCGCCGCTGAGCGTCAAGCCGCGAATGAATACGTTGTCTTCGCCGTCCAAACGGTTTTCCTTGGAATCGCGTATCCCGAGCACCGTTCCGTCCCCGCCCAAAATATAATATTTTTCGTCGTTTTCTATCGTGGGGATTGCATATACTTCAGGGTCTTCCGCAAGATACACGACGATACGGTTGGGGAAAGATTTCTTGAATTTCGTTATGCGGAAATGCGGATAATCCGCTACGATTTCTTCGCATTTTTCCCGATTCACTAAAAACATACTCTCTTTATCGTACGCGTCTTCCAAGCGTTCAAGCATTTCTTGTTCTTCCGCTTGCGCCGCCGGGGAAACGAACTCCGATTTAATCGTAATCTCGCTTACGCGGCATATGGAAGATACGCCGAGCACCGCAACGGATATAAAGACGATTACCGTCAGTACGATTGTCAAAATTTTTTTCGCCATAATTCTTCCTTTGCAATTTGTTTTAAATCGATTACACACGCCGTTATACGCGAATTCGCCGTATATCCGCGCCGAGCTTTCGAAGTTTTCCTTCAAAATCGGCATATCCCCTGTCAATATGGGATAAATCGAATACGGAACTTTGCCCGTCCGCTTTCAACGCCGCAAGCACAAGCGCCGCTCCGCCGCGAAGATCGCTCGCGGTTAAATCCGCTCCGTGCAACCCTTTTACACCGCGTATACAAGCCGTTCTGCCGCGCACCGTAACGTCCGCGCCCATCTTTTTTAATTCCGCGGCATAGCGGTATCTCGTTTCAAAAAGATTTTCCACAAGCAACGTCGTTCCCTTCGCCGTTGTACAAAGCGCGCCGTATTGCGCCTGTAAATCGGTCGGAAAACCAGGGAAAGGCATTGTTTCCACAATGTCTACCGATTTCAGCTTTCCGTCGCTACGCAATAATATTTTATCATTTTTTGTATGTATTTTGCAACCGTTTTGACGTAATTTATGTAAAAGAGCCGCAATATTTTCATGAGAAACCCCTTCCGTTTCGATTTCTCCGCCGCAAGACGCCGCCGCAATCAAGTACGTACCCGCTTCAATGCGGTCTCCTATCGGCACATATTCTACGCCGTGCAACTTTTTTACACCTTTAATTGCAATCGTTCCCCCACCCGCGCCGCGCACGTTCGCGCCCATCGCGTTTAAGAAATTTTGCAAATCAATAATCTCCGGTTCTTTTGCGGCGTTCCTAATTACCGTTATCCCGTCCGCCTTGACCGCGGCCAACATAATATTCTCCGTTGCGCCCACGCTGGGAAAATCGAGCAAAATTTCCGCACCCGTCAGCTTTTCCGCGCAACAGTTTATATATCCGTCCTTTTCTTCGATCCTAACCCCAAGCTGTTTTAAGCCCGACAAATGCAAATCAATCGGTCGAAGCCCGATGTCGCAACCGCCGGGATAGGATATTTTTGCGCGATTGAAGCGCGTTAAAACCGAACCGAGCATAAAAACGGAAGAACGCAGCTCTTTGGTGAGCCGCGTAGGGATTTCGTGAGAGATCGCGTTGGAACTGTCGATAATCGCCGCGCCTTTTTTACGCGTTATTTTACAACCGACTTCCCCTAAAATACGTAGCATATTTTCCACGTCGTTGATCATTGGCACGGCATGAATTTTGACTTCTTCGTCCGTTAAAACGGACGCCGCCAAAAGGGGTAAAACCGTATTTTTCGCGCTTTGAATGTTTATTGAACCGTACAGCTTTCGACCGCCGTTGATTATGTATTTATCCATACGAATAAAGCTCCTTATGCTCTATTGTATGAAAACTTCCCTGCGATTTGTTCCCCCTTACATTCCCGTTGCTCCGATTTTGAAATCGAATATAAAACGCCGAAAGATGCCATTGTAATAATCAAAGAAGTATTACCTGAACTTATAAGTGGAAGGGGTAAACCTGTGGGCGGAATACTGCCGCTGACGACCATAGCATTGATTACCGTTTGTATTCCATAAACCAAAGTTATACCGCAAGCAGTTAAATAGGAAAAGAAATTTGTTGCGTGCGCCGCCGTTTTTATGCCGCGCGCCACAAGTAAAAAGGAAAGCAGAAAGAGTACGATAATCCCTACCGCCCCAAGCTCTTCCCCGATAATGGCAAGAATGAAATCACTTTCCGCAAAGGGTAAAAACCGGTATTTTTGCCGAGATTTAAAAATCCCCGTCCCAAACCAACCGCCGTTTCCAAGCGCATAGAGAGATTGAATGAGCTGATACCCCTCTCCTCGCGGATTCTCCCACGGATCTAAAAAGGCACTCAAACGAGATAATCTATACGGTTCGGCGGCAATCATCACGGGTACAGCCAACAAAACAGGCAAAAAAATCAGCAAAAAATGCTGCATTTTCATACCACCAAGAAAGAGCATGGCAAGCATGAGCAACGCCACGCACATTGTAACTGACATATTCGGTTCTAACATAATCAATACGCAAATACCGCCGCCTGCAAGCAGCAAGGGCAAAACACCTTTGAACGTGCGCAGCTTCCCCATATTATCCGACATATACGCAGCCGCAAAAACAACAAACCCGTATTTGGCAAGCTCGGACGGCTGTAAGGTGAGCCCCCCTATCCCTATCCACCTTGTCGCACCGTAATTTGTGATACCAAGCCCTGGCACAAAAACCAAACTCAACAAGACCATGGGTAGGAGTAATGCGATCCAACGCATTTTTTTACCGCGGAGTTTTTCCACACGTAGCCGTCCGCAAAGCAGCATTGCCGCTAAACCCAACACAAACCCGATTAACTGCTTTTTTACAAAATACAAGCCGTCGCCGTATTGCGTTTTCGCAACGTAAGAGCTTGCGGAATATACCGACAATACCCCGAATGCGGATAGGCAGGTTACCAAAATAAAAATGGAAACGTCCCCTTTGAAATTATTCCGTTTCTTCCGTTCTTGAATAGAAAATACCGTCGTTTGAGAAAAGCTCTGCTGTTTCGTCCTTTCTTTCGTCAAGCTGTTCGCCGATACTCTCGTCCATTCCCTCGTCGGTTGTTTCGTCGGTTTCTTCTTCAGGTTCTGCCGCCTCTCTATTTTCTTCCTTTTCTTTTGCAAGCGTTGCGACGATTTCGGCAAATTTATCCCCCCTTTCTTCATAACTTGCAAATTGATCAAAGCTTGCGCTCGCTGGACTCAACAAAACCGTTTGCCCGACTTCCGCGCGCATAGCCGCTATTCGAACGGCAAAAGAAAACTCATCGCAAATGGTAACGCTGTCAAAAGAGCACTCTCTTGCAGCCTTTAACAGCGCGTAGCGGTTTTCCCCGTATAAAACGGCGTGTTTTACCTTGGATAAATTCAGCGTAGCAAACAGCGTACCGTAATCATATCCCTTATTTTTACCGCCGAGCAAGAGGACCGTGTCCGTTTTCATTGTTTCCACAGCCTTAATCGTAGCGTCTACGTTCGTGCCTTTGGAATCGTCGATATACGTTACTCCGTCAATCGTAGCAACCTTTTCAATGCGATGCTTTATCCCCTTAAAGGAAGACAGCGCTTTTGCAATATCTTTGGAAGAAACCCCGACGAGCTTTGCCGCGGCAATGACCGCCAAAGCGTTTTGTACGTTATGCAAGCCCTCGGACGGAAGCTCCGCAACGGACAATATTTTTTCGTCTAAATAGTACAAATTTCCGTTTTCGTAATATGCGCCTTTTATCCGTTCCCGAACGGAAAAATATACGATTTTCGCCTTCGTTTTTTCCGAGAACGCACGCACCGTTTTATCGTCGTAATTGAGTACCGCATATTCGCTTTCCGTCAAGTTTTTCAAAAGCTTTGCCTTTAAAAATATGTAGTTTTCCATGTTGTAATGGCGGTTGAGATGATCTTCCGTAACGTTCAAAATCACCGCGATATGCGGACAGAGCGAGTTGAGCGTTTCCAACTGAAAGCTCGAAATTTCCGCTACTGCAAAGCTTTCCGTCGGCATGTCGCAATACTCGATAAGCGGCGTTCCGATATTGCCGCAGGCTTGCGCTTGAAATCCCGAGTTTTGCAGGACTTCCGCAAGCATGGAAACAGTCGTCGTTTTGCCGTTCGTACCCGTTACCGCAATAATCGGACAACGGATAAAACGCGCCGCGAGTTCACTTTCCCCGATTACCGCACGGCGGTTACGCCGAAAAGCTACCGCAAGCGGATGGTCGATGGGAATCCCCGGACTCAATACCAAAACGTCGCATTTTTCAGGCATTTGCGCTAGCGCTTCTTTGTCCACTCTTTTGCCGCCTTGCGCCGATAATCTGTCAAGCTCCTTTTCCACGCGCTCCGTTTCCATATCGTCGTAAAGATATACTTCGGCATTTTTCGAAAGTAAAAATTCCGCCGCAGCCCGTCCCGAGCGCGAAAGCCCTAACACCAAAAAGCTTTGATTTGCAGGATACATACAAAAACTCCGTTCTATATTCTCGTAACGATACACAATACTCCAAGCAAGAAAGTAATTGCGCTATACGCATAAGCAATTTTACTTTCAGAATACCCTTTTTGCTGGAAATGGTGGTGTATGGGCGACATCAAAAAAATGCGTTTCCCTTTCGTTACTTTATAATATATTACCTGCAATATGACGGATATGACTGAAAGCACGAAAGTTATCCCGATAACCGCCAAGTATAAACCGTTCCCCGTGAACGCGACTATGCTCGCGGCAAAACCGCCCAACGCCAAAGAGCCGGTATCCCCCATGAAGACTGACGCGGGCGAAACATTAAAGAAAAGATACGCAAAAAGCGCGCCGACAAGACAAAAAGAAACCGTCGATATATTTTTATTTCCGCCCTGCAAAAGAATCAATAAGCCGATGCAAAGAAAATACGGCACGCACGAGCCTGCCGCAAGTCCGTCCAAGCCGTCCGTTAAGTTGACGGCGTTCACCGTTGCCAAGAAAAGAAAAAACGTCAAGGGAAACGCCCATACGCCTATTTCTATGCTCTTATTCGTAAAGGGAATGTGCAGCGAAGTCAACTCCGCGCGCACGGCATAGATACCGCAAAACAGAGCAACGAGCGCCTGAAAAAGCATCTTTTGCCAAGCACGCAAGCCAAGGTTTTGCTTGTGGCGTTTTTTCAAAAAATCGTCTAAAAGCCCGATAATCATATACGAAACGCCTATGAGCAAAACAAGCAACGCCGTTCTATCCGCTTTTTTGATAAAAATTGCGGCGGAAATAACCGCCGCCGTTACAAACGCAAGTCCGCCCATCGTAGGCGTACCGCCCT
Organism: Candidatus Scatosoma sp.; assembly: GCA_045127595.1. Taxonomy (GTDB): domain Bacteria; phylum Bacillota; class Clostridia; order Christensenellales; family Borkfalkiaceae; genus Scatosoma. Next base: position 10,056 of record JBGVQS010000027.1, on the reverse strand, counting down.
TTTTTTGATGCTCCTTCACGTAAGATAATATATTTTGCCCCGCCTTCATTTTTCTTAAAAGCGGAATGAGCAATTTACAAAATATAAACGAGAGTACAAATGCAACCAACGCCGCATAAAAATATCCTTTCATCTTTCCCACGCCACGCCTTCAAATTGAATGCGTTTCTCCTTTCTGTTCCAAAACTGTTTTAATAGTATCTTTGTCGTTGAATTCGTATTTTATACCCATAATCTCTTGATATTCCTCTCCGCCCTTGCCTGCAACGAGTAATATATCCCCCGTTTTCAACATATCCATCGCATAGAAAATCGCTTTTTTTCGATCGGGTACAACCACGTATTTGACGGAAAAGCGACGGTGTCCGCGTTCGATTGCGGAAATAATATCCAGCGGATCTTCATACCTTGGATTATCCGACGTCAGCACGGAAAAATCCGCTTTTTTTGCCGCCGTTTCTCCCATGATAGGACGTTTGCTTTTATCGCGGTTACCGCCGCAGCCAAACAAACAAATCAATCTTCCTTTACAATACCCACGCAAAGCGTCTAAGCATTTGGAAAGTCCGTCGGGCGTATGCGCAAAATCCACGTAAATTTCTCCGCCGTTATAACTGCCTATCCGTTCCAAACGCCCCGTTACCGTCTTTATCGCGTTAAGACCTTCCGCAATCGACGAAACGGATATGCCGAGTTCCGCCGCGCAAGTCGCCGCCGCCAAAGCGTTATAAACGTTATGCCTGCCCGTAAGAGAAAGCGAAATGCGGCAAAGCTTATCGTTTAAATTGAGCATACACTCCGAACCGTGCAAGCTTTCATCCGTGATGACCGCAAAGGTGTCCGCAGGCGTATGCAAGCCGTAAAAAACCGTTCTTCTTTCCAAAAGCTTCTCGCACTCAAAGACGCTCCCGCGTTCGCGTAAGCGCGCAAAAGCACGCCCCGTTTCTTCGTCGCCGTTTAATATCGCTTTACCGCAGCTCTCCAAAGAAAAAAGCCGTTGCTTGGCACGTTTATATTCTTCCATCGTCTTGAAAAAATCAAGGTGGTCCTGCGTGAAGTTGGTAAAAATGCACGCTGTAAAATATATTCCGTCCGTTTTTTTGTAATAGAGCGCATGGGCGGATACTTCCATAACGACGTATTCTATGCCGCAAGCAAGCATTTCCGCAAGCGTTTTTTGTAAATAGATCGGATCGGGCGTCGTCAGATCGGACGGGTAGTAACGTCCTGCATACCGAACGCCAAGCGTACCGATTACCCCCACGCGTTTGCCTGCTTTTTCTAAAATGGAAGCAAGCAGATAGGACGTCGTCGTTTTACCGTTTGTGCCAGTAAGAGCAATGACTTGCATATACTTCGACGGATTTCGATAAAACGCCGCGCTTATCTGCGCCAAAGCAAGTCTTGTATCGCTTACTTGTATTTGAATCGCGTGCGCGGGCAAGGACAAGGCTCTTTCCGTAACGATCGCAATCGCGCCGTTTGCAAGCGCTTCTTGCGCATATTGATGCCCGTCGGCATTATTTCCGCAAAGACATATAAACATACCGCCTGTTTGTTTCTTCTTGCTATCCGTAGACAAAAACGTGATTTCCACATCCTTATGTTCTTTTCCGCTATCAATCTTTTTTATCCCCGTTACGGACGCAAGAAGCACCGATAAAAGCATAACTACACCTTCCTATATTATATATATTATCTATATTCGTTACCTTGTCCGTATATGTTCGTTCGAGAAAATATTATGCAAGCGGCGGCATATTTTTCAAAGAAATAATCCCTTCAAAAATCTCCTTTGCACACGGCGCGGCAACCACCGAACCATAATACGCGCCTTGCGGTTCGTCCACAATCACAAGAACGAGATATTTTGGACTGCTCGCAGGGAAAAATCCCACGAACGATGAAACGTATTTTCCCGCCGCAATTCGTCCGTCTTCGTATTTTTGCGCCGTTCCTGTTTTGCCGCCGATACGGTAACCGTCTACGTACGCTTTTTTACCGCCGCCGTCGCGGACTACGCCTTCTAACATTTCCACAATCGTTTTCGACGCCTTTTCCCCGATTGTTCGCCGCTGTAAAAGCGTTTCCGTTTTTTTAACTTCATAGCCGTCTTCCGCATAAATCCGTTTGACCAAATGCGGAGTATAATAATACCCTCCATTAACCGCCGAAGCCGTCGCGCAGGCAAGTTGCAACCCGGAAACCGCTACCGTTTGACCAAACCCGATTCTTGCCAAATCACAAGCCCGTACCGCTTGCTTGGGCATCAGCAAGCCATAGGCTTCCCCACTGTAATCTATCCCCGTCTTTTGCCCGAACCCAAACGCGGATAAGTATTTATAAAAGGTTTCCGTACCCATGGAAAGCGCCATATCTGTAAAGCATGGGTTACAGCTATTGTTCAACGCTTCCGCAAGCGTTTGATTGCTGTGTCTGCCGTTGGCGTGATTGTTCCAGCATTTGACCGTCGTGCCGTCTACCGAACGCGTTCGTGAGCTTGGAAATACGTAGCTTGGAGAATACGCCTTTACGTTTCCGTTATAGTATTCTTCCAAATTCGCCGCCGCCGTAATAATTTTAAACGTCGAGCCGGGCTCGTAAATATCGCAAACCAAACGGTTTCGCGACAATGCGTTTAAAAGCTCCGCGTCGTTCCTTGGAATCTCGTTTAAATCGTAGGACGGATAGTTTGCCAAAGCAAGCACTTCAAACGTGTTTACGTCGAGCACAACACACTCGGCTGAAACGGGAGAATACTGCGTTGCCGTTTTTTGCAAGGCGCTTTCGACAAGCTCCTGTATACCGTAATCGATCGTCAGTTCGACGTTGTAGCCGTTTTCCGCAGGCAAATAGGTCGCAACGCTGCCCTCAATGTCAATCCCGATCAAATCCGTTTCGTATAACAGCTCTCCATTCTTCCCCGACAGATATTTTTCGTAATATTTTTCTATCCCCGTCGTGCCCACGTTGTCCGTGGAAGTGAACCCAAGCACCTGACAAAGCGCGTCCGCTTTCGGGTAATACCGCACGTTATCCCGAGAATAATACACGCCGTCGAGCTGTAAGGTAGAAAGAGTTTCCACCTGCGCCTTTTCCACTTTTTTGGCAACGGTAATTTCCGAAGCTTTTTTCTTGGTCAGCTTTTCATACAGCTTTGCTTCGTCGGTTGACAGCGCGTTTGCAAGCAGGCTTGCCGTCTTTTCCTTATCCTTTACCGCATTGGAACGCGCGTACACGGTATACGCCGTTGAATTATCCGCGAGCACCACTCCGTTCCTATCCGTAATCCTGCCGCGTTCGGCAACGATAGGCAGTTCTCTCGTCCATTGATCGAGCGCGCGGTAGTTGAGTTCTTCCTGCCAAAATACCTGTACGTACAAAAAACGACCGCATAAAAAGCAAAAAAGAAAGGTTATTGCCAAACACGTGGCTAATAACCTCTTTCGTAAAACCGATATTGAAAATTGTTGATTTTGTTTGATAATAAACTCCTTACGCCTTTACCATACCCATCGCTTCTGCATATGCGCGGATTGTTTCGTCCGACGTTGCTTCGGCAATTCTCTGTTGCAATTCGTCATATTCCTGCAAAAGGCGTTCTTGCTTTTCTTCAAGATTGCGAATATGCACACGCTTGTTTTCTATCGCGCGAGTATTGATGCAAATCAGCGAAATCATCGCAACGATCACGAGCGTGAATACCGCCATCACGATCTTTGCGAACGAGCTGAGCGAATAGTGTTCCTGCGTAGCGACGGACGCCGCTTTTGCAGGCGCAACCGCCGTAACGTTCGCAACCAACGTAGGACGGGTTGCCGTCATGGGCGCAGTCGCCACAGCCGCACTTTGCATATTGTTGATTCTCGCAAATTTTTCCGTTGTGAATACGGGGTTTTCCGAGCGCGCTGGTACAAATTCGGTAACCTGCGGCATTTGCGCAACCGCGCGGCTTGCCGCGTAAACGGGCGCAGTGAATACGTCGCTACGCGCTTCTACGGGCGCTTCGGTAACGTTTGCAAACTGATCCGCTTCGGCGCTTTGTAAACGCTTATAGCGTTCGTTGATCATTGCGTTATGCTTTTGTTGTTCAACCGTCAATGCAGACGCTTTTACCGTCGTATGTTCCCGTACAGCTTCCATTTCAACACCCCTATGTATTTCTTGTTTTTCGATCGTTTCTTATAACTTCTCCGCTACCCGAAGCTTTGCGCACTTACTTCTCGAATTATTCGCAAGCTCTTCTTCCGTCGCCGTAATCGGCTTTTTCGTAATTATCTTAATTTCTGCTTTCTTTCCGCATACGCATACGGGAAAGTTTGAAGGACAGCTACAAGGATTTTCCAAGTATTTAAACGCTTCCTTTACAATTCTATCTTCCAACGAATGAAAGGTCAAAATCGCAATTCTGCCACCCTTTTTCAAGCGACGAGTCAAGGAAAGCACTAATTCGTACAAACCGTCCAGCTCGCCGTTGACTTCTATCCGAATCGCTTGGAACGTCTTTCTTTCGCAAGGCGCTCCGTATCGGAATTTTGCAGGAATACTGCTTTGAATGATCTCCGCAAGCTCCCCTGAAGTCTTTAAGGGTTTTTCCGTCCTTTTTTTGACGATATTCGCCGCAATTTGCTTTGCAAACGTTTCTTCGCCATACGTTTTTATGATTCGCGTCAACGCTTCCTGCGAGTAGGTATTGACTACCCTTTCCGCCGTGAGCGGCGCGCTTGTGTCCATTCTCATATCCAACGGCGCGTTTTTGTCGCGATAGGTAAATCCCCTTTCGCTGTCGTCGATTTGGTGGGAAGAAATCCCAAAATCGAGCAACGCTCCGTCTATCTTGTCAATGCCTGCTTCCGCAAACACCGTTTCATAATCTTTATAATTCGATTTAAAAATCGCAAACCGTCCCGAAAATTCCTTTAAACGCGCCGTCGCCGCCGCGATCGCTTCGTCGTCTAAATCGGTTGCGATCAGCCTACCGCTCGGGTTCGTCCTTTTTAAAATTTCGTAAGAATGCCCGCCGCCGCCTACCGTTCCGTCAAAGTAGATCCCGCTATCTTTCAGCGAAAGCGCTTGCATACATTCTTCCAACATGACGGGTTTGTGCGAAAATTCGAGCATCGGTTATATCCTCAGTTTCTTCAATTCGGCATCATAGTCAATGCCCGAAATATAGTCGTAATATTTTTCAGCCGCCCAGATTTCTAAACGCTTGCCTCTACCCAACGTTACTACGTCCTTTTGTATCCCTGCCATTCTCTTTAACATCGCAGGCAAAACCACTCTGCCTTGCGCGTCTTCTTCCGCGGAAAAGATACTCCCGAACAATAACGCCGAAGCTTCGTTCGCTTCCGAAATCCCCTCTTCGGCAATCGGACTGAGCAGGTCTTCCAACTGTTCGTCTTCCATCACGCAAATACAGTTGTTCGTACCACGGAAAAAGCTGTAACTCTTTTCCCCGTGTTCCCCCGTCAGCTCCTTTTTAAACTTGGAGGGAATGCGAAGGCGGTTTTTATCGTCAAGCTGATGTTCATAAATACCTTTAAACATATCTAACCCTCCTGTCGTTTTTTATAGCGATAATCGCTATTGAATTTATTATACAACCACTTTTAACCATTTTCAAGTGTTTTTTAGAAAAAAATTACTATTTTTTAAAAATTTTTGGGATTTTTAACCACCTTTAACGATTTTCTTCGTTTTTTTGCTCAAAATTAAAACCGAACGTTCGTTCGTAAAACATTTTATTGACCTTTTTAGCACTCCCGAGAAAGAAAATACGCGAACATTTGATCGCATTTTCATTTTTGCTGACCCGCTGATTTTTCGGCGTTTGCAGGGATTTTTTGCATAAAAAACGCTTGGAATTTTTTGAAAGTGGTCGTCCGTCCCTATTTTTGACTATTTTTGGACAAAGTGCCCATTCTTTTGCCTTCAAAAGCGATTGTAAACGTTTGGCAACGCCGTCGTTCCCGTCGTACACGTCGCAACCGTAAAAGCGGGCGATTTTTTCTTTACAATATATATAATGGGTACAACCGAGCACCACCGCGGAGGGGGTTCCGCGAGGTAAAAAACGCTCGATGGAACAGGTATTTGAGCTAAGCTTTTTTTCAATCTCCCCTGCCAACCCGTCGCAAGGGATAGCGATAAGCTCGGACGTTGGATAACGCTGTTTTGTTCTTTTTAAAAGACGGTGCAAGCGCTCGCTTTCGCAAGTGGCGCGGGTAGCGAGAATATATACCTCCCCTCCTACCGCCGCAGCCGAGTTTACGGCAGGTTCGATCCCCACGATGGGAAAGGAAAATTTTCGGCGCAATTCTTCCACGCAAACCGCCGTTACGGTATTGCAGGCAATTACCGCCGCTTTTACCTGCAAACGGCAAAATTTTTTAAAAGCACGTAGCGTGTAACGGCGAATTTTTTTTATCGGTAAATTTCCGTACGGTGCATGCGCGTTGTCTCCGTAGTAATATATTTGCTCTCCGTCCAAGACCTCTAAACACGCCGCAAGCGTCGTCAAGCCCCCGATTCCGCTGTCAAAAAAGGCTACGCCGCCCTTAGGAATCTTCATATTCTACCCCCCAATCGAATTTTTTCAAAAATTTTTTATCTTTTTCGCGTTTTTGTGGCGAAAAACAGTTTACTTTCGTATAAAAGTATGTTAAAATAATCTACGCAGTTTGAATTGATAAAGAAAAAATAAGGAGATCATTATGCCTAATATTAAATCCGCAAAGAAAAGAGTTTTGGTTATCGAAAAGAAAACCATGAGAAACAAAGCTGTTAAATCCGCTTTGAAGACGCAAGTTAAAAAATTCCTTACGGCTATTGAAGCAAACGACAAGGAAACCGCTACCAAGTTGTATCCTGAAACCGTTTCCGCAATCGACGGCGCTGTTACTAAGGGCGTTATCCATAAGAACAACGCAAACAACAGAAAAGCGAAGCTTGCGAAGAAACTCGCTTCTTTGAACTAATTACCTTTATTATAATACTTATCATATTATAAATATGAGGGTCTGCCAAACGGTAGACCCCTTTTTTCGTACACGGTTATATATAAAAATTCTTCGCTGTGAATTTGCGGAGAATTTTTTATGCGTTTTTCGTTAAAATATTGTGAAAATCCCCTTTCAAACGTTTGACATATTACGACGTTTTTTCTATAATGAATATCGTTAAAAGTTTATTTTCACTAAACTTTCGGTTTATTATTAACAAACCGCGTCGGCGGCTTGGTCTTGCAAAGTAAAAAGTTTACAAATACTAAACTTTTAAGCTAAAAAAGCCTATTTTGGAGTGTGAAATGGAATTAGGTAAAAAAATCAAGCGAATGCGCAATCAAAAGGGATTGACGCAATCGGAATTAGCCGATAGATGCGAATTGACGAAAGGTTACATCTCGCAGCTTGAAAACGACTTAAACAGCCCGTCTATTGCAACCCTGACGGACATTCTTGCGGCGCTTGGAAGCAATCTTGCTGAATTTTTCCAAGAAGAAAAGGAAGAAAAGATTGTCTTTTCTAAAAAGGAATTTATTGAAAAAGATTCCGAGGGCGTATTTTGGCGATGGCTGATCCCGAACGCGCAGAAAAATATGATGGAGCCCGTACTTGTGGAGCTTAACGAAAGCGTAGAAACCGCAGGCGACATTCCGCACGAGGGAGAAGAATTTGGCTACGTTTTGGAAGGCAAAATTGCCATTTTGCTTGGGAACAAACGCTACGTTTGTAAAAAAGGCGAAGCCTTTTATTACCCAGCGAACAAACCCCACTCGATCGTCAACCAAGGGAAGAATAAAGCGAAATTCTTGTGGATTTCCACGCCCCCCAACTTCTAATTTATATACCCAAAGAAAAAATCCGATTTTGGAGAAAGATTATGGCAACGAATATGGAAAAAAAGAATCATATCATTGAGCTTGTGGACGTGTGCAAGGAATTCGACGGCGTTACCGTCGTTGAAAACATCAATTTTTACGTGCGCAAAGGAGAATTTATTACCTTTCTCGGTCCATCCGGCTGCGGTAAAACCACTACTTTGCGTATGATCGCGGGTTTTGAAACCCCTACTAGCGGTAAAATTTTATTGAACGGCGAAGATATTAGCGCTTTGCCACCCAACCGCCGCCCTGTCAATACGGTATTCCAAAAATACGCGCTTTTCCCCCACCTGAACGTCTATGAAAACGTTGCGTTTGGATTAAAGCTGAAACGCGTGGAAACGACCGTTACCGATAAAAAGGGCGCGCAAAAGGTAAAAATGAAAAAGCTCCCCAAATCCGTCATTGACGAGAAAGTGAAAAAGGCGCTCGAAATCGTCGACCTTGTCGGCTTTGAAAAGCGTGCCATTTCCACTCTTTCAGGCGGTCAGCAACAACGTATTGCGATTGCGCGCGCGATTGTAAACGAACCGGAAATTCTGCTCTTGGACGAACCGCTCGGCGCGCTCGATTTAAAAATGCGTAAGGAAATGCAGCTTGAATTGAAAGCAATGCATAAGCGTTTGGGAATTACCTTTATTTACGTTACCCACGACCAGGAAGAAGCCCTTACCATGTCCGATACGATCGTGGTTATGGCGGACGGCTCGATCCAACAAATCGGTACGCCTGAAATGATTTATAACGAACCGAAAAACACGTTCGTTGCCGACTTTATCGGGGAAAGCAACATTTTCTCGGGCGTAATGCCCAAGGACGGACAAGTCCGTTTCTGCGGTAAGGCGTTCGAATGTCTTGACGGCGGTTTTGAAAAGGACGAACCGGTAGACGTTGTCGTGCGTCCCGAAGATGTCATCATTACCGATCCCGACAACGGCACTTTAAAAGGCAAAGTTACTTCCGTTATCTTTAAGGGAATTCATTATCAAATTTTGGTACAGTGCGGCAGATACGAAATCGAAATCCAAAGCACCGTTGCGCCCACGCTTGAGGAACGGGTTGGGCTTTTAGTAAAACCCGACGGTATCCACGTTATGAAAAAGAAATTCCGCGTCAACACCTTTACGGGTATTATCACGAAACGCAATACCGTGGAGTTTGGAGACGGCGAATTCGATTGCGACGTTACGCAGCTTTACCCGGGCAGTCATCTTGACGAAGAAGGCTATTTGATTACGGCAAAAGGAGAAAAGCTCGATTTGACGGATACGGAAGTCAATGTCGAAGTCGGTTTGCACGATATTACCATGAGCGACAATCTCGACGAGGGTGGCGCGCGCGGCAATATCATCTCTATGATTTATAAAAGCGAATATTACCGTTATATCGTTCGCACCGAGAATGAAGAAGATTACGTTCTCGCCTGCGAAGATACTTGGAACGAAAACGACCTTGTCAGCCTGATTATCCCTAAGGAAAAAATAAAACTCACCTTGAAAGTTTCGGAGAATAAATAATGGAAAAAGTCAAAAAACAACTGCATTTTTCGCGGAAGTGGCTGGCTATCCCCTACGCGATTTTCTTGGCGGTGTTCGTATTGATCCCCCTTTTGATTATTCTGTATTACGCCTTTACCAACGACGACGGGAAATTTACCTTCGAATACGTCAAGGTGTTCTTTACGGAAAATCAGGGCTTGCGCGGGTTTTTACACTCGGAAAACTTTAAGACGATTTTGCGCAGCTTGTTCATTTCATTAATGAGCACCCTGATCTGCCTGCTTATCGCCTATCCCGTAGCCTATATCATTGCGAAAAGCAAAATGAAAAATAAATCGGTACTTTTGCTTTTGTTTATCGTGCCCATGTGGGTAAATTTCGTACTGCGTATCAACGCGTTAAAAGAACTGTTCGTATGGCTTGGGATTTATAACAAATCGGACACTTGGAATATAATCAACACCATTATCGGTATGGTGTACGATTTCTTGCCGTTTATGATTCTGCCTATCTATACCACAATCATCAAAATCGACAACTGCTATTTGGAAGCGGCACGCGATCTCGGCTTGACGGGACCTCAGGCGTTTTTGAAAGTTACGCTCCCCCTTTCCAAAGCGGGAATCGCAAGCGGCGTTTCTATGGTATTCCTGCCTTCAATGACGAACTACG
>JBGVQS010000026.1:0-22055 GCA_045127595.1 Candidatus Scatosoma sp. | reverse complement strand
TGACGGTGATGTGGGCAAACGAGCAATTCAACCCCAACCATCCCGATACGTTTTTTGAAATTGTAGGGTAAGAATCTATTAGAACTAGGTAAAAAATGAGTTTCAAGGATAAGTATATAAAAAGAAAAGGGGAATATCTTTTGTTAGCGAATAGTGGATGTCTTAAAGGGATACTTGCGATTTGTATTATCATATGTCACCTTTGGGGACCGTTGGTTGAAGGCAATCCTTCTTTAGGCGATGGAATTATAGGAAACACTGTGGGACGGATTTGTGCAGTCTTAGGGTATTTATCTGTAGCGTTGTTTCTCTTTTTATCTGGCTACGCTCTATGTGTACAATATCAAAAAAAGGTGAGGCGTATTTAAAAGGTTTTCTATTAAAACGCGTTTTACCTTTATACCTAATTAATGTACTATTAATTGTGTTTTATTCTCTTTCCAATCTATTATTAAAGGGTGAGTTTTCTTGGCGAATTGTATTGCAGTCTTTCTTTTTTGGGCGGACCGTAATTAGTAAGGGATGGTATTTGCAAGCTATTTTAGTTTGGTATTTATTCTTTTTTATAGTTTTTAAATTCATTAAAAATAGTAAAGTGCAAATAATAGCGATGACAGGCGCATTTTTGGTGTATTTAACGGCTTGCTTAATTATGCAATTGCCATCAACTTGGTATGAAGGGGTATTTTGTTTAATACTTGGAATTATTTGGGCAAAATATTTTAAGCAAATAAGTGAAATTCTTTCAAAAAGCAAAGGGTTTGTTCTTTCTATTGTGATTGTCGGATTATTGTTTGCCGTTTCTTTTGTTTTCGGCAATTTTGTTTTTTTGCCTAATCCGATTCGCATTGCAGTAAAAAGCATTTCTGCTTGTATGTTTACAATACTTGTTGCTTTGTTTTTAAGAATTGTTCCAATTAATAATATTATTACTCGTTTTTTAGGGAAGATTAGTTTGGAAATATATGTTTTTCATGGTTTCTTTTTAACTCTTTATAGATGCACGTATGTATATATTAGTAATTGGATTTTATATATCGTATTGGTGTTTGCTTCTACAATTTTGTTGGCATGGGCAATACATCCGCTATTCTCGATGATTTTAAAGTTAGGAAAAAAGGAGAAGAAAAAGAGTGGAAACGAAAATTAGATTAGATTATTCCGATGTAAAATTTAAGGATAATGGTAAGTTGAAATTACTCATTATCGTGGGGACACGCCCTGAAATTATCCGCTTGGCGGCGGTCATCAATAAGTGCCGTCAATATTTTGATTGTATTCTCGCACACACGGGACAAAATTACGATTATAATTTGAACGGCGTGTTCTTCAAGGATTTAAAGCTTGCCGACCCCGAAGTGTATATGGATGCGGTGGGCGATGATCTTGGTGCGACGGTGGGCAATATTATCAACTGTTCGTACAAGCTGATGGCGGCTTGCAAGCCTGATGCGCTCTTGATTCTCGGCGACACGAATAGCTGTCTTTCCGCTATTCCTGCAAAGCGTTTGCATATTCCCATTTTCCACATGGAAGCAGGAAATAGATGCAAGGATGAGTGCTTGCCTGAAGAAACCAACCGCCGCATCGTCGATATCATTTCCGACGTGAACTTGGCGTATTCTGAGCATGCACGCCGTTATTTGGCGGATTGCGGTTTGCCCAAGGAAAGAACGTACGTGACGGGTTCGCCCATGGCAGAGGTTTTGCATAACAACCTTGCGGAAATTGAGGCGAGTGACGTGCTTACCCGTCTTGGATTAGAACCCAAGAAGTATATCTTACTTTCCGCGCATAGAGAAGAAAATATCGACACGGAAAAGAATTTCGTTTCCTTGTTTACGGCTATTAACAAGTTGGCAGAAAAATATGATATGCCTATTTTGTATTCCTGCCATCCAAGAAGCAAAAAGCGTTTGGAGACAAGTGGGTTTACGCTTGACAAGCGTGTTATTCAAAATCAGCCCTTGGGCTTCCATGATTACAATAATTTACAAATGAATGCGTTTGCAGTAGTGTCTGACAGCGGTACGTTGCCCGAAGAAAGCTCCTTCTTTACGAGCATTGGCAAACCTTTCCCTGCGGTATGTATTCGCACTTCGACGGAACGTCCCGAGGCGTTGGATAAGGCGTGCTTTGTGCTTGCAGGCATTGATAAAAAGCATCTTTTGCAAGCAGTGGAAACGGCAGTGGATTTGACGAGCGATGAAAATCACGGTATTCCCGTACCCGATTACGTGGAAGAAAACGTTTCGACGAAGGTGGTAAAAATCATTCAATCCTACACGGGTGTTGTCGATAAAATGGTTTGGAGAAAATTTTAATATGGAGACAAATAATATGTCGATGAACACTATGGAGCGCACTAAAATTGCACAACGCGAGGCTTTTCTTATTTTAAAAAGGGTTGTGGAAGTTTTAGAAAAACATAATTTAAAGTACGTTTTGTACTATGGAACTTTGTTGGGCGCGATTCGTCATCAAGGCTTTATACCTTGGGATGATGATGTCGATATTGCAATGCCGAGAGAAGATTATGAGAAATTTAAGAAAATCGCACAACAAGAATTAGAAGAAAAATATTTCGTGCAAGATGTTAATACAGATGATGAATACCCTTCTTTAATCGCAAAAGTGCGAAATTCGGAAACAACCTTAATAGAGAGAGGCTATGTCCATCTTCGAAAAATGAATCAAGGAATTTTTATTGATATTTTTGTAACAGAAGCATACGACAATAAAAAAGCAAACAAACTTCGGTTATTTTTATTAAAAGTCTATGGGAGATTGTTGTTGGAGAAGTCTACTGGAAAGGGATTACATAAGTTTGTTTCCAAGTTCTTTAGTAGAAAATGGTTGCTCAAGGCAATTTCGAAAAATCAAAAGAATTTGTCGAAAAATGGAAGTGGGTGCTATAATATTATTGAAAATCGCTTCCTACTGGAAAAAGATTTTTACGAAGAATATGTTATGCAGCCCTTTGAAGGAGTTCAAATGCGCGTGCCGGCTCAATACGATAAGTATTTGACTCGTTGCTATGGGGATTATATGCAACTGCCGTCGGAAGAAAAACGAGTGCCCTTACATTCTACAAATCATATAAGTGCGGATATATCGTATCGAGAATACATAAAAAATATTTAAATGAATAAGTTATGTTGCAAATACTGAATACAATAAAATGTTTTGGAGAAAGTATTAAAATTTCAAAACAAGGCGGGCAGGTACGTGACGAATACGGAAAAATTCTTTGTTGAGTGTGTGAAAAGGGGGATAAAAGACGAAAGGATTGAGTCTATTCCCGATGAGCTTGACTATAAACAATTTTATAATCTTTGCGTGTCGCATTCGATGAGTGTGGTCGTATTCAAAGCGCTTGAAAACGTGAGGGATAAGCTCCTACCGCAGTTTTTGGCTGTTTTGCAACGCTCGGTACATCGTCACGTGATGTTGGACGTGCAAAGCGAATACGATATCAACACGGTGTTGACGGCGTTTGAAGAACACGGGTTGAAGTATATGCCGCTCAAAGGCTATCACTTGAAAAAGCTGTACCCTTCGACGGATATGCGCTATGCGTCCGACTGCGACGTGCTTATTGACGTGGAGCAATTAAAAGAAGTTCGCGCGCTTGTGGATGAGCTTGGGCTTGCTACAAAGCGCCATGATGAGCATCACGATATTGTCTATTATCCCGAAACGAAAACGATTTTCGAGCTTCACAAAACAATTTTTGTTGGGCCGCTTGAAGAGTATTTCGGCGTAGAAAACAAAGGCTTTGAAATGGCGCACGTAAGAGAGGGATATCAATACTTTTACGAGATGGACCGTGAAAGATTTTATATCTCCCTGCTTGGGCATTCGGCGTACCATTTTGCGGAGAGTGCAGGCGTGGGGATTCGCCACCTGACCGACATTTACTTATATAGAAAGGCGTATGAATTGAACGAAGAATATTTGAACGCCGAGCTTGATAAATGTGGGTTAAGACAATTCAAGGATGAATTTGAAAAGGTTTCGGCGTATTTCTTTGAAGATACGGACGCGGACGCTTTTACGCAAAAGCTCGCGAAGCATATTTTGGAATCCTCTTTACTTGCAAACGAAGAAAAGAAATCGGCGTCGGACGTTGCGGCGAATGCAAGCGAAACGGACGATAAAAAGGCGAAGAGAAAATCGGTTTGGAGAAAGATTTTCTTATCCAAAGAGCAAATGAAGTTTTCTTATCCCGTCTTAAAAAAGCATATTTGGCTGTTGCCGATTTTTCACGTTGTCCGTTGGGTACAGGTGCTGTTTACCCGTCCCAAAGCCATTGGGCAATTGAAGAAAATGAATGACGTGGAAGAAACTGATTTAGCATATATGAAAGAAATTCGCGGTGGCTTAGGTATCAATCATTTATAAAACACGCGTATGATTATTCAATTATAACTATGGTCGTATGTAGCGAATAGAAAAATAAAAACAAAAATTGGGTTCCGTATGGATATGCAGGGCTCTTTTTGTTTAAAAGAGAAAATAAGGAAGAATTATTTGTCGATAGAATAAAAGATGGGGGGAGAGTCGAAGAAATCAAGGCGGCTTTTTATATAAGAATTATTTCTTGTTGAAAAATAGCGAAAAATGCTTGACAAAAAAGCTACAATTTGTTAGACTCATTATGTTGTTCATAATTTTATAGATTCTCCATTTGATTTGAACAAAATTGAATTGGGGATCTTATTATATATTTAAACGAAAAATCGCATTCAAAATTTTCTAAATTTTCATAGAATTTGAACAAACTACGTGCGATGGAGATAAAAATGAAAAAAATTTTGGTGTTTATTTTAGCGATAACGTTACTGTTTACCGGGCTTTCGGTAATGAGAACGGGTGAAAGTATCGTTATTTGCTCGTCAGCGGAGCAGTTCAGAAACGAGGAACTGCAAAAACAGCTAAACGAAAAATTCCCCGATAAGAAAATCACCGTAACCTATATGTCTACGGGCAAAGCCGCGACAAAGGTATACAGTGAAGGGAACAAGACGGAAATTGATATTCTCGTCGGGCTTGAAACAGGCTATTTGAATAAGATTGCCAAAAATCTTGCGGACATTGAGGGCAGGAGTAAAATCGAGTATCTTGACGGATTGACGCCTGCGGACAACAAAAACCTTTGGGTAACGTGGGAAAAACAGGCGGGGGCAATTATCGTCAATAAAAACGTCTTGGAAAAATACGGTTTGGAAGCGCCGACTTCCTATGCGGAGCTTTTGGACGAGAAGTATAAGGGGCTTGTAGCGATGCCCGATCCGAAATCGAGCGGTACGGGATATTTCTTCTATAAAAATTGGGTGAATATTTGGGGGGATCAAGAAACGGTTGCTTACGTGGACAAGCTGCACCGTAACTTGAAACAGTTTACCGAATCGGGTTCAGGTCCGATCAAAATGCTCAAACAAGGCGAAATCGCGGTTGGTTTAGCCCTTGCGTTCCAAGCGGTGGAATCCATCAACAGCGGTTGGCCGTTTGAAATCATTTACCCTGAAACGGGTTCGCCCTATTCGCTGACGGGCACGGCGATCGTGAAAGGGCATCAATCCAAAAAGGGCGTAGACGAGGTATTCGACTATATTATTAACGAATTTTTCGTTTACGATAAGACGCATTATTCCCCGGAAAGCGTATACGTCGGGCAGACGAACGAAATTCCCAACTATCCTCAAAATATCGTCTATGCGGACATGACGGGGATACAAAGCGACGTGGAAAAGGAGAGATTGTTAGACTTATGGAAGTATTAAACTCAAAATTGACCGTAAAAAATTTAATCAAGCGTTTTGATGACAAATTGGTGTTGGATTCCATTTCCTTCGATTTAAAGCAGGGGGAATTCTTGTCGATTTTAGGTCCGTCCGGCTGCGGAAAAACGACGTTGCTCCGTATTTTAATCGGGCTTGAAAAATCGGACGGCGGGGAAATTTTCAAGGACGGACAGGAGATTTCTCATTTGCCCAGCGCAGAGCGTGGTATGGGAATCGTCTTTCAGAACTATGCATTGTTCCCGAACATGAACGTTTTGCAAAACGTTATGTATGCGTTGACGCTGAAAAAAGAAACGAAAGCGCAAGCAAAAGAAATCGCATTGAAAACGATCGAAAACGTAGGTTTGAGCGATCAAATCCATAAATATCCCCACCAGCTTTCGGGCGGGCAGCAACAAAGAGTTGCGATTGCAAGAACGCTTGCGACAAACCCCGACGTTATTTTGCTTGACGAGCCCATTTCTGCTTTGGACGTAACCAACCGTGAAATCATGAAAGCAGAGCTGAAAAGCTTGCAAAAGAAATTCAACGCAACCATGCTGTTCATCACGCACGATCAAGAAGAAGCTTTCTTTTTAAGCGACCGTATCATGGTCATGAACGAAGGTGTGATCGAGCAGATCGACACGCCGTTAGAGATTTATAAAAACCCTGCAAGCCAGTACGTACGGGAATTCGTCGTCGAGCAGTTGGATAAAAAGTACCATGATTTATTGGGATATACGGGGCGGAACTGATGATGAAAGATAAGCCGTTTATTTCCATAAAATATGGGTTGTTGGTATATTTACTGATCACGGTAGTGCTGCCCATCGTCATCTTATTTTCGCGCATACGCGCCTCGTCAATTACGGACGTATTCACTTCGGCACAGTTTTTGCCGATGCTGAAAAATTCCTTGATTACGACGCTGATTGCAACGCTGATTTCGACGGTGCTTTCCTTTGCTTTGGCGTTTGCCATGAACCGTTCAAGAATCCGCTTTAAAGCGGTTTGGGTAATCTTGTTTTCTATTCCCATGCTGTTGCCGAGTATTTCCCACGGTACGGGCGTAGTTTTGTTGTTTGGCGACAACGGTTTGATTACGAACTTGCTCGGAGTCAATATCGGCATATATGGGTATACGGGGATCATTATCGGCTCGGTTTTGTATTCCTTTCCCGTGTCCTTCTTGCTGTTCTACGACTCCTTTCAATACGAGGATTATACGATTTACGAATCGGCTTCCGTTTTGGGCTTTTCCAAATGGCGTCAATTTTTAAAAATCACGCTTCCGTCCATGAAAGGCACGATCGTTTCGGCGGTCATTTCCGTGTTTACCATGGTCTTTACCGATTACGGGGTTGCGTTGATTGCGGGCGGAACGCAAATGACTTTGCCCGTGTATATGTATCGAGAAGTTATCGGTCTAATGAATTTCTCGAACGGTGCGGTCGTCGGCGTAGTGCTACTGCTCCCTGCAAGCGTTGCCTTTTTATTGGATTTGAGAAAGAGCAATACGGGGGTAAGCGCAAGCACCGTTACGCGTAAGTATGAAATTTCCGAAAACAAAAAACGGGACGTGATCATCAATATCTGTTTCGTTATCGCGCTGTTTTTGCTTTGTTTGCCCATTATCGCGTTCGCGTTACAGGGCTTTGTTACGCAGTATCCTTTGAATATGTCGGGAAGTTTAAAGCACTTGAAGCAGCTTCTTTCGTTTGGGTTGCAATCATATTTTATCAACTCGATTGCGGTGGCGCTGTTGACTTCTTTGCTTGGAACGGTGCTTTCTTACTTGGCGGCGTATATGACGGCGCGGAGCGGGAAAAACCTGCCGAACAAAGTAATGCACTTTATCAGCTTGCTTTCCCTTGCTATCCCCGGCGTAGTTTTGGGCTTGTCGTTCGTATTGACCTTTAAGGGCTTGCCCTTATATTCGACGATAGTTATTTTGGTGATCGTCAATATCGTGCATTTCTTCTCGTCTCCGTACTTGCTTGCCTATAACTCCCTTTCAAAATTCAATGCGAATTTGGAAGACGTTGCGGCGACGCTGGGGATCAGTAAAATGAAAATGCTGATTTCCGTGTATATCCCCAGTACGCTTTTGACGATCGTGGAAATGTACACCTACTATTTCGTAAACGCCATGATTACGATTTCCGCAGTATCCTTCTTGGTGAATTTTAGGACGACGACGCTTTCTTTGATGATACCGCAGTTGGAAGCGCAATCGTTCATGGAAGGTACGGCGATTGTATCGCTGATGATTTTGGCAATCAATTTATTCGTGAAAGGGGTAGCGTTTTTAATCAAACGTTACGTTACGGTAAATCAATTTAAAGTACAAACGTTTTCTAAGGAAACGGAAACAAAGGAGTAAGCTGTGTTAAGCAAAAAAGAGTTTGATATTTTAACGACTGTTGCCGAGCAAGAGGGTATGTCGCAAAGAGCGCTTGCCGAGCAAACGGGATATTCCGTCGGATCGGTCAACAAGGTAGTAAACGATTTAATTGAAAAGGGTTTTTATAACGGCAAATTTATTACGTCCAAGGGCTTGGACGCATTAGAGCCGTATCGCGTCAAGAGAGCGATCTTCTTGGCGGCAGGGTTTGGTTCACGGCTTGTGCCGATTACGTTAAACACGCCCAAGCCTTTGATACGCGTGCACGGGAAACGCTTGATTGAAACACTGTTGGACGCGGTAGTAAAAGCGGGAATCCCTGAAATTGTGTTGGTGCGCGGTTATCTTGGGGAGCAGTTTGAACAGCTTTTGCACCGTTATCCCAACATTAAGTTTGTCGAAAACCCCATGTACAATGAAAGCAATAATATTTCCTCGGCGTATTGTATCCGTGATTTGTTGCAAAACGCGTACGTTTTGGAATCCGACTTATTGTTGAAAAATCCGAATTTGATCCGCAAGTATGAATATGCGAGCAATTTCTTGGGCGCGCCCGTAGAAGTAACGGACGATTGGTTTTTCCGCGTAGACGGAAACGGCTTTATCGTAGAACAGGGCGTCGGCGGTGAAAATTGTCATCAGATGGTTGGCGTTTCTTATTGGGACGCAAAAGACGGCGCGCAGCTTGAAAAGGACTTGGAAGAAGTGTATTTTTCGCCCGGCGGTAAGGAACGGTATTGGGAACAGACGGCTTTGCGTTATAAGAAAGAAAATTATAAAATTGCCATTCGGGAATGCAGCTTGGACGATATTGTGGAAATCGACACGTTCAGCGAGCTGAAAAAGATTGATAAAATCTATGATATTTAAAAAACAAGGGGGCAGGTATGCGTTGAATACCTGTCCTTTTGAATATGCCGCAATATAGTTGACAATCAAAATTTGGCATAGTATAATAAGAAAGCAGTAGATTACAAGAGGTGTATTACTATGAAAAAAAGCCTATTAACGGCAGTATTGAGCTTTATAATGCTCTTTTCGGCGTGTGCAGCGTCGGGAACGAGCAGTGCGGAAAATTCTCAAAGCTCGATTGGGGGGATAGAGAGCGGTTCTACGTCCGAAGCACCTGATTCTAGCGACGGACAAATTACGGACGGAGAACATACGGACGCGGACAATAACGGCGTTTGCGACGATTGTAACTCGTCGGTATTAGTAACGTTTGATTTTTTTGCGATCAACGATTTGCACGGAAAATTGGCGGACGGGGATTCTCATCCGGGCGTGGACGAGCTGACGACCTATTTGAAAAATGCGCGCGCAGAAAACGAAAACACGGTCTTTCTTTCTTCGGGGGATATGTGGCAGGGCGCGTCGGAATCGAACTTGACGAAGGGTAAAATCATTACCGAATGGATGAACGATTTGGGCTTTGCCTCTATGACGCTTGGAAATCACGAATACGATTGGGGCACGCAGTACATAGAAGAAAATGCGGCGCTTGCGGATTTCCCGTTCCTTGCGATCAACGTATACGACCGCACTACAAACGAGCGGGTGGATTATTGCGAGCCGTCCGTTACCGTGGAAATAAACGGCGTACAAATCGGGATTATCGGCGCGATTGGGGATTGTTATTCTTCCATTTCCGCGGATAAAGTGCAGGACGTATATTTCAAAGTAGACGACGAGTTGACGGCGCTTGTCAAGGCGGAATCGCAAAAACTGCGTGCGGAAGGGGCTGACTATATCGTGTATTCCTTGCACGACGGTTACGGATCTTCTCTTTCGTCCGAACAAACCCTTTCAGACAGCCGATTTGGCTATTACGACGTTGCGTTGTCGAACGGGTACGTGGATTTGGTCTTTGAAGGGCACAGTCATCAAAGCTACGTGGTAAAGGACTCGAAAGGGGTTTATCACGTGCAGGGAGGCGGCGACAACAAAGGGATTTCCCATGCGGAAGTGCAAATCAACGTTGCCAACGGTAGCAACAAAGTTCATCAAGCGAATTGCGTAAAAACGAGCGTTTATCAAAACGGGGCGGACGATCCGATTGTAAACGAGCTGCTCGATAAGTACGACGAACAAATTGCGCTTGCAGGCAAAAAGCTTGGGCGGATCGATCGAAAGCTTTCTTCGACGGAGCTTCGTCAGCTTGCGGCAAACTTGTATTATCAGGCGGGCGTTGAAAGATGGGGAGACGAATACGACATTGTTTTGGGCGGCGGTTTTTTGAGTACGCGCGCTCCTTACGAAGTCGCGGCAGGGGAAGTTTTATACGGAAACCTGCTGGACGTTTTACCCTTTGACAATCCCTTGGTGCTCTGTTCCATTTCCGGGGCGAAATTAAGATCGCAGTTCTTTGAAACGTCGAACTCGAATTATTTTATCGGCTACGGAGAATACGGCGCAAGCGTGAAAGAAAATATTCAACTGACAAAGACGTATTACGTGGTTACGGACACCTATTCTTCGCAATATAAACCGAACGGTTTGACGGAAATTGCTCGTTATGACGAAACGACGTATGCGCGCGATTTGATTGCGAAATATATCGAAGATGGGAACTTGACCGCGCCCGAAGAAGAAATCGTGCTGACGGGGATTCCTGAAATTTTAGCGATCGGCAACGCGCTTGCGGATAATGAAACGACTTCGAAATATTATTACGTGCAGGCTACGATTGAAAAAATAATCAACGATTATTACGGGAATATTTATTTAAAAGACGAAAACGGAAACTTGTTATACATATACGGATTGTGTGATGAAAACGGTAATAAATATGCCGATTTCACGGGTACGAAGCCGCAGGTTGGAGACGTTGTTTTGGTGCGCGGACAAATCAAAAAATACATAAAGGCGGACGGAAGTCCGTTGGTGGAATTGTTGGGCCCTGTTTTACTGAAAATCGTAACGAAAAATTGACGTGCGTTTTATAAAAATGCATATAAAAAAAGCAGTTCGCTGAATGAAATCAGCGAACTGCTTTTTGGTTAATTTACTTGTTTTCAAAGGCAAGACGGATACCCATGTCTTTGATAAGCTTGTTTGCCGTGATGACGCGCTGGGGCTTGTATTCCTGAACGATATGTCCGTCAAACCCAACCGAAAGCTTTACGCCCGATCTTTTTACAATTTCTTGCTGTTGCTTGTTTTTGAAAAATTCGGTTACGTAATCGTGGACTTTAAAACCGTGGATACTGTCGTAATTGACGTTCATTTCCCAGAAGATATCCGCTTCCGCCATTTTACGGAAATAGCGGTGGGGTTCTTCCCCGATCTTTTGGATAAAGGCAAACATATCGGTGTGCGCAATCCCTACAGGGCAGCCCAAACGTTTCGCAAAGGAAAATAAATCTCCGTTTGTAATGGACGTAGGGTGGTCCAAATTTTCCAGCAGGCAAAAATCGAAGAAGGAAACGTCCGCTTTTTCAGGCAACGCATAGCTATCCTTGCCATTTTGCAGAGTGCAAACTTCAATGCCGCAAAGCAGATTGATCTTCTTTGCGTACTTGTCCTTTAATAGACGCATATGGTCGTAATATTTTACCAAAGTCTTTTCATAGTCCGCGTCAAGGCGCGTGCCTTGATTCCAACAAAACTCCTTGCGAGCGCAGCCGATCCCGTAGTTATGGTCGGAAAGACCAAGCTGCTGAATACCGCTTGCGATTGCGGTTTCGATCACCTTTTCTGGTTTGTCTTGCGAGCAAAAAGAATAATAAGTATGTGCGTGTAAATCTTGTATCATAATTCGCTCCTTATGAAACTTATTATAAAGCATATGCAAAAATAAAGCAAGCGTAAATGAAAAAAATATGAGAAAAAAGTGCTTTTTTAACCGCTATCCATTATTTAATAAACGAGCTTCGCCTTCCCGACGTCCAAAGCGATAGGGGGAGTGTCGTCGGTTACAATCAAGTCGTATTCCGACAACGCCGCCAAGCGGTACGTTCCATGCGCGGTAAATTTCGTGTGGTCGATCAACAAAATCCGTTGTTTACAATGCTGAAAGGCGGCGCGCTTGATTTCCTTTTGTTCGAGCGAGCGTTCAAACGCACTGCTGTCGCAAACTGCGGCGCAAGAAGAAATCATCAAATCGAACCCGAAATCTTCAAGCTGCCGAGCTGTCCAAGTCCCCATGGTGGAATTCGTGTTAAAATGCACGTTCCCCCCAAGCAAAATCAGGTTAATGTTCGGCTTTTTGGAAAGCTGAATTGCCGTTTGCAGGTTGTTCGTTACCACCGTTTTATAATTTAGATCAATGCGTTCCGCTAAGGCAAGCGCCGTGGAGGAGCTGTCGATAAATACCGATTTGAACGCAGGAATATACGGCAGGGCTTTGGTTGCAACCCGCTCCTTTTCGCTTGCGTTTTTTTCCATACGGAAAAAGATAGAGATTTCTTCTGCGTTTTCGGGCAGTATCGCGCCGCCGTGGCTGCGTTCGATCAGCCCCATGCTTTTCAGTTCCGCAAGGTCGCGGCGAATGGTCGCTTCGCTTACGTATAACTGCTTGGCAAGGGCGGTTACGCCCGCCGATTTATTCTCTTTTAAAACCCCCAAAATTTCATTTTGTCTTTCTGTGAGCGCCATTTTTTTCTCCTAATCGTTTTTTGGTGCAAAAATGTGCATATTTTTGCGCGTTTTTGTTCATTTGTGCTTATATTCTACCACTGAAAAGTTTTTTTGTCAATCTTTCGAACATATATAGACAAAAATATTTTAATATGATATAATGAATTGAAGCATAAGGGAGAGTATGCCTTTATCAGTGAAAAAACAGGAGAAAACAGCATGAAATATTACCTTGCGATAGACATTGGCGCGTCGTCCGGCAGACACATTGTTGCGTATCTTGAAAACGGGAAAATGATCACGGAAGAAATTTACCGTTTCCAAAACGGGCCTGAAATGTTGACGGGCTGCGACGGAGAAAAGCATTTGATGTGGACGCACGAACGTCTTTTTCAGGAAATTTTGAACGGTTTGAAAAAGGCGAAAGAAATTGGGAAAATTCCCTATTCGGTCGGCATTGATACTTGGGGTGTGGACTATGCGTTGCTCGACGAAAACGATCAAGCGATCGGCGGCACGTATTGTTACCGCGATTCGAGAACGGAAACGACGATTCCGCAGGTACATTCGGTTATTCCGTTTGAAAAGCTTTTCGAAAAAACGGGGATTGCGTTTGCTTCCTTTAACACCGTTTACCAACTGTTAGACGACGTAAAGACGGGACGCATGGCAAAGGCGAAATCTTTATTGATGTTGCCCGATTATTTCCACTTCCGTTTGACGGGCGTGAAAAAGCAGGAATATTGCAACGCGACGACGACGGGCATGGTCAATTCCGTTACCCATACGTGGGATGAAGAAATTATCGAAAAGCTCGGTTATAAAAAGGAACTGTTTGGCGAGCTTGCACAGCCGGGTACGGTTGTAGGGGACTTCTCCGACGAGATCGCAGAAATCGTAGGTTATAAAGCGAAAGTCATTCTTCCCGCAACCCACGATACTGCAAGCGCGGTACTTGCCGCGCCGCTCGAAGCGCAAACGCCGTATATTTCCAGCGGTACTTGGTCGTTGCTTGGCGTAGAACAAAACTACGCACATACTTCCAAGGAAGCGTTGGACGCGGGCTATTCTAACGAAGGGAGCGTTGACAAGCAATACCGCTTGCAAATCAATATCATGGGGCTTTGGATGATCCAGCAGGTTCGCCACGAGCTTGACGATAAATACAGCTTTGCGGAGCTTGTTTGCATGGCGAGAGAAAACCCCGTCGAATACGAAATCAACGTAAACGATCAAAGATTTATGGCGCCTGAAAATATGACGGCGGAAATCAACGCGGCTGTGGGCAAGACGTTGACCGTTGGCGAAATGGCGTACGTTATTTATAACAACCTTGCGAAATATTACGATTTGTCGTTGAAAGCGCTTGAAGAAGTTACGGGCGAGAAATACGAAACGCTGAACATTATCGGCGGCGGCAGCAAGAACGGCTTCTTGAACGAGCTGACGGCAAAATACACTGGCAAGAAGATTATCACAGGGCCTACCGAAGGTACGGCAATCGGCAACCTTATGATGCAGATGGTTGGCGGCGGAGATATTGAAAACGTCAAGGCGGGTAGAAAGATCGTTAAAAATTCGTTCGATATTAACGAATTATAAGACGCGCGCGGAAACTTGTAGCGGCAAATAAGCCTAAAAGGGGCGCAGCCCTAAAAACATTCCGCAAAAACATAATCAAAAAATAATATATAAATATATAGATGAAGGAGATACATATGTCCAGATACGAAGAAGCTAAAAAAATCTACGCGCAATTCGGCGTGGATACGGAAGCGGCAATGGAAAGACTTTCTAAGCTTTCCGTAAGCGTACATTGTTGGCAGGGGGACGACGTTATCGGTTTCGACGGCAGCGATTCTCTTTCCGGCGGTATTCAGACGACGGGGAACTATCCCGGCAGAGCGAGAAATCCCGAAGAATTGTTTGCCGACCTTACGAGAGCGTTCAAGCTCATGCCCGGTAAAAAGCGCGTAAACGTACACGCTTGCTATGCAATTCTTGGCGAAGATAAGGGAAAAGTAGATCGCGACGCTTATGAATACAAGCATTTTGAACCTTGGGTAAAATGGGCGAAGGAAACGGGCTTGGAAGGGGTTGACTTTAACCCGACTTGGTTCTCTCATCCCATGATGAAAGACGGTTTGTCTTTGTCCTCTCCCGATGAAGAAGTAAGAACGTTCTGGGTAAACCACGGGAAGGCTTGTATGAAGATCGCGGCGCAAATCGGTAAAGCGATGGGCAGCCCTTGCTGTGTAAATCTTTGGGTACCCGACGGTACGAAAGACATTCCTGCGGATAGACTCGGTCCTCGTCTTCGTTTGAAGAAGTCCTTGGACGAAGTGTTGGAAGGCTACGATAAGGAATGGGTGATTCCTGCGGTAGAAAGCAAAGTATTCGGTATCGGCGTAGAAAGCTATACGGTAGGCAGCAACGAATTCTATCAAAACTATGCGGCGACGCGCGGTATTTGCTGCTTGCTTGATACGGGACATTATCATCCTACGGAAGTCGTTTCCGATAAAATTCCGTCCATGCTTGCCTTCTATGACAAAGTGCAGCTCCACGTATCCCGTCCCGTAAGATGGGATAGCGACCACGTAATCGTTGTGGACGACGAATTGAAAGAACTTTCCAAAGAAATCATTCGCAACGACGCGGACGAGAAAGTAATCGTAGCGCTCGACTATTTCGACGCGAGCATCAACCGTCTTTGCGCTTGGGTAACGGGCGTACGTTCCATGCAAAAAGCGTTGCTTTCCGCAATTTTGCAACCGTATGCGGAAATGAAGAAATTGCAGGACGAAGGCAACTTCACCAAAGTCTTCTATATGCACGAAAGAGTAAAATATTTGCCTTTCACGGACGTTTGGGAAGAATATCTTTCCCGTCAAGGCTTGAAAGAAGATTGGTGGGATGAAGTAGAAAAGTTCGAAAAAGAAGTTATCTCAAAGAGAGTTTAATGGGTATATACGTCGCATTTCTGCGTTGTATCTCCCCATGAAACGGACTATTTAACGGTAAAATACAAACAATCGGCTAAAAGAAATAGCCTTGAAAGAATAAAGGAGCAAGAAACAATGAAAATTCTCGTTGTAAACGCAGGTAGCTCTTCGTTGAAATATCAGTTGTTTGATATGGACACGAACGAAGTGCTTGCAAAGGGGCTCTGCGAAAGAATCGGGATTGACGGAATCGTAACGCACAAGCGTCCTTCCAAACCCGATTATAAATCGGACGCGGCGTTCCCCGATCACAAAGCGGCGATTGAATGCGTACTTTCCCTGCTCACCGACAAAGAAAAGGGCGTTATCGAAAACGTTTCGGAAATTTCGGCGGTTGGACATAGATTTGCGCACGGCGGCGAAAAGCTGAAAAAATCGGCGATTCTCGGCGATCAAGAGCTGGAATATCTCGAAAGTATCGTAGGCTTGAACCCCTTGCACGGGCCTCCCGCAATCAGCGGCTTGAAAGCTTGTAAAGAAGTTATGCCTTCGGTAAATCACGTAGGGGTGTTCGATACCTCGTACTATTCGGATATGGAAGATTATGCGTACATTTATCCGATCCCGTACGAATATTACGAAAAATATAAGGTGCGCCGTTACGGCTTCCACGGCACGTCGCACAGATACGTTGCGGCGAAAGCGGCGGAATACCTTGGCAACAAAAATGCAAAAATCGTTACCTGCCATCTTGGCAACGGTTCGTCGATTACGGCGACGGTCAACGGCAAAGCGGTGGATACGTCCATGGGCTTTACTCCCCAAGACGGCGTTCCGATGGGTACGCGAAGCGGCGCGATCGATCCCACCGTCGTAACCTTCTTGCAAAAGGCGGAAGGCTTGACGGCGGAAGAAGCGGACAAGGTTCTCAATAAAGAATCGGGGCTTGCGGGGATTTCGGGCTTTGGCAGCGATTGCAGAGATATTCGCGACGCGGCGGCGGCAGGCAATTACCGCGCGAAGCTCGCGATGAAGATTCTTTGCCACAACATCAAGAAAATCGTCGGTTCGTACGTAGCGGAAATGAACGGCGTGGACGCAGTAGTATTCACGGCGGGTATCGGCGAAAACGACCGCGATTTGCGTGAAGAAGTCTGCAAGGATATGTCTTTCTTGGGCATTGAAGTAGACGCGGAAATCAATCAAACCTGTCCCAGGGGAGAATTTGCGGATATTACCGCAAAGGGCGCGAAAGTAAAGACGCTTGTAATCCCCACCAACGAAGAGTATATGATTGCTCTTGACACACTCAATTTGACAAAATAAAAAAAATAATATAAAAGGAAAGGAGAAAAATTATGAAATCACCTTTTGAAATCAAGAAGGAATTTGGCGAAGTTGGGCATAAGCTGTGGTTGAATGGGTTCGTTGCTGCAAACGACGGTAACATTTCCGTTAAGATCAGCGAAAACGAATATTACTGCACGCCGACGGGCGTATCCAAGGGTTCTTTGACCCCCGATATGATCATCAAGGTTGACAAAGACGGTAATAAGCTTGAAGGGAAACTCAATCCTTCGTCCGAAATCAAGATGCACATGAGAGTATATCGCGAACGCCCCGACGTTACGGCGGTCGTTCACGCACATCCTCCCGTTGCTACCGCATTTACCGTTGCGGATATCGATCTCGATCAATACATTCTTCCCGAAGCAGTTTTGACGATCGGCGAAGTACCTACCTGCGATTACGGTACGCCTTCCACGATGGAAATTCCCGATTCGCTCGATCCGTACCTTCAAAACCACGACGCATTCTTGCTTAGAAACCACGGTGCGTTGACGGTTGGCTGCAATTTGAACAAGGCGTTCTTCGTTATGGAAGAAGTTGAATTCAACGCAGTAATCTGCAAGCACGCAATGGATCTTGGCGCGGTACACGAAATCTCTAACGATCAGCTTAAAAAGCTTATGGATTTGAGAAAGAAGATGAACCTTCCCGGCCGTCATCCCGGCATTGATTACGGGGATGAACCTGCAACCTGCAACTGCGCGAACGCGGAACTCGTAGAAGCGATCACGAAGAAGGTTTTGGCGGCTCTCGGCAAATAAGAAACGCAGTTCGCGTTTTCACGCTTGAAAGGATTTGATTCAAGCGGTAGAAAAAAGGAGAAAAACAATGGCTATAAATTGGACGGAAGCCCAGATTGAGGAAGTAATCGCGCAAGTGCTCAAAAACCTCAATGGCGGCGCTCCCACGGCAAAGAACGCGTGGGATGGCTCTCAATATAACGGCCGCAAATACATCGGTGTTTACACGGATATGAACGACGCGATCGACGCGGCTACCGCAGGCTATAAAGCGGTACGCGCAATGTCGCTCGAAGAACGCGAAAAGGTGATTACCGCGATTCGTGAACTCTGCCGCGCAGAGGCGAGCGTTATGGCGAACCTCGGCGTTGCGGAAACGAAAATGGGTAAAGTGGCGCATAAAACGGCGAAGCACATACTTGTTGCGGACAAAACGCCCGGCACAGCCGACATCGTTTCCCAAGCAAAGACGGGGGATCACGGCTTGACCTTGACGGAAATGGCGCCCTTTGGCGTCGTTGGTAGTATCACTCCCAGTACGAATCCTTCCGAAACGGTTATTTGTAACAGTATCGGTATGATCGCGGCAGGGAACGGCGTTGTGTTCAATCCCCACCCGAATGCAATTGCGACCTCGAACTACGCAGTAGACCTTGTCAATCGCGCTTGCGCGAAAGCAGGCGGTCCTGCGGTGCTCGTAGCGTCCGTGGTAAAACCCACGCTCGATACGGCGCAAATTATGTACAAGCACCCCAACATTCGCTTGCTCGTTTGCACGGGCGGTCCCGGGGTAGTAAGATCGGTACTTTCCAGCGGTAAGAAAGCGATCGGCGCAGGGGCAGGTAATCCTCCCGTTATCGTTGACGATACCGCGGACATTCAAAAGGCGGGCAAGGATATTATCGACGGTTGCTCGTTTGACAACAACCTGCCTTGTATTGCGGAAAAGGAAGTATTTGCGTTCAAAAATATCGCGGACGAGCTGATTTCGGCAATGCTTGCAAACGGCGCGTATAAAATCACGGCGGCGCAAGCGGAAGCGCTTTCCAACATTGTGCTTGTGGACAGCAAAAATCCCAAGACGGGGATCGTTAAAAAAACGGTCAGCCGCGACTGCGTAGGTCGCGACGCGGCGGTGCTCCTTGCTAAAATCGGCGTAAAGGTAGGTCCTGAAGTGCGTTGTATTATTTGTGAAACGGACTTCAATCATCCGTTCGTACAGCACGAATTGATGATGCCGATCCTGCCGATCGTGCGCGTCAACAACATTGACGAAGCGATTGATTTGGCGGTAAAGGCAGAACACGGCAACCGCCATACGGCACACATGCACTCGAAGAATATCGATCATTTGACGAGATTTGCCCGCGCGGTGGAAACGACGATTTTCGTCAAGAACGCACCCTCGTATGCAGGGATCGGGTTCGGCGGCGAAGGACATACGACCTTCACGATCGCAGGTCCTACGGGCGAAGGCTTGACCAGCGCGAGAAGTTTTACCAGATTCCGCCGCTGCGTGATGACCGATTATTTCAGAATTATTTAAAATTATAAGGAGAAAACACAATGGATATTACTTCCTCTCAAGTAGAGAGTATCGTTCGTAAAATCCTTGGGGAAATGGGCGGCGCAAAAGCGAGATGCAACGGCGCGATTCCCAAGACCGCAAAGGTAGCTATGCTCACGGCGCAAAAGAAAATCGAAGTAAAAGAATATCCCATTCCTGCGTTGAATGACGACGATATTTTAGTAAAAGTAGAAGGTTGCGGCGTATGCGGTACGGACGTTCATGAATGGAAGGCTGACCCGTTCGGGATTATTCCCGTAACGCTTGGGCATGAAGGTACGGGCGAAATCGTTTATCTTGGTAAAAATATCAAGTGCGATACGTCAGGGAAACCTATCAAGGTCGGCGATAAAATCGTTACCAGCGTTATTAGCTGCGGCGAATGCCACGTTTGCCGTAATCATCCCGCAAATACCAACCTTTGCGACAAGCAGGGCGTATTCGGCTTGATTCCTCACAGCGACGCACAGCCGTTTACCGGTTGGTTCGCGGAATATCTTTTGATCCGCGGTAAGGGTTCTACCTATTTCGTAGTCAACGATCTCGATTTAAAGGAAAGAATGATTCTCGAACTCGCTTGCGTATGCGTACACGCATTAAAGAGAGCGCAAACGACGGGACTTATCAACTTTAACTCGAAGGTTTTGATTCAAGGTCTTGGCCCTGTTGGTTTGGTTATGATCAGCGTTTTGCGCGCGGCAGGTATCAACCACATCATCGCAATCGACGGTACGCCGATGCGTTTGGAAATGGCAAAGAAACTCGGTGCGAAGACGATCATTAACTTTAAAGAAGTAACGACGCTTGCGGAAAGAGTTAATCTCGTAAAGAGCGTAGCAAACGGCGTCGGCGCGGATTTTGCGTTCCAATGCACGGGCGCTCCTGCGGCGGCGAAAGACATCTTCGAATATATCCGTCGTGGCGGCGGGCTCTGCGAAATGGGCTTCTTCGTAAACAACGGCGAATATAACGTGAACCCCCACTTTGCAATGTGCAATAAGGAAATCAATCTTGTCGGTTCTTGGGACTATTCGGCAGACGATTATCCCACCACAATGGCGTTCCTTCGTCAGGCAAGAGAAATGAATATCCCCATCAAGGATTTGATCACGCACGAATTCCCTCTTACTCAACTCAATGAAGCGATGGAAGTGAACGTGGCGCAGAAGGGGATTAAGATTTGTTACGTCAACAAGTAAGTTTTTAAAATGCATATATGCGTCGAAATACGGCGTTGCGCTTGGAGTTACCTTGGTCGTGTACGCAAAGTACACTCCCAAAGGTAACATAAAAACTTAACTTGAACAAAGAAGGAGAAACAAACGAATGGCACTTGGCATGATAGAAGTATTCGGTTTTGCGACGTCGATCGTAGTTGCGGACGCAATGGCGAAAGCGGCAAACGTAAAAGTTGTAGCGATCGATAAAAACAAACCTGCGGCAGGAGATTCTGCGCGCGTGCCTTTGGTTATGGCAATCAAGGTAGAAGGGGACGCGGCGGCTGTGGAAGCGGCTGTTGCGGCAGGAAAAGCCGAAGCTGAAAAACGAGAACTGTATATTACCCACAAGGTAATTGCACGGCAGAGCGAAGATATCGAATGGTTTGCTCATTTGAGCGCGCTCGGCAAAGACAAATTACGATAAAAAAATAAAAAATAAAATTCAAGGAGAATTACAAAAATGATGGAAGCATTAGGTATGGTTGAAACGAGAGGTCTTGTAGCGGCGATTGAAGCGGCAGATGCAATGGTAAAGGCGGCAAACGTCGTACTTATCGGCAGCGAAAAGATCGGTAGCGGTTTGGTAAGCGTTATGGTCCGCGGCGACGTAGGCGCAGTGAAAGCGGCAGTCGAAGCAGGTAGCGCGGCAGCTACGGCGCTTGGCGAAGTGATCGCTACGCACGTAATTCCTCGTCCCCACGCAGACGTTGAAAAACTTCTTCCCGCTATTAAATAATTAAAAAAAAGTGTATTTGCGTCGCACTACTTTGTCGGGCTTACGTTTTCCCTCGCTCGTTTACGCACAGTAAACTTCCGTCGGGAAAGCCGTGCTCATCGCGTATTGCTCGCAACTCCGCTTTTTAGTGGAATGTAAACAAATTATCAGGGAACCGTATCGCCCGCATGGGCGACCGTTTGGGCGATACGGAAGTTTTTCAAACGGTTTTTCAGGTTTTGTTGCGCCGTAAAGCGGCGTAAACGAGTTTACGGAGAGAATGGATTATGGAAATTTCGAGCGCAAAAATTGCGGAAATGGTTAAAAAAGTATTGGCGGATATGGAAGGCGGCGCAGTTGCGACCGCGGCTACGAACGGCAACGAAGTTCCCGTTGGTGTATCCAATAGGCATATACATCTGACGAAAGCGGATCTTGCGACGCTGTTCGGTGAGGGGTATGAGTTGACCCCGCTCAGGGATCTGTCCCAGCCCGGTCAGTATGCGTGCAAAGAAGTGCTGACGATCGTAGGTCCTTCCCTGCGTCCCATTGAAACCGTGCGCGTTTTAGGGCCGTTGAGAAGCAAATCGCAAGTGGAAATTTCCGCGACCGATTCGTACGTGTTGAAGGTAAAGCCGCCCGTAAGAGAATCGGGCAATATTGCCGGCTCGGCGGGGATCCGCATCATTGGGCCGAAAGGGGTAGTGGATCTGAAAGAAGGTTGCATCATCGCAAACCGCCACATTC